>CP007053.1:614285-921428 GCA_000242935.3 Opitutaceae bacterium TAV5
GGCCCCCGGTTTTGGCAAGGCAGGGCGCGGCGCGGGTTTTTTCTGCCAGGCACCGCCAGGCAGCGGCCGGGATTGTCGTTGCCCGGCCCTGCCTTTCCCCGAAAATTCACGGTTCCAATCCGCAATGAGTTGCCCGCCCGACACACCGCCTCCGCATCCTCGCGATCCCCAGCCGGAGGTTTCCGTCGTCCTGCCCTGCCTGAACGAGGCCCGCACGCTCGGCGCCTGCATCGACGCCGCTGCGGAGGCGCTGGCTAGGGCCGGCTTGCGGGGCGAGATCATCGTCGCCGACAACGGCAGCACCGACGGCTCCCGGGAAATCGCGCGCGCGCGCGGTGCCCGGCTCGTGCCCGTCGCGCAACGGGGCTACGGCCATGCCCTGCGCGCCGGCATCGACGCCGCCCGCAGCCCGCTGGTCGTCATGGGCGATGCCGACGGCAGCTACGATTTTTCCGGCCCGTCGCTGCAACCGTTTCTCGACGCGCTGCGCGCCGGCAACGACCTCGTCGTGGGCAACCGCTTTGCCGGCGGCATCCGGGCCGGAGCCATGCCCTGGAAAAATCGTTACATCGGCAACCCGCTGCTCTCGGCCTGCGGCCGGCTGTTTTTCCGGAGTCCGTGCCGGGATTTTCACTGCGGGCTGCGCGCCCTGCGCAAGAGCGCGTGGCTGCGTCTGGACCTGCGCACGAGCGGCATGGAGTTCGCCTCCGAAATGATCGTCCGGGCCTCGCTGCTGGGGCTGCGCATCGCCGAAGTCCCCGCCACGCTGGCTCCCGACGGACGCGACCGGCCGCCGCACCTGCGGCCCTGGCGCGATGGCTGGCGGCACCTGCGCTTCATGCTGCTGTTCAGCCCGCGCTGGCTGTTCCTGTATCCCGGGTGTTTGCTGTTTGCCTGCGGCGCGCTCCTCGGCGGGCGGTTGCTCGCCGGCCCGCTGCACCTCGGCCGCCTGACGCTCGACGTGCACACGCTGCTGTTTTGCGCGATCGCCGTGCTCACCGGGTTCCAGTCGATCCAGTTTTCGGTCTTCACCAAGGCGTTTGCCATCCGGTGCGGGCTGCGTCCGCGCGACCGGGGGTTCGAAACCGTCATGCGCCGGCTCTCGCTCGAGGCGGGGCTGGTAACCGGCGCGTGTTTCATTCTCGCCGGCCTCGCGCTGGGCGTGACGGCGGTGTTGCAGTGGGGCAGCCGGCACTTCGGCGACCTGTCCCCGCAGGAAACGCTGCGCTGGGTGATCCCGTCCGGCACGCTGCTCACGCTCGGCTGCCAGATCGTGCTCGGCAGCTTTTTCCTCGGCATCCTCGGCCTCAACGTCCTGCCGGCAGCGGAGCCGGACAACGGGCGGAATGCGTAACGGAGAGTCTCCGCGCCTGCCGCTACGGCTTGCCCCGGACGGTCAGCCGCCCTTACGAACACCGGTTCACCGCGCCATGCCCGACTCTTCGCCCGCATCCCCCGACCGCCCTTCCGCCGCCCGCCGCTTTTTTCGCCAGGGGTGGCCATGGCTCGCCGGGCTGCTGCTGGCGACGATGCTCGTCACCACGCACTGGCTGCTGGTCCGCCATTATCTCGACCGCATCACCGGGCTGCAGTTGTCGCCCGAGCCGACCGAACGCCTCCGGCTGCCCGGCATCGTGCCGTCCCATGCGGCCGACGGCATGACGTGGACCGACGAGATCATCGAGATGGCCGACCACGGCGACTTTCGCCTGCGGACCACGCGGCTCGACAACGCCCCGGAAGGCCGCCCCGTTTACTGGAACTCCGGCTGGGCGTGGCTGCACATTGCCTGGGCGCGGGTTTACCGAAGCGTGGCGGACGTGTCGTGGCCCGTCGCCGTGGAAAAGGCGGCGGCGTGGATCAACCTGCCCGCGCTCCTGCTCACGCTCGCCGGTTATTCGTTCTGGCTCGCGCGACGGCAGGGCGCCGTGGCCGGCGGACTGCTCGCTCTGTCCCTGGCCGGGGCGCACTCGTTTTACGAAGCGTTCTATCCGTCGTACAACGACCACCACGGCATCACCAACATCGGCCTGCTCGCGCTGATCCTCGGCGCGCTGCTCGGCGGCGGCGGCTGGGTGCGCGGCCAGGGTGAGGCCGGGGCCGGCAGCAACAGCAAAACACCGCCCGCACCGTCCTCCGGCGGCTTCCTCCGGTTGCCCGACGATCGCGCCGCCCGCCGCGCCTTTCTCGTCTCGGCCCTCGGCGGCGGGGTGGCGCTCTGGATCAATGCCGTGGCCACCGTGCTCGCGATCGGCATGACGGGATTTGCCGGCGTGCTCGCCGCCTGGGCCGCCGGGCGCGACCTGCGCGCGCGCGGCGCGATCTGCCGGCCGGACCTCTGGCGGCTATGGGGGCGGGTCGGCGCGGCGACGGGTTTTTTGTTTTTCCTGCTGGAGCAGTTTCCCGACCGGCTGTTCGGCTGGCGGCTCGAGGTCAACCATCCGGTCTACGCACTCGCCTGGCTCGGCGGCGGCGAACTGGTCGCGCTGTTGCTCGAATGGCTGGAAAATCCGCAGGGTTCGGGTCCGGGTCCGACAACAAAACCCTGGCGCCGGAAACGGGCGTTCCTCGCCGGCGCAGCGGTGGCGGTGGTGCCCCTCCTCTTCATCGTGGGCCGCGAGCGGGTGTTCATGATGTTCGACCCGTTCATGGCCACGGTGCATCACCACATCCTCGAATTGCGCTCGCTGCCCGACCAGTTCGGGAAGACGGGCTTTTTCAAGTTTGTGGACCAGGGCCTCCTGCGCCCCGCGCAACTGCTGCTCGCAGTCGTCACGCTCCGGCTGGCGTGGCGGCGACCGGCGGCGCGGCTGGCGCTGGTGTTCTGCCTCGCCATCGCGCTGCCGATGACCCTGCAAGGCTGGTGGCAGACGCGCTGGCTGCAATCCGCCAGCGTGCCGCAGTCCATCGCCGCCGTCGTCATGCTGTGCGTATGGATCGACGCAGCCGCGCTCACGCCGCGCCGGCGCCGCGCGATCCTGACCGCGGTCGCCATCGTTGCCGCCGCGCTTTTCCTGACCATGCCGGCGCGGATCATTTCGGGGGCGATCCGCACGGAGGCGGAGGGGACGGTCCTGAAAGGCGAAGCCCCCTTCCTCCTCTACCGCGACATCGCCGCGGTGCTGCGCAACGACCGGCCGGATGTGCCGCCGGAAAAAATCATCGTGCTCACCGACCCCAACGCCTCGGTCGCCATCGGTTATTTCGGCGGCTTTGCGACCCTCGGCACCTTTCACTGGGAAAACGGCGACGGCCTTCGCGCCGCCGCGCAACTGATGACCGATCTCTGTGTCGGCGATCCCGAAGCCCTCGCCCGCGCCGAACGCCTCGTCCGCAAACGGGGTGTTACCCACGTGGCCTGGATCACCACCAGCGGCTACACCGCGGGCTACTGGCAGGCGCTTTACCCCGGCAAACCGTTGCCGAAGCGCGATGAACTCGGCGCCGGCAACACGCCGGTCTGGCTGCGCCCCATTCCCTACGCCACGCCGCCGGTCTACTACCAGGCCGACAAGGAGCTCGTGCGGCTCTACGCCGTGGACTTCAGCCAGACCGAAGCCGAGGCGCGTTACCGCGCCGGACTGGCCGCCGCCGTTGCCGGACGCCCCGGCGAGGCCGAGCGACGCTTTGCCCAGGCCCGCGACGCCGCGCCCGATTCGCCGCAACCCTGGCTGCGCCTCGCCGAGCTGCGCCTCGCGGCCAACGACCCCGCGACGGCTTTCATGGCCATGACCGAGGGTATCAAACGTTCCCCGCCCTCCAGCCGCGAACAGCTCTACATCGACGCCTCGCGCCTCTTCCAGTCCCGCGGCGCGTCCCTTCAGGCCGACCTCCTGCTCGACCTCGCCATGCAGGCCGCCGCCGACCCCGAAAAAAGCCGGTGACTGAATTGATTGGCCGCAAAAAACACAAAAAAACACGCCGCGCATGAAACGCTCCACCGCGCTTATAAGCGCGCGGAAGATTCCCGCCGGACAAAAAGACATTTTGTGTTTTTTGTGGCCATTCCCTCCGGTTCCGGCACAGCCCTCGCGGTTTTTGCAGCCAGAGCTCCGAAAATCGCCCCTCGCGCACTTGCCCCTTGCTGGCGGCCCCCTTCGGGGTCATGGTTTCCGGTCTTCCTTCCCCCGTTCACCCGCAACCCGATCCCGATGAAAAAAACGCTCCGTCTCCTCGCTCTCCTTGCCACCCTCGCCGCTGCCTCGTTCGCTTCCGCCGCCGACGCTCCCCCGCCAGCCCTGCGCGGCGTCCTCATGACCGGAGGCGAACCGCTCTTCTCCCTTTCCGATACCGACGGCGAAAGCAAATGGGTGGCCGTCGGCAAGACCTTCAACGGCTGGAAGCTCGACTCCTGGGACGCCACCTCCGGCACGCTCACGCTGACCAAAGACGGCGCCACTAAAAAAGTCTCGCTCGAATCCGCCACGGTCGCCGCCAGCTCCGGTGAAAAGGCCACCCTCGCCGAAGCCACCGCGCTCATGGACCAGATGCGCTTCGAGGAAATGATCGCCAAATCGCTCGAACAGCAACGCGCCGTCCTCGGGAAAATGTTCCTCCAGATGCTGCAACAGCAGGGCATGAAAGACGCCGAGGCGCAGAAGATGGCCGACATGCAGATGAAGCTCGTCAATATCCTCTTCGACGAGATGGACATCAAGGGCATGAAAGGCGACATCGCCACCGCCTACTCGGATCTCTTCACGAAAGACCAGTTGCAGGGCCTTTCCGTGTTTTATTCCACGCCCACCGGCCAGGCGTTTATCGACAAGCAGCCCGAACTCGGCGCCCGCATGCAGGAAGTCATGATGCCCCGCATGATGAAGGCCATGCCCAAGGTCCAGGCCGCCGCTGCCGAAATGATCCGCGACGCCGGCAACAAGGAATAACCGGGAGCCTCCGGGTGGCACGGCCATCCTGGCCGTGGACGGCGCTCCGCGCCGCAAGCGTCTCCCCCCTCCCCGGAATCACGGGCGTTTGGCAGAAAAAGCCCGTGCCACGTCATGGCATCCGTTTGAGTTACACCCTCCCGCCCCCAAACCTCACGCCCCCGGTTGACAGACCGGGCATTGTCCGGCCTGCTCATTCCTTGCTCTATGTCCAGGCGTGCTGTTCTTCTCGTCAACCTTGGTTCGCCCGACTCCACCCGGGTCGGCGATGTACGCCGTTACCTGCGTGAATTTCTCGGTGACGAACGCGTCATCGACAAACCCTCAAAACCCTTCCGCTGGCTGCTCGTCAACGGCATCATCACGCCCTTCCGCGCGCCCAAGTCCGCCCACGCCTACCGCCAGGTCTGGACCAAGGCCGGCTCGCCGCTCGTCGTCACCTCCGAAAGCGTGCAGCGCAAACTCGTCAAGGAGCTCCAGGCCGACTTCGGCGACGAACAGCTCGTGTTCCTCGCCATGCGCTACGGCAAACCGTCCATCGCCTCGGTCATCGAGACCATCGCGCTGGCCGGCATCGATGAACTGCTCCTCTTCCCCCAATACCCGCACTACGCCATGTCTTCGTGGGAGACCGTGGTCGTAAAAGTTTACGAGGAAGCCGCCCGGCTCGCCCCCGGCCTGCGCATCGAATGCGTGCGCCCCTTTTACCAGGATCACGACTACATCGAGGCGCTCAACGCAGTCTCGCAGCCGTATTTGCAGGACCCGTACGACCATGTGCTGTTTTCCTATCACGGCATCCCCGAGCGCCACCTGCGCAAGGCCGATTCCTCAAAAGCCCATTGCCTGACGGTCAACGACTGCTGCAACACGTGCAGCGCACTCCACGAAACCTGTTACCGCGCCCAGATCACCAAAACCACCCAAGCCTTCGTGCGCCGCGCCGGCATCCCGGACGGCAAGTGGTCGATCTCGTTCCAGTCACGCCTCGCCGGCGAACCCTGGCTCACGCCGTACACCGACAAGGAGCTCGAACGCCTGCCGGCCGAAGGCAAAAAACGCCTCGTCATCTTCACCCCCGCCTTCGTGGCCGACTGCCTCGAGACGCTCGAGGAAATCGCCATGACCGGCGAGAAAACCTTTCTCGAGGCCGGCGGCGAAGCGTTCCTCCACGTGCCCTGCCTCAACGATTCCCCCGCTTACATCCGGTTCCTCGCCGGTCGCGTGCGCGCCTGGCTCGCGCACGAATCCCCCACCGCAACCCATGTCAAGGAAGCCGCCCGCCAGCTCGTGTCCGCCCAGGAAGATGTCTCTGCCTGACAGCCATGTCTGCCGAGGCCCTTTCCTCTCCATCCGCCGCCACCCCGCCCCCGCCGCCTCCCTCCGCTGAGCCTCGCCCGGCCGCGACCACGAAGCATCTGCCGCCCTGGGTCGCGCTCGGGGGTTTCCTGCTCACGCTGGTCGCGGGTTGCATCAACGCCGTCGGCCTTCTCGGGCTCGGGCACCAGGCGATCACCCACCTCACCGGCACGATCACGATTCTCGGCACGAACTTCGCCTACGACAACATGCCCGGCGCGCTCAACGCGCTGTGCGTGATCTTTTTCTTTTTCGTCGGCTGCACGATCAGCGGTTTCACCATCCGCGGCCGCACCGTGAAGCTCGGCCGCCGCTATGGCTTCATCCTCGCCGGCGAATCATGCCTGCTCTTTGTCGCCGTCTGGTTTCTCAACCGCGGCAGCATCGTCGGCGACTACCTCGCCTCCACCGCCTGCGGCATGCAGAACGGCATGGCCACCACCTACAGCGGCGCGATCGTACGCACCTCGCACATGACGGGCATCGTCACCGATCTCGGCGTCGCCCTCGGCCAGTTCCTGCGCGGGCTGCCGGTCGAGTGGATCCGCGTGCGCCTGCTGGCCTCGCTCCTCGCCGGCTTCACCTTCGGCGGCATCGCCGGAGCGCTGTTGTACCGGCTGGTCCACTACAACGCGCTGCTCGTCCCCGCCGCCATCTGCGGCGCCTGCGGCGGACTCTACATGCTCAAAAAACACCTCGACCGCGAAAAGAAGAAACGCTGGGCGGCGCGACGCAAACTCATCGCCGAACGCCGGCAGTCGAAACGCGGCAAGGCGTAGAAATGAAAGGGGCGCGGGCGGGACGCTCGCGTCACATCCCGTCCGCCTTCTATTTCCCCATCGGCAGCGCCTCGACCGCGTCGCCGGCTCGCAGCATGGCATTGGGATTGACGATCACCGGCGTGTCCGCCGCCAGCGAGCCGGAGGTCACCTCGACGCTCGGGCCGAAATTGCGTCCCGGCCGGACTTCCTGAAAGGCCACCTTGCCCTCGCTCACGACCGCAACCGTGGTCTTGCCGCTCTCGACCAGCAACGTGTTGGTCGGCACGACAAACGTGCCCGGCGACGGCGGCAGCTCGAAAGCCGCCGTGCCCGTCAGGCCGGCGGGCAGGATGAAATCCGGATTATCCAGCAGCAACTCGGCGCGCATCGTGCCGGAGGCCGTGTCGAAAACACGGCTGAAGCGCGCCACCTGCGCGGGGAAGGTGCGTCCGGGCAATTCGTTGAAACGCACCGTGGCCTCCGTGCCGATCGAGAGCCGCAGGGCGATATCGGGCGTGGCGTTGATCGCGAAGCGCAGCTTGTCGATCCGCGCGATCCGGTAGAGCCAGCCGTCGGTCGCCGCGGAATCGCCGCGCACGTGGTCGCCGCGGTCGAAATTGCGCGCGGAGATCACGGCGTCGAACGGAGCGCGGACGATCGCGAACCGTTGCAACTCCTCCAGCCGGGCGAGCGCGGCCTTCGAGGCCCGGACCGCGGCGTCGGCTTCGGTGGCGGTCGTCGTGCGCTGTTCGGATTCCTCCAGCGAGATCGCGTTGGAGCCGAGCAGGCTGGTGGAGCGTTTGGCGAGCACGCGGGCGTTTTCCGCGCGGGCGATGGCCTGGTCCACGGCGGCGCGCGCGGAATCCACGGCGCGGTCGATTTCCGGCGCATCCACGACCGCGAGCACGTCGCCGGCCTTGACCATGTCGCCGATATCGAACTTGCGCTCGCGCACGATGCCGGTGGCGCGCGTGTAGACGCTGACGGCCTCGTACGGCTCGGTGCGACCGGGGATTTCGTACAGGCGGGAAGTCGTCGCCAGGGAGGGCGCGACCGTGCGGACAGGGGTCCGGTTTTCCTGCGCGACCAGCGCCGGAACGACGGCGAGCAGCGACAGGACAACAGGGAGACGGAGTGATGTGGCAGAGTTCATAAGTCGTAAAAAAGTCCGGAAAATTTGCACAGAAGCGTGGAAACGAAGGCTCGCTGGTGGATGGAGGATGATCGGGCGAAAGAGACGTTCTTTGTTTTGAAGAAAAAGAGTTCCGGATGCGGGACGGGTGGCGGGTGCTGGAGCGCCTTCGTTTCCACGCTTCTGTTCAAAATGGATCGGGTCTTCATCAGGAGGCGGTTTTTTTCGCGCCGAACCGCCCGCGCACGGCGGCGAAGACCACCGGCACCAGAAACAGCGAGGCGCAGGTGCCGAAGACGAGGCCGCCGATGACGGCGCGGCCGAGCGGCGCATTCTGCTCGCCGCCCTCCGCGTGGCCGATCGCCATCGGGATGACCCCGAGGATCATCGCCAGCGCCGTCATCGTGACCGGACGCAGGCGCGTGGTCGCGGCGTTGATCGCGGCCTCGAACGGCGCGATGCCCTCGTTGGTCAGGTCGCGGGCAAAGCTGCTCACGAGCACGCTGTTGGCCGTGGATACACCCACGACCATGATGATGCCCATGAGCGCCGGCACGCTTAGCGGAGTGCCGGTGAGCCAGAGCGAAAAGAGCGCGCCGGACACCGCCACCGGCAGACCGCTGATCGCCACGAAAGGCAGCGTCCACGACTGGAAATTCACCACCATGACGAGGAACACGAGCACCGCCGCCAGGCCGAGTCCGCCGATCAGTTCGGAGTAGGCCGAACGCATGAGCGCGGCCTGGCCGGCGAGCTCGATCCGGTTGGCCGGTTTCAGCCGCGGGCGAAGTTCGTCGATAATTTTTTCGAGGTCGGCGGTGAGGCTGCCGAGGTCGCGGCCGGCCGCGTTGGCCACCACGGTCCACGTCGGCTGCATGGTGGTGCGCGAGACGCTGGCGGGCGCCCGTTTCTCGCTGACCGTGGCGAAGGCCCGCAACGGCACGGGCGCACCGCCGCCGGTCGAGGGACGGATGGGCAGGTTGAGCAGTTGCTCGACCGAGTCGAGAATCGCCGGCGGCGCGATGACCTGCACGTCGTAGGCGGCTCCCGTGCCGGGATCGGACCAGAAACTGGGCGCCACCGAGCCGCCGCTGCCGAGCGCCGCGAGCAGCGCGTTCGACGCATCCTGCTGCGTGATGCCGAAGGTGGCGGCGCGGGCGCGGTCCACGCGGATCGCGTAGCCCGGCTGGTCGAGCACCTCGCGCAGGGTCACGTCAACGGCCCCGGGCACCTTGACGAAACGCTCCCGGAGCTCCTTCGCCAGAGCGAGGTTGCCGGCGATATCGCGGCCGGTGAAGCGCACCTCGAACGTCGTCGGCGCGCCCGAGGCCAGCGTCTGGCTGGTGGCGTCGGCGGGACGGAAAAACGACTGCGCATCGGGAAACTTCTCCGCCAGCATGGCGCGGATTTTTTCGATGTAGCCATCGCTCGGCCCGTGCTTGTCGGCGAGCTGCACGAGGATCTCGCCGTCGGCGGAGCTGATGGCGGTCGTCTCGACCCAGGCCTGGTTGACGGCGCTGGGCGTGCCGATGTTTTCCACGACAAACTGCAATTCATCCCGCGGGATCAGGCTGCGGATCTCGCGCTGCATGTCGGCCATGATGCGCGCCGTATCCTCGACACGGATACCACTCGGCACCCGGACGAAGAGCCGGATGAGGCCGGCGTCGGTTTTCGGGAAAAACTCGCGGCCGGACTTGAGCGCGGCAAACACGCCGAGCGAGACGGCCACCGCCACCGGGATGAGCACGAGGTATTTCCGCCCGAGAATCGCGCGCAGGAACCGGCCCTGGACTCCGGCGGCGCGGTCCACGCCGTGCTCGATGCCGTGATGGATGCGGCCGAGGCCGCGCGGCGGCCGGCCCTCGCGGCGCTTTTCGGCGCGCAGCTCGGAGGGCAGGATGATCGACGCCAGCGTGGGGACGAGCGTGCGGGCGAGCAGGTAGCTGGCGAGCATCGCGAAAACGACGGCGAGCGCGAGCGGACGGAAGACGTAGGACGCCGTGCCCGTGAGCAGGAAGATCGGCAGGAAGACGATGCAGATAGAGAGCGTCGAAACGAATTCGGGAAACGCCACCTGCTTCGCGCCGTCCACGATCGCCTGGCGCACGTCCTTGCCGAGCGAGATTTGCCGTTTGATGTTCTCGATCTCGACCAGCGAGTTGTCCACGAGGATGCCGATGGCGAGCGCGAGGCCGCCGAGCGTCATCAGGTTGAACGTGGCGCCGACGAGGTTGAGCCCGACGATGGAGCAAAGCAGCGCGAGCGGGATCGAGGTGAGCACGATCAGCGTCGAGCGCCACGAGCCGAGGAAGAGCAGCACCACGGCGGCGACGAGGCCGCCGACGAGCAGGATTTCGTGCCGCACCCCGTCCACCGCCGCCCGCACGAAGACGGACTGGTCGAAGATCGGCTCGATGTTCATCCCCGCCGGCGCGGAGGCGCGGATTTCGGGGAGGCGCGCGAGGATGCCGTCGATGATGTCCACCGTGGAGGCGTTGCCGAGCTTGAGGATGGAGACCATGACGGCGTTCTGGCCGTTGAGGCGGGCGATGTTGGTGGAGACGGCCTCGCCGTCGCGCACGTTGGCGACGTCGCGCAGGAGAATCATTTTCCCGTCAACGGAGCGCAGCGGCAGGTCGAGAAATCCCTGCACGTTTTCCGGGCTGGCGTTGATTTCCACGGGCAGTTCGCGTTCGCCCTCGCGCAGGGAGCCGGAGGGAAGCGTGAGGTTTTGCCGGCCGATGGCGGCGCTGACGTCGGCGGCGGAGAGACCGAAGGCAATGAGCGCATCGGGATCGAGATCGACCATGACCTGGCGCGAGGCGCCGCCGTAGGGCAGCGAGATGCGCATGCCGGGCACGCTCTGGAGCTGGGCGCGGAGGGCGAGGCGCGCGTAGTCGAAAAGCTGTCCGCTCGACATCGTGTCCGACGACATCACGAGCTGGATGATCGGCACGCTCGAGGGGCTCGTGCGCACGACGAGCGGCGGCGTGGTGCCGGTGGGCATGCGCCGGAGAATCGTCTGCGAGACGCCGGTGGTCTGCGTCATCGCGGTGTTGATGTCCACGTAGGGCTGGAAGCGCAGCTTGATGAGCGCGGTGCCGTTGGAGGACTCGGAGCGGACCTCGAGCAGATCGTCCACGTTGTTGAGGATGGCGATCTCGGAAAACGAGGTGAGCTTCGACGCCATCTCGGCGGCATTGAGACCGTTGTAGGTCCACACGACCATGATCTCCGGGCTGTCCACGCGCGGCAGGATGTCGGTGGACATGCGCCGCCCCGACATCACGCCAAAAAGCAGGATCAGGATGGCGAGGACGGCGATGGTGTACTTGTAACGAAGCGCGAAGAGAACGATCCACATGGTGGCGGTGGTAGTGAAAAGGCGGCGTGGCCGGGTCGTGCGACCGGCGACAGGCCGGCGGAACGATGCGTCCCCATTCTAGCAGAAACCGCGCCCCGAATGTATGCCGGCGGACGCCTGTTTTGTAACGAATCATGCCGACGCCGGGACGGGCGACACACTTTGTTACACTTTTCGGGCCGCGCTCCGGAAAAGTTGTGCTACCGTGGCGCGGACTCACTGCACGCCTGAATATGCCACATGGAAACCGCGCCGCACATCGCCGTCGTCGACGATAACAGGGAAATCCGCGAACTGGTGGTGCGTTACCTCGGCGAGCATGGTTACCGGGTGAGCGCGGCGGAAAACGCGGCCGCGTTTCGCCGGTTGCAGGAAAACAGCCCGCCCGATCTCGTCGTGCTCGACATCATGATGCCCGGGACGGACGGCCTCGGCCTGTGCCGCGACCTGCGCGCCGCCAGCCCCGTGCCGATCATCTTTCTCACCGCGATGGCCGAGGATACCGACCGGATCGTCGGCCTCGAAATGGGCGCCGACGATTATCTCACCAAGCCCTTCAATCCGCGCGAGCTGCTCGCCCGGATCAAGGCCGTGCTCCGCCGCGCGCACGGTCTGCCCGTCCACCGCGGCGCCGTGCGCGTCGGCAAGCTCCGTTTCGGCGACAAGGTGCTCGACATCGGCCGCCGCGAGGTGCTCGGGCCGGACGGCGTGGCCGTGCCGCTGAGCACGGCGGAGTTCCGGCTCCTCGGCGTGTTTCTCGAACATCCGGGCGTGGTCCTCAGCCGCGACCAGCTCCTCGACCTCACGCTCGGCCGCACCGCCGACGTCTGGGATCGCAGCGTAGACAACCAGGTGAGCCGCCTGCGCCGCAAGATCGAGGCCGATCCCGCCCGGCCTGCACTCATCAAGACGTGCTGGGGCGACGGATACCAGTTCACCGCCGAAGTGGAGTCCGCATGAAACGCTTCCGGTTGCGCACCCTCAGCAGCCAGCTCATCGGCGTGATGTTGCTCGCGATCGCGCTCTCGCAGGGCGTGTCGCTGTGTGTGTTTCATCGCGAACACGAGCGCAGCGTGCGCGGCGTCCTGCGCGACGAGTGCCTGGGCCGTATCGCCTCCGCCATACGCCTGGCCCAGGTGACGCCTCCGGACCAGCGCGCCGCCACGCTCGCCGCCGTGAGCACCCCGCTCACGCGCTACTGGCTCACGTCCGGCCCGCCCGGTTCCTCCGCCGCCTGGCAGGAAACCGCGCGCGAACAGCTCCTGCGCGACACGCTCTCCGCCGATCACGGGCAGCCGGTGCCCAGCCTGTTCCGGCTCGATCCGATGCTCGACCGGCGTTCCGTCGCCGGGTGGGAGGAACTCCCGGCCGACACCTGGCTGGTCGGCCTGCCCGTCCGCCAGCTCGACCTCGCTCCGTGGAACGGTTTCGGCTTCGCGCTCCGGCTCGGCAACGGCGACTGGCTCAACACCGTTTTCGCCAAGCCCGACTACCTCGTCAAAACCCGACTCACCACCGAATACTATGCGGCGCTCATCGTCACGGCGCTGCTCTTCGCCTTCGCCGCCTGGCTGATCGCGCGGCGCATCTCGGGTCCGTTGCACACGCTCACCCGCTCGGCGGAAAAACTGGGGCGCGGCGAAAATCCCGAGCTGTTGCCCGAAAACGGGCCCGACGACATCCGCGCCACCGTCGCCACATTCAACCGCATGCAGGTGCGCCTCCGGCGGTTCGTGGAAGACCGCACGCAGATGATCGCCGCCATCAGCCACGACCTGCGCACGCCCATCACCTCGCTCCGCCTGCGCGCCGAGTATGTCGAGGACGCCGAGATGCGGGAAAAAATGATCGCCACGCTCGACGGGATGCAGGCGATGACCCAGGCCGTGCTCGCCTTCGCCCGCGAGGAAGCGACCGAGGAAACCACCCGCACCGTCGATATCGACGCGCTCATCGAAAGCCTTTGCGACGACCTCGCCGGGATCGGCCAGGAGGTGCAATTTGCCGACGGCCACCGCATCCCCTTCCGTTGCCGCCCCGACGGGCTCAAGCGCGCCCTCACCAACGTCATCGAGAACGCCGTCCGCTACGGCCACCGCGCCCGTGTGCGCCTGGACCTCGCGCCCGAATGCCTCGGCATCGTCATCGAAGACGACGGACCGGGCATCGCCGAGGAGGAGTTCGAGCGCGTGTTCGCACCCTTTTTCCGGCTCGAAAGCTCGCGCAACCGCGCCACGGGCGGCGTCGGCCTCGGCCTCGCGATCGCACGCTCCATCGTCCGCGCCCACGGTGGCGACATCGTGCTCGCCAACCGCCCCGAAGGCGGCCTCTGCGTGACGATCCGCCTGCCGGTGGCGAAGTGAGCGGGCGGTGCCGGCGCAGACGGGACTTGCGATCAGCGGTCGGGGATTGTCAGGCTCGCGCTTCCCTTTCCCATGAGCCATTCCACCCTGCCCGGCGGCCGTTGCCTCCGTCCGTTTTCGTTATTCGTCGCGAGCATCCTGCTCCTCCTCGTCCCCGCTTCCGGCGACACGCCGGCATCCGCTCCGGGCCGTGATGTCATCGCCGCCTTCACCCGGGCGGCGCGTGGCGAACCGCTCCGCTACGTCGCCATCGGCGGTTCCATCACCCAGGCAAGCGGCGAAGGCTGGATCGGCCCGTGGCTGCGCGAACAGTTTCCCGAAAGCCGCGTGACCATCATCAACTCCGGCATGAGCGCCACCGGCAGCTCGCTCGGGATTTTCCGGGCCGAACGCGACATCATTGCCCACCAGCCCGACCTCGTGGCCATCGAATACTGCGTCAACGACGGCGGCCTCGTCGACGAGCAGGCCGTGCGCTACATGGAGACGCTGATCGTCCGTCTCAAATCCCTCCCCCGCCCCCCCGCCATCGTCATTGTGGAAGCGGCCACGCGACACGGCATCAACGCCGAGCGCCACCGCAAGGTCGCCCGCCACTACGGCCTCGCCCACATCGACATGCAGGCCGCGGTCGATACGCATCTTTTCCCCGACGCCCCCCGCATCCCGCTGCCCCGCGGCGTCGATCGCGGCGGAGGCGGCGAGGCCGCCGCCGCAGCCTGGGCGGAGATTTTCAGCGACAACGTCCACCCGAACAAAACCGGCCATGCTCTCTACGCCCGCGCCATGGCTGCCACGCTCCGGCCGCTGGCCGACGAAGCCCGCCGCCTCGCGGCCTCCTCGGCCCGTGCGGACGCCGACCCGCAGCCTGCCGCGCTCCCGGCGCCGCTGAGTGAAAAGCCGCTCCTCCTCGACGCCCGCATGGTTCCGCTGCAAGGGCTCTCCGACCCCGCCGGCGCCTGGCGACCGGCCCCGGCCCCGACCACGTGGTACGGCCGTTTTTTCCAGGGCGTGCTCGCCGCCAGCCAACCCGGCGCGGTGTTACACCTGCCGTTTCGCGGCACGACCGTCGGCCTGTTTTACGAACTCAATCCCGACCATGGCTCCTTCTACGCCAGCGTGGACGGAGCATTGCCCGCGCAAGTATTCACCAACAGCCGCACGGGCTACACCTCGTACCTCGTCGCCCGCAACCTGCCCGCCCGGGAGCACGTGCTCACGCTCGTCCTCCCGCCCGCAACCGCGCCGGGAGAAACTGCCGGCGTCCCGAAATCCGGTGGCAACGTCCGGCTCGGCTACCTGCTCGTCGCAGGCGAGACCGGAGCAACCCGCGAACCAAGCCCCGCCGGGACATTCGATGCCGGCAAACTCCAGGCGCTGCGCTTCGCCACCCTGCCCGCCGCGACCTGGCGCTGGGCCGGCCCTTTCCCGGCGGCGGCAGGCCCGGACGGCATCGCACCGCTCGACGCCCGCGAGGCGCTGACGGAAAAATTCCTGCCCGAGCCCGGCGAACCCCTCCCCGATTCCGGAACCGCCAAGTCCGTGTCATGGCGACCGGTGACCGACACGGAGACCGCCGGCGCCGCCACCGGTCGCGTGGACTTCCATGCCCTGACCGGCTCCACCGCCCCGGGCATCGCCTATGCCACCACGCAAATCCGGAGTGACAAGGGCGGCCCGGCCATTCTCTCGGCGGAGGTGGATTATTACGCGCACCTGTGGATCAACGGGGAGCGCGTCATGACGCTGGACGGTCCGCATCCCGTGCCGGTTTTCCTGCCGGTGACGCTGCGCGCGGGGATCAATGACGTGTTTCTCAAGATCGGTGCCGGCAGCGCCGGCTTCAATTTCCGCCTGCGCGTGGCCGAAGTGGATTGAAGGAGTCGCGGCATACGAGGCTTGCCGCCGCTCGCTCCGGGTTGTCAGGCTTACGGCCTTCATGAGCAATTTCACCCGCGCCGACGGTCGCCGTGCCGACCAACTCCGCCCCATCTCGTTCGAGGCCAACATCGCCCCGCACGCCACCGGCTCCGTGCTGGTTTCGTTTGGCAACACGCGCGTCATCTGCGCGGCCACCATCGAACAAAAAGTGCCGCTCTGGATGAAACAGCAAAAAATCCCCGGCGGCTGGCTCACCGCCGAGTATTCGCTTCTCCCCTACAGCACGCACGACCGCAAGGCGCGCGACATCTCCAAAGGCAAGCTCGACGGCCGCACCGTGGAGATCCAGCGGCTCATCGGCCGTTCGCTGCGCGCCGTCCTCGATCTCGCCCGGCTTGGCGAAAACACCCTCTGGATCGACTGCGACGTCCTCCAGGCCGACGGCGGCACCCGCACCGCCTCCATCACCGGCGCCTGGCTCGCCGCTCGCCTCGCCATCCAGACGCTCATCGACTCCGGCAAGCTGGCGGAAAATCCGCTCACCGACTCCATCGCCGCCATCAGCGTCGGCGTGCTCGACGGACGCGAACTCCTCGACCTCCCCTACCTCGAGGACAAGGACGCCCAGGTCGATTTCAATGTCGTCATGACCGGTCGCGGCCAGTTCGTCGAAGTCCAGGGCACCGGCGAGGAAGCCACGTTCTCCTACGAGCAGTTGCAAGCCCTCATCGCCCTCGCGCAAAAGGGTCTGAAAGAAATCTCCGCCCTGCAAACCGCCTTCCTCACCCGTCAGTTGCTCGCAACGTGAACAGGCGGCCTCCGCGCCATGCCCCGCGTCCGGATTCTCCTCTATTTCGAGATTCTCAAACTCGCGCTCGCCGGACTCACCGCCAACAAGCTGCGGTCCTCGCTGACGATGCTCGGCATCGCCGTCGGAGTGTTCTCCGTCATCGGCGTGATGACCGCAATCAGCGCGCTCCGCAGCTCCGTCGAATCGGGCCTGAGCGTCCTCGGCGCGAACAGCTTCCAGATCACCCGGTACCCTGCGATCAACTTCACCGATCCGCGGCAGCGTTTTGCCAACCGCCGCCCTGTCTCCTACGCCGAGGCCGCGCGCGTCAAACAACGGCTCGCCGCCATGGACGCCGCCGACGCCGCGCCCGCCTCCGGCCATGACGGAGCCGCCTCCGCTCTCTCCGCTCCGGTGCGCGTGTGCCTCCAGCTCGACCGCGAAAGGCAGAGGGCGGTTTACGGCGAGCGCCGCACCAACCCCAGCCTCCAGCTCATCGGCACCGACGAGAACTACGTGCCCGCCGCCAACTTCGAGATCGCCCGCGGCCGCAACCTCACCGGCGGCGACGTCGAGTTCGGCCGCTCCGTGTGCGTCATCGGCGACGAGATCGTACAACGCCTCTTTCCCGACGAGAGCGGCATCGGCCGGACGATCCGGGCCGGCGGCAGGAACTACACCGTCGTCGGCACGCTCGCGCCGAAAGGCACCTCGTTCGGCCAAAGCCAGGACAAACGCCTCCTCGTGCCCGTGACCCGCTGGCTCCAGGATTTCGGCCAGCGCGGGCGCTCCGTGAGCCTCAACATCGAGGCGCCCTCCCAGGCCGAGCTTCCCGCCACCCAGGACCGCGCCATCGGCGTCATGCGTCTCGTCCGCCAGCTCGAACCCGAAGACGCCGACGATTTCGAAGTCTACACCAACGATTCGCTCATCGAGACCTTCAACAAGATCGCCGGCATGATCACGATCGGCTCGTTCATCATCAGCGCCATCGCCCTCGTCGCCGCCGGCATCGGCGTGATGAACATCATGCTCGTCAGCGTCACCGAGCGCACGCGCGAGATCGGCATCCGCAAGAGCATCGGCGCGCGCAAGGCCGGCATTCTCGTGCAGTTTCTGATCGAGGCCGTGACCCTCTCGTTGCTCGGCGGCATCTGTGGCGTGCTTTTCGGGGTGGTGGTCGGCAACATCGTGGCATGGATGCTGAAGGCCGGCGCGGTCTTCCCCTTCGCCTGGGCGGCGGTCGGGCTCATCGTCTGCGGCGGCATCGGGGTCGGTTTTGGCCTCTACCCGGCCTGGAAAGCCGCCTCGCTCGACCCGATCGAAGCCCTGCGTCATGAGTGAAGGGTGCAAAATCCCCTGGACAAAATCCCGCTTCACGGCTCATTAGCTCTCATGTCCCGGACCGGAGAAAAACTTGCCACACCCGTCAGCGTGCTGATCGACGCCATTCTCGTCATCGGTTTTTTCACGTTCATGTTTTCGATCCTTCGCTCGCATGTGCCGTCGAACGATCCTGCCATGATCGCACTCTGGGCCGGTCTCGCTGCCGCCTGCATGAGCGGCACCTTCTGGCTGGCGATCCAGATGTTTCGCGTCGTCCTCCGCGCCCAGCGCGAACGCAACGCGGAAACCCGCAAGTAAATCCGGCCTTCTCTTCGGCCGGGTCAGGGTTCACGTCTTTTTCGGTTTTTAACCGCGAATGAACGCGAATTGACGCGAAGCCGGAAGACGGTCGAAATCCATTGGTTTTATACCAGCGTCCCGAATGTTTTTGATTTTACACAAAGGCCGCAAAGGACGCGAAGAAGGTAACTGGCAATCCTTTGCGCTCTTTGCGGCCTTGGTGTAAAAATCCGAAGGCTTTGGGGCTTTGGTATTATTCGCGCCGATTCGCGTTCATTCGCGGTTGGTTCGTGCTGATTCTGGCGATACCAAGCCAAGGGGGGGAAATCCCGGCTTCAACAGCGCAAAAACGAAACCCGTATTCTGAAATCAGATACGGGTTTCGTTTTACCGGAAATCTGGAGGCGCGGGTCGGAATCGAACCGACGCATAGAGCTTTTGCAGAGCTCGGCCTTACCACTTGGCTACCGCGCCAGACTGAAACAAAGAGGGCGCCGACGTTGCAGGGATTCCGGAAACGGCGCAAGTCCTGAAAGCGGATTTTCGCAACGGAGCGGGAGGGAACCCCGCCGGCGCTTCCCCGTTTCCCGAAAAAAACGCCGCCTCCCCCGACGGGAAAGGCGGCGTCGCGACTGATCGCAAGATGAATCAGGTCGTCGGGACGGTCGAGATCGTCTTCAGGATCCGCGAGGCGACCAGATACGGGTCGGCGGCGGAGTTCGGACGACGGTCTTCGAGGTAACCCTTGTAGCCGCTGTTGACGAACGAGTGCGGGATGCGGATCGAGGAACCGCGGTCGGCGAGACCGTAGGAGAACTTGTCGATCGACTGGGTCTCGTGGAGACCGGTCAGGCGCAGGTGATTGTCCGGACCGTACACCGCGATGTGCTCGTCGTGGTGCTTGCGGAAGGCGTCCATGAGTTTTTCGAAGTACTCCTTGCCGCCCTTTTCACGCATGAATTTGGTCGAGAAGTTGGAGTGCATGCCGGAACCGTTCCAGTCGCCGCGGATGGGCTTGCAGCTCCACTCGATGTCCACGCCGTATTTCTCGCCGAGACGCTCGAGGATGTAGCGGGCCACCCAGATTTCGTCGGCAGCCGTCTTGGAGCCCTTGCCGAAGATCTGGAATTCCCATTGGCCCTTGGCCACTTCGGCGTTGATGCCTTCGTGGTTGATGCCGGCCGCGAGACAGATGTTGAGGTGCTCCTCCACGATCTCGCGGGCGATGTCGCCGACGTTCTTGTAGCCGACGCCGGTGTAGTAGCGGCCTTGCGGGGCCGGGAAGCCTTCCTCGGGGAAGCCGAGCGGGCGGCCGTCCTGGAAGAAAAAGTACTCCTGTTCGAAACCGAACCAGGTGTCGGGATCATCGACGATGGTCGCGCGGGAATTGGTCGGATGCGGCTCGCCGGTCGGAAGGAGAACTTCCGACATCACCAGAAACGCATTGGAGCGGGTGATGTCCGGGAAAAGGGCGACAGGCTTGAGAATGCAGTCCGAACTGCGGCCTTCGGCCTGCTGGGTCGAGCTGCCGTCAAAGCCCCAGTCGGGAACTTCCTCGAGCTTCAGGGTGGCGGGATCGCCATCGATAATCTTGGTCTTGCTGCGGAGATTCGCGATGGGCGAGTAGCCGTCGAGCCAGATGTATTCCAGTTTGATTTTGGCCATAGTGTGTTGCGTGGTGGTTTTAGCGAAGAGCGTTTGAGGAGCCTTGTCTGGCGTTTGGCGACAGTAAATTGGCGCCACTACAAAGCAGAAGGGTTTCTCAAAGACTTTCCGGGCCGAAAGTAGCATGGTTCATGCCAATACCAATCCGGAATAAAGCGGGATTGCGCTCTCATTCATTACGTCCTGATCAGACGAGGATAACAGGTATTTTTCACAAACATGACGGCGTCCAGGGGTGCCTGAATGGCGACGAATCACGCGCACCGGAGAACAAGGTTCGACGTCCGCCGCCCGGCGTTTCACGTTCACCCGTTTCCTCCATGCGTCTGCGCCGGATCACACTGCAAAACTTCCGCAACATCGCCTTCGCCGACATCCGGCTGGAGGGCCGTTTGCAGTTTCTGGTCGGCGGCAACGGGCAGGGGAAAACCAGCTTCCTCGAGGCGGCCGGTTTTGTCAGCGCGTTGCGATCGTTTCGCGCCACCGAGAGCCGCGTCCTCATTCGCCAGGGCCAGGCCGAAGCCGCGCTCGCCTGCGAGTTCGGGCACGAGCATCTCGGCGACACACGCCTCCTCATCAAACTGCGCACCGATGGCAAGGAGGTGTGGTGCGACGGCGAGCGCGTCCCGCGGGTCTCCGAACACCTCGGGCGTTTCCCGACGGTTGTTTTTTCGTCGCAGGATCAGCAGCTCATCCGTGGCGCGCCCGCGCTGCGCCGCCGCTGGCTCGACCTGACGCTCGCCATGACGGACGCCGCCTACCTGAGCGCGTTGCAGGCGTATCACCAGGCACTCGCCGGCCGCAACAGCCTGCTCAAGCGGCAGGCTCCCGCCCGCGAACTCGCCGCCTTCGAACATCCGCTCGCCACCGCCGCCGCCGGTCTCGTCCGCAAACGCCAGGCCAGCGTCGCCGAGCTGGCGGAGCACGTCACCCGCGCCTACGCGCAGATCGCCGACCATGCCGAACCCACTTCGCTGACGCTCTCCGCGCACACCGCCGGGACCGAAGCCGGGGACACCGCCACGCCCGATCCGGATCCCGCCCCCTCCCCCGCCCTTTCCGCGCGCGATGCCGCCGCCTGGCTGGCCGTCTTCGAACGCCACCGGACGCGCGACCTGCAAATGCGCGCCACGCTCACCGGTCCGCATCGCGACGATCTCGTGTTCAAGGTCGGCGGGCGTCCCGCGCGCGACTTCGGCTCCGAGGGGCAGCAACGCAGCCTCGCGCTCGCGCTGCGGCTCGCGCAGGTGGAGTTTTTCCGGGCGCGCTCCGGCATCGAACCCGTGCTGCTCGCCGACGATGTTCTCGGCGAGCTCGATCCTGCGCGCCGCCGCCGTTTCTGGACCTCGCTCGGCGACACGCGCCAGGTCATCGCCACCGGCACCACGCTGCCCGACACCGCTCCCGGCGACTGGCAGGTTCTGCATGTCGCCAGCGGCGCCTTCAGCGGCTCCCCCCCCTCTCCCCCTTTCGTATGAATCTCGAACTCTGGCAATGGCTCCTCGCCCTCCTCGGCGCCGTTCTGGTGGGTATTTCCAAAACCGGCGTCGCCGGCATCGGCATGCTCTTTGTCTCGATCTTCGCAATGCTCCTGGGGGCAAAGGAAGCGAGCGGCTTCGTGCTGCCGATGCTGATCTTCGCCGATGTCGTCGCAGTCGCCGCCTATCGCAAGCACGCGCAGTGGTCGCATCTCGTAAAACTCTTTCCGTGGACCGGAGCCGGTGTGATCATCGGCTGGCTCGCGATGAACCGTATCGACGACCGGCAGGCGCGCGTGATGGTCGGCGCCATCGTCCTCGCGCTCCTCGCGCTCCACCTCTGGCGACGCCGCCAGGCCACCCGTCGCGCCCACCTCCGGATCTCGCCCGGAAAAGACACGCCGGCCCCGGTCGCCGGTCCGGTCGTCGAGGACGCGGAGCACGGCGCCTGGTTCGCCCCCACGATGGGCGTGCTCGCCGGCTTCACCACCCTGGTGTCCAACGCCGCCGGCCCGCTCATGGCGATTTACCTGATCGCGATGCGCCTGCCCAAGATGCAGTTCGTCGGCACAGCAGCGGTGTTTTTTCTCCTGCTCAACTGTTTCAAGGTGCCCTTCATGATGAACCTCGGCCTGATCACGACCCGGAGTTTTTCGTTCAACCTGCTGCTCGCGCCAGCCGTGCTGGCCGGCGCGTTTTTCGGACGGTGGTTGCTGCCGCGCATCAACCAGGCGCTCTTCGAGGCGCTGGCCCTCGGCCTCAGCGCGCTCGCCGGCCTCAAGCTCATCGGACTCTTCTGATACCAAAGCCTTCAGATTTTCACACAAAGGCTGCAAAGAGCGCAAAGAATTGCCAGTTATCTTCTTCGCGTCCTTTGCTGCCTTGGTGTAAAATCAAAAACATTCGGGACGCTGGTATGAGGCGTCGGCGTCGCGTGCGCGTCGGCCATGCGGGGAACGCCCGTCGCACTCCGCGGCCCTTCAGATATTCTCGTCCTCGCCCTCCCGAAGCTCGCGAAGATTCGCCGACAGGTGTCCCGGGAAAAACAGATAATAACCCATCAGCCACCAGCTGCGTGAAGCCCGGTAAAACAGCACCGGAAACAGCAGCGCCCCCACCCCCGCGATGATGGCCGCAGCCAGCCCGGACAACACTCCGGCCAGGTACAGCAACAGCACCGGTACCAGGAAACCCAGCGTGGTGACGATGTAGTTGAGTGACATCGCGCCGAGAAAACTCCCCTCGTCACGCTCCAGCCGCAACCCGCACTGCGGGCACTCCCGGTTAAGCCGGAACGGCGCTCCTTTCCTGAACAGCGTGCGTCCGCCGCAATTCGGGCAGCGGAGCGTAAGTCCACGGACGATGATCTGGGCACGGGTGACTTTCATGAATCGGAAGTGAATGGCAGCGGGTGGTAGTGCCGCGCAGACTACCGGCGGAGCCGGAGGCGGGGGAAGTCTGGAGCAAGAATCCGAAGTTGGAAGTTTGAAGTTCGAAGTTGGAAGTTCGAGGCGGGCGGTTCGTTTTCTGTCTCACGTCCCCCCGACTGCGGCTTCCGGCCCTCCGGTTACCAACTGCCAATTTCAAACTTCCAACAATCAAATCTTCACTCCGCAAAAAACGCCACCAGTTCCGCCCGCAACGCCGCCTGCTCTGCCGGTGTGCCCGCGTGGTCGAAGTGCCCGGCGGCCGACGCATGCAGCTGCTTCAGCCCGCCGAGCGCGTGATACACGGAAAATTGCCCTGCCGGCGGCACCGCCGGATCGAAATACGCTGCCTCCACCAGCACCGGAATGGTGATCCGCCGCGCCGCCACCGCCGCATCGAAATACGCCAGCACCTCGCGCACCTCCGGATGACGCTGTGCGTGCAGCCGCACCGATTCGCCGCTCCCGCTGCACGGCAAGCCGAGCCGCAACGGATGATTCCCGAAACTCGGCACCGAAAGATGCGCCCGCCGGAAACGCGCATCCCACGGCAACGCCAGCGCGCCGATCCCGCCCCCGAAACTCCCTCCGATATAGTCGAGTTTCCCGCCCGCCGAGCCCGCCCCCCGGCCCTCGAGCAACTCCGGCACCGCCTCCAGCAACACCGACGCCGCCCGCCATATATCCGCCGCACAAAACCGGTGCACGTACGTCTCGCGGTTCCCGATCCCGTGCAGCACATGTTCTCCTCCCGTCGAACCGATCCCCGTGTGCAGGCTTCGCGTCGGCAGCCCCGTGCAGCACGGGAAAATCACCGCCGCATCGGCGTCCTCCGGCAACGGCGGCGACAGGTCCGGCCCCTCGCGTCCGCCGTAGCCGTGGCAATGCACCACACCGCGCCGCGCCGGCCGTCCCCGCGGCCGCGTCAGCCAGCCGCCGACACGATTTTTTCCGGACCACGCCTCCGCCCCGGCCCGCGCCGCGCCCGACGCCTCCGGCGCCAGGCTGGCAAACTCCACATCAAACACCTCCGTCCGCGCATCACCCGGATGCGTCACGGAAGGGCGGATACGCCAGTCCAGCGGCACGCGCTCCGCCAGCGCGAACGTCTCGCGCCAGAACGCCTCGAAATCTGCCGGTTCACCGAGCCGCAGCGACAGCAGTTGTTCGGGCGAATAACCGCCGGTGGGATCGAAGGGAAAATCGTGTGTGAAACTCATGAATCGTGATGCCTGTGTGGTGCGTGGTTTCCGGTTTTCAGTAAAATACCCCGATGTCGGCAAAATGCCACGCCTGGCGCAAGCTGCCACACGCCTGTTCCGCCTGCTCCCGCCCCGGATAACTCTGGCCCCTACGACAGGAAAATCCATCCGCCCAGCAGCAGGATCGGCAGCAGCACGGGCAGGCTGTACTTGAAGATGTAACCGAAAAAAGTCGGCATGCGGATGCCCGCGCTGTCGGCAATCGATTTGACCATGAAGTTGGGGCCGTTGCCGATGTAGGTCATCGCTCCGAAAAACACCGCCCCCAGACTCACGGCCACGATCAGGTTCCGCCCCGTCGGATGATCCCGCATCACATCGAGCACCTGTTTTTCCGTCCGTTCCTCTCCCTGGCCGGCGAATGCCTCCGGGTAGTCGGCCTGCACCGTGGTTTCCGCCAGCCGCAGGAACGTCGCGTAAGTCGGCGCATTGTCCAGCACCGCCGACAGGCTGCCGGAAGTCAGGTAGTAGGTGACCGGTTTTTTCAGGCCGAACTCCTGCCCGTGCTGGTCGATGTAGCCGAGCGCCGGGATCATCGTGGCGAAAATTCCCACGAAGAGAAACGCCACCTCCCGGATCGGACCGAAGGTAAAATGATTGGCCTGGTGCACGCGCTGCGGCGTCAGCACAAACGACGCGGCGGCGGCGGCCACCATCACCAGCTCGCGCAGATGCGGCAGCAGGGATTCCGGAATGAACACCGCGCCGATGATCACTGCCAGAAACAGCAGGTTGAGCTTCCCCTCGAAGCGCACGTCCTCGGGAGGATGCGCGATCGATTCCCGGATCGTTGCCGGCGCGTGCCTGAAACTGCGCCGGTCATAAACGTAAAACACTGCCAGCAACAGCCCGATGGTGACCAGCCATTGCATCCACACATGGCCGATCAGCCAGAAAAACGGCACGCCGCGCAGGTAGCCGAGAAACAGCGGCGGATCGCCGATCGGCGTGAGTGCTCCTCCCGCGTTGGATACCACAAAAATGAAAAACACGATGTGATACGCACTGATGCGGATCTTGTTCATCCGGATCCACGGCCGGATCAGCACCATCGAAGCGCCGGTCGTGCCGATGAAATTGGCCAGCACCGCGCCCACCAGGAGAAAAATCACGTTGGTGATCGGCGCTGCCCGGTCCTGGACGCTGATATGTATCCCGCCTGCCACGACAAAAAGGGAACCGATCAGGCAGATAAACGAGAGATACTCCTTCCCGGTATGCAGCACCATCGATCCGCCGCCGGGCATCGCCAGCAGATAATACGCCACCACCAGCATTCCAAGGCCGATAGCCGCATGCGCGTAAAAACGTTCCCAAAGGTGTTTCAGCCGCCCGGGTGTGAGCGGCATGACGGCAATGAGCAGCAGCAGCAACCCGAACGGGATAACGAGCCAGAGCGGAGTGTCCGGCGCTGCGGAAGACGAAAGGGAGGCGATGGTCGAGGACATGGCGATGTGGGAGGCCCGGAACCGGCACGGCAAACCTGCCTGATGCAGGTTGCCAGTCGATGGCGGGCAAAAACCAGCTACCATTCAGGCAGATCTTGCCTGCCATGGCGACTCGCAACGCACTGCGCAACCGTTTAGAGCAACCGCGAATACCCGCTATTACCGCACCTGACAGAAAACCGGCGGATGTGCCCGTGCCTGTAGCTGCGAACGCAAGCTCTCGGAGCCCGGGTGGTTACACGGTCTGCGAACTTGCGTTCGCAGCCACGGGGCGGATTTCCCGGCGGCGGCGCTGTCGCCAAACAGATACTTTTGTTGCAAAAACAGCCGGCATTGCCACGGCACCACCGGGCGCGCAGCGTGTCTCTCCGCCAGCCTCCGCCCATTATGCTCACATTGCACCGCCTGTTGTTTTTGCCCGCGTTCGCCCTCGTCTTCGCCTCCGCGTTGCCGGCGGAAACGGCATCGGAGCGCGACGGACTCAAAGCCCTCGTCGAACGCCAGAACCGGTTGCTCGCCGCCGCCAGCACCAAAACCACCCAGGCTGAAATCAGCGACATGGAGAACGAATTCCAGAAACTCGTCTATGCCTGGGACGATTTCATCGCCGCCCATCCCGATTTCGCCGCCGCCTACGTAAGCTACGCCGCCTTGCTCAATCAGCCGCTCATCGGGGAACGCCAGCGCGCCGCCCGCCTGCTCCTGCGTGCCAACCAGCTCGACCCCGGTATCCCTCGCGTCAAGAACGAGCTGGGCAACTACATGGCCGAGGAAGGCCATCCGCTCGATGCCCTCCAGTATTACCTCGAAGCCATCCGCCTGGATGAAAAAGAACCGCTCTACCACTACCAGCTCGGCACCCTCCTCATCGAATCACGCGACGACTTTATCGCCAGCGGCAACTGGACTCCGGCCGCTCTCGACAAAACCATGCTCGAAGCCTTTGGCCGCGCCGCCTCCCTCGCCCCTGACCGGATCGACTATGCCTATCGTCATGCGATGGCCTGGTACGACTTGCTCGCACCGGACTGGAAAGCGGCCCTTGCCGCCTGGCAGGCCCTCGCCCCCCGGATGCGCACGCCCTTGGAAAAACAGGCCATCCGGCTCCACGAAGCCAACGTCCTCATCCGCCTTGACCGGCGCGACGAAGCCCGCGCGATTGTCGACGAGGTCAACGATCCCGTCCTCGCCGGCAACCGGCAGCGCCTCCTCGACGAACTTGCCGCGCCGCCAGCCAGCGAACCGGACCCGAAAAACGCGCCTCGTATCGTGTTTCCGGTCACGATCCCGACACCGCCCTCCGCCGCTCCCGCTCCGGCGCAACAGCCCTCGCCCGGACCCTGATTGCGGGTTGCACGACAGTCCGTTTCCGCGACACAGTCCCGATTCCTTTTTCATTTTCCGCTCACCGCTGCCACACACGAATCCTCGATGGACCTGGATCCCGCCCATATTCAACACGCTCTCGTCATTGTCATCATCATCCTGCTGAGCCTGGCCCTTCACGAGTGGGGCCACGCCTTCATGGCCGACCGCCTCGGTGACGACACCCCCCGCAGCCAGGGGCGGGTTACGCTCAACCCGCTCGTCCACATCGACCCGATCGGCACCGTGCTCATCCCGCTCCTCGGTGCACTCGGTGTTTTCGGCAGTTTCGGCATGATTGGCTGGGCCAAGCCGGTTATCATCAACCCCGACAACCTGCGGCAGAAAGGTGCGCGCAGCCTCGTGACGATAGCGGGTCCCGCCATGAATTTCCTGCTCGCACTCCTCGCCGCCGTGGTTGCCGGGCTCCTCTCCGGCAGCGGCTCCCGCCTCCACGAACTGGCCGTGCTGACCATGCTGATCAACGTCAGCCTCATGGTTTTCAATCTCCTGCCGATTCCGCCACTCGACGGGTCCAAGTTTCTCATGTACTGGTTCGGCATGAAGGAGGAGACGTACGCCTCGTTTGCCCGCTGGGGATGGCTCGTGCTCCTCGTGGCGATCAATCTCCCGGCCTCCCAGCACGTCATCGGCAGGATCTTCCAGGTCGCCACCATCCCGTTCCGGATCGTTTATGGCATCGTCGCGTAAATCCACCGATTTCGGCCGTAAACGTCCGGCGGCCGCTCGCGCCACCCCGCAACGCACCCTCGGCCAGTGGCTCGACTATGCCATCGCCCGCTATGAAAGCGCCCGGCTCGCGCTCGGCCAGATTGCCGGCAATGCCCATGATGAAGCGCTTTACCTGCTCCTGCGCACGCTCCACCTCCCGCTCGACAGCGATCCCTCGGTCCTCGACCAGACTCTGGATGCCAAACAAACCGCTGCCGTCGAAACCGCCTTGCGCAAGCGCATCGACCAGCGCATCCCCGCCGCCTACCTCACCCGGGAAGCCTGGCTGGCCGACCAGCGTTTTTACGTCGATGAACGCGTCATCATTCCGCGGAGTTATTTTGTCGAAGTCATCCCGACCCTGCCAGGCCTCCTGGCCCATGACCCTGCTCCGGCGCCGGTAGTCCGGCGCATAGCGGACGTGTGCACCGGCTCCGGCTGCCTCGCCATCCTGCTCGCACAGCAATTTCCTCTCGCCCGGGTCGATGCGATCGATCTTTCCACCGACGCGCTCGATGTCGCCGCCATCAACGTCCGTGCACACAAGCTGGAATCGCGCATCCGTCTGCACGCGAGCGATGTTTTCGATGAGGTGCCGGTGGAACCGTACGACATCATCCTGAGCAATCCTCCCTATGAACCCAGCGCCCATGTGGACCGGCAGGCCCCGGAATTCCGGGCCGAGCCGCGACTTGCTCACGATGGCGGCCCTGACGGGCTCGTGATTATCCGCAAGCTGCTCCGTCAGGCCCGCACCAAGCTGGCGCCACACGGCATTGTCGTTCTCGAAGTCGGCGCCCTGCGCAAGGCCATCAACCGCGAATTCGCGTCGCTCGCCCCCGAATGGCTGCCCACCGAAGATGGCAGCAACTGCATCTGCCTGATTCGCGCCGACAAGTTGCTGGCGGGCTGACACCCACGTTTCGAAGCCTCCGGACTTTCACACAAAGATCGCAAAGGTCACAAAGGGTTAGCGCTCTGGAACTTCGCGGCCTTGGCGATCTTTGTGTAAAAATCTGAAGGTTTTGGGGCGTTGGTATCAGGGAGCGTTACTCCACTTCTGTTTGGCCGCGTCAACCGCCTTGCGCCACGCCTTCGGGTTGCCGCCGAGATCTTCATCCAGCAAAAACACGAGATGCTCCTGCGCTTCTTTCTGCAGGGCCGGTTCACGGCGGCCAAGCAGCACGAGCGCCAGTTCAGCCTGCGTGGCCAGAGGACGATTGAGGGCATCCCTGAAGAGATCATCCCCCAAGGATTCATTCAGTCTGGGCGATCCGGCCAGCGTGAACAGGATGCTCTCGTCCTCTTCGGTCGTGAGGTTGAGCAGATGAGCCAGCGCCTCGCTGCGGGTCTCTCCGGGACTCTTTTCGTCCAGCACAATCACCGACAGCCGCCGCACCAGTTCAGGATCGGACAAGGACGTGTCCGCGATCAGTTCACCGACATCCGGAACCGCATCCACTGCCGAAGCGGCTGCTGCCACATTTTCGGTCGCGGCAAGATCCGTTTGGGCAACGGTCCCCGCCTTTCCGGTTGGTCGGGAACCGGTTCCATCCCTGCCAGGAGCAGTGATTGATCCTGTCGGGGAACCGGATACCCCTTCACGCCTAGACCACACAAATACGACGGCAGCCAATGCCAGCAGGATGAAAACAACAATCATCCAGCGGATACCACGGTTCTTACGGGGAGGTTGGTGACGGGCAGAAGTCATACTGGGGTCCTTGCTGTTTCCGATCTTGCGCAACGGACGCATAACACGCGAAGGACGTGAAATTCCTGAAAAACAACCGGAGCCTTTGCAACTGCTATCTGGAGGTTGGACAGACCCCGGGCAGCACCCGCACCCACCACGAACCGGTTGATCCAAACCGCACGCAGAATCATGAATGTTTTTTAATTTGCCTGGATTTTGCCAAGACACTTTCTCGGCATCCAATTCATGAGTACGTCGAAAAAATTTCCTCGTCACCCCGGTCAATCCGGAACCCACACTTTCACGGCGGACGGCAAACTTGTCGGCTTTCGCAGCGCGACCTACGGAGTGTCCGTCTTCCGTCAACGTTTCCGGGACAGGCGAGGTAACCTGGCGCTCACTCAACCCTTTTACATTCGCAAGATGGTTGTCGGCAAAAGCGTATGGTTCCCGCTCGGCGTTGCTCCGAAAGCCGCCGACAGGCTCGCCGACGAAATCACCGCCTTCCTCTCCATCCCCGGCAATACCCTCGATGCCGCCTTTCGGAAATATAACCCCCGTGCCATCCAACGCGATAACAGGCCTGCCACCATAGGCCAGATCCTCGCTGCCTTTCGGAGTGCCCTTGCCGTCATCGGACGCAAAGGCAAACCCGTCAGTGCCGCCGCCTTCAAGGTTTACCGCAACTCCCTGTTCACTCTCATTCGCAAGGTCGAAGCGTACCGCGCCGGTGTCTCGTTTGTTCCCGCTAGCGGACGCAAACCCGAGGACATTGAGAAACTGGAAAAACTCACCGCCACCCACCTCACCTCACGCCTCGTCGTTGATTTCAAACTCGCCTCCGAACCACCTGCCGAAGACGAACCCGACGAAGAAGAAATCGTAACCGCTCGCATCACCGCCGACTCCTGCCTGCGCAACGCCCGCGCCCTCTTCGGCAAGCAGGCGCTCCGGCACTACAAAGAACACGCCAACCTCAAGCTTCCCGACCTGAAGCCCTTCCTCGAAGAACCTGCCTTCGGTGCCAGGAAGTATTTCCAGCTTCTCGATTCGGGCATTATCCTGCGTGTCATGAGCGACTCTCTCCGCCTCCGGTGCGACGACCCTGACGCCTACCGTGCCTTTCTCCTGTGTGCCCAATGCGGCCTGCGCTCGGGCGAAGCCGTTGCCTATCAGCCCGGCTGGCTGGATGAAGCCGACGATGACCGCTTCATACTGCAAATCGCAGCCAACGGTAAATTTAACCCCAAGCACGGCCACGGCCGCAAAGCCATCATTCCCGGCTGGGTCGCCGCCACCATCAAGGAACTCGGTCCCATCCAACAAAAGGACGCGATGGACCGTCTCAACACTTGGCTGAAAGCGCGCGGGGTCAACGTCAACAAGCCCACGCACGAACTTCGCAAACTCTGGATCAGCAACAAAGCCAAGAACGAAGGGCTGCTCGCCGCCGCCCAGCAGGGAGGGCACAAGGACACCAGAGTGACGATGATGTACTACGCGGACAACATGATGCCCGACTGGCTCGTTCCCCTTTGGCAGCAGCCCACAGCCAACGCCCTGGAGACCGAAAAAATCCGCACGCGCCTGAGAGAACTCACCTGACAGGCGCGGCAAGGAATCATTCCGGCGGAACGTATCACGAAAAACCTCCGGGCAAGCACGGGGATGCTGCACCTGCATGAGGTTCCCGGGATGGAGGACTTCAACTTTATTGGGGGAGTCCATGATATGATTTTGCCAAGACGAAGCCCCTCTCCCGGGTTAACCCCGGCAGACTCTTTCTCTGTGCTGAGGTCTCTTTTGCCGGCCATCAGCGCAGAGGATTGCTGCACAGATTTCAGAGTCATGATGGCAAAGAACTGTCGCACCACTGATCTCGCCCACACTCCTTCGCAAACATTGACAGCTCTTTAATCCAGAAACAGATGCGATTTCCCCGGCATTCCGCATTCAATCCAGGTGAACGCCGGGAATCCCAAAACCTTTCAATAAACGAAACTCGACATGATTACACCAAACAAACACTGGTTTAAAAGATTATGGGGGCGGATCAGCCTGCTCATGCTCGCGGGCATCCTTACAGCAACGACCTCCAGAGGACAGGATATCAGGGTCGCCAGGGTCGAGTTAATTGATACCCCTACAGTTGGGACGTTTCAACCCGGGGATCCTATCTCATGGCGGATTTGGTTCCAGGTCAATCCGGTAGGAACCCCTCCTCCTCCTGGGCGGCAAGAGTTTTGGATAGAGACTTTTCTCACCACAGATGGCGATCCGGAGAACCAGGATAACTATGAGCTTTATTATCGTGAAACCCATGTATTCGGGGGAACTGCTATCAATGCGGGGGTCGATTTTCAGAATCAGCATGGACCTGGTTTATGGAGTAGCACAGTGCATACCGCGCGATTGCCTCGTAATTTTACCGGCAACTATTTTTTAGTAGCCCGCGCCTATGTCAGAAGTGGTGTGGCGGATCCCGATACGACCAATAATTACCCACCTGTCGGCGAAACAGCCGGTACCCGGATTAGTATCGCTTCAGCAGACAGTCCTATTGTTTCTCGCGTAAGTGAGTCAACCTCGGGCGGCGCGGCCGATGAGTTCAGCGACATGCCTACAGTTTCCGAAAATGGTCGTTATGTTGTATTTTACTCGGCAGCCTCCAATTTGGCGGGCGTGTCAGTCCCGGCTAATTATACTCAAGTTTATCTTAAGGATACAGTTACGGGGGCGATAACTTTGGTTAGCAAGAATCTTTCCGGGACTGGTGGCAACGGCAATTCACGCTCTTCGATGATCAATGCAGGGGCTAGCGTGAGTGGTGGCTATATTGTCTTCGAGTCCGAAGCTTCCAATCTGGTAGCGAATGATACTAATAATGCGACTGATATTTTTCTCTACGAAATCAATAGCGGTAAAATCACTTTATTGAGCAAGGGCCTGAACAACGCCCAGGCCAACAGAGGTTCTTATGCTCCTTCGATTAGCGACGATGGTACTTGGATCGTCTTTGAATCCGATGCATTCAACTTGGTCGCAGGCGATACGAATGGTGTGCGCGATATCTTTCTCGTGCATCGTAACGGTTCCGGTATTACCCTGGTAAGTCATAATATTTATGGTACTTCGGGTAATGCGACCAGCAGTTCGGCAAAGATCAGCGGTGATGGTTCCGCAGTGGCTTTTCGATCCTATGCGACCAATTTGGTGAGCAACAAGAGCACCACGGTTTCGGATATTTATGTTGCCACACTGGACTCCGCATCCAGAACGCTGGTGGATATTGACCGGGTGAGCATTGCCTTGGATGGCACAGGAAATTTTGCCGAACAGCTTGATAGGGATTCGTTTGATCCGGCTATCAGCAAGACAGGCCGGTACGTCGCATTTGCCACGCGTTCGACCAGAGTGCTGGTACCATCAGGAGCCGGCCCGGTCTATTCGGGGACGTACTCCCAGGTTTATGTTATCAATCGCGACGTGAGCGGATCGGGCCAGATGGATCAGTCGGGTAATCGGTTTCTGCGTCTGGTTTCGGCAGGGCAGTACGGTACTGTCTTCGCCAATGATGATTCCGAAGAACCCATGATCAGTGGTAATGGCCGATTTATCGGCTACCGGACAATGGCTTCGGATTTGCAGTATCCCTATGTTATTCGCTCCGATGGAACGCCCTTTTTTACCCCTGATATCGCCAGGTACTTCGATGACAATGGTTCCGACGATGTCTATCGCCTGGATACAGGTATTCAGTCCATTATCGTAACCAACGGCGGTTCAGGTTACACGCAGGACTCGACCACAGTGAGTATTAGTGGAGGAGGTGGAAGCGGTGCCAAGGCGGTTGCCTGGATCGAGCAAGGCGTTGTTGTTCGTATCGATATTACCAACGCCGGGGCCGGTTTTAGTACATCGCCGACGGTGACGATCAACGGCACGGGCGCTGGCGCGACTGCCAACGCTACTCTGGCTCCTTCATCCGAGCTTCTCAGTCTGAACAAATTCGGCGCAGTGACGAATGGAATTCTCGGGCAGTATCATGTTCCAGCATCTCGAAGCGTTACCATGAGTAAGAACGGACGATATCTGGTATTCGCATCCGATGCCGAGAATCGGGGCAGTTACACGTTTGGTATTTCCAACCTGCGGCCACTGGACGACAATGGGAAACGCGACATTTTTCTGATCGACCTGCGCAATGGCGAAACACCTTCTAATGAAGAAGGAGGCGGAGATGACGGTGGTGAAGGTGAGATACCGATCGAGGGAGATGAAATTGTTGATGCAGTGTACCAGTCACTCTTCTTCCGGTCGGCCCAACCGACCGATATCGCGGCTATCAATCTTGCTCTTAAAGGGGGTATTACCTTGGCTGGTACGGCTGCCTATGCAGTTGAGTCCGACGAATTTCGCATTCCAAACTCGTCAGCCGAAGCGATCCTTGCCTACCGGGCTGCATTGGGCCTTTATCAATCTCCAGAGGAGTATGAGAATGCGATGAGCGCCATCAAGGCAGGAAGCTTGGCTACCTATCTGAATACGCTCTATGCGAGTGTCGACTATGCATCCCGTTTCGGCCAACTGATTGATCCAACTACCTTGCAGGATGCAGATTACAGGGCTCTCTGCAAGAAGATAGCGTTGCAGGTTTATCGTAATCTGTATGGAGGTAAGCCCAAGCGTGATACCGATACCTTGGCTTATACGGATTTTTTCTATGATTATCTGCGATCAGGCTATGGGGCTGCGACTGCACAATTTATATATAACTTCGTTTCGACCGAAAGCACCTCCTACAAGCGAGCGCAAGTGGCAGCCTTGATTATCATACTTGATGATCGTCGTCCTGATCCGGCGGAGGTTGATAGTATGGCGAAGAAACCAATCATAGATGCTGCTTATACGTTTTCGGGGGATCCTCTGCCGAGTAAACCTGTGATTGCTTCGCAACCGGCAAATTTCGAGGTGACGGCTGGTGGTACCGCTACGTTTGCAGTGACTGCCAGCGGAACGCCGCCTCCTGCCTATCAGTGGCTCAAAGGCGGTAAACCGATCGCCGGTGCCACAGAAAGCAGTTATACAATTGTTAATGTTTCTACGGCTGATGCGGCCAAGTATAGTGTTCGGGTAGAGAATTCCAAAGGTAAGGTGACTTCCAAAAGTGCGACTCTGAAGGTCCTGAGCCTCCCGCCTGTTTACCTGGGAGATACTGTGAGTTACAAGGCCGGTTCTGCTCCGACCTTGGATGTCGGCCTCGGCAGTTCGGAAAGCGGGTTGAAGTACTATGCAAAGGGCTTGCCCAAGGGGCTCAAAATCAATGCCCTTACGGGCGAAATCACCGGTTCGATTTCTGCAAAAGCCGGTACTTATAATGTGACCTATTGGACGCAGGCAGGAAAGTCAAAGAGCGCCATTCAGACGTTGACCTTTGTGGTGGAACCGCCGCTCCCTCCGGCCCCGATCGGAACAGACGGCGCGCTGGCCTGGACACATGGTGGCGGTAGTTTTGACCAATCAGTCAAAAACACTGCTCCGGAAGCCGCCGGCCTGACCTATGAGGCGAAGGGACTGCCGAAAGGCCTGAAAATTGATAAGAATACAGGTCAGATCTACGGTAACATTACTGCCAAGCCCGGTACTTACACGGTCACATACTGGTCCAAGGCCGGCAGCACCAAGAGCGATCCGGTAACGCTGCAGTTCACGGTCGATGCCTTCCCGTTCGAGGGTGATTACGATGCCTTGTTTGTGGACTCGACCGATCATGGCCTTCCGGCGGGCAAGGTTACCGTCAAGATCACCTACAATGGTGCCTTTACCGGCAAGCTCTACTACCAGAATAACAAGACCTATTCCTTCAAGGGAATTTTTGGACTCAACGGGGCTCAGGATGCAGCTTCGGTAGTTCTGGATAATGTCGGACGTTCCGGATTGAATCTGGATCTGTACGTCACCGTCGGCGGCAAGCTGGAGGCCTCCACTCTTGCCGATGGTGCCACCGGCTACTGGGTCGAGGCCCAGTACGGCTTCGAAAGCCTCAAGCTGACCAATCCCAAGGCTCCGGTCCGCACTTACACGGTGGGCGCGCAGGAGGTATGGATCAACGAAGTCGGATCGCAGACTTTCTTTGATCTTCTTACGACTGCTCCGTTGCGGGGAGACGCCAAGATTTCGGTGAGTTCCAAAAACGTACTCTCCTTCAAGGGGACCGCTGCCGATGGCACCAAGATCACGACTTCCACCACCGGATCTGATGACGGCTCTTATCTTCTCTTCGTTAATCCGAACAAGAAAATATGGGGAGGTTACTTCTCGGGCGAATTGAATCTGAACTTGGCCAACAACCGGTTCGACGATCCCGATCAGAACGACCTGCGCTGGAGCAAACCGTCACCTGATAACAATAAAATTCATTCGGGCGCGTTTGGTCCTCTGGACGTCACTATCGAAACAAAATAAACCCGGGTCTGCTGGTTAATTCCCGCTTCTTCCAACCTGCACTCCCGCAACCATCGCGTTGCGGGAGTTTTTTATACATCACACGGAGCCATCATTATTTTCTTATTCTCTGATACCATTTTGTGATCAGAGATATGAAAATATGCGAAGCTAGTGAGGGTGAGGGAGTGGCGACGCCCTCGCCTCCTCTCCTCTTTGATACAACGGAGTGCAACTTGATATCAGATCGGGATGGCCAGCTTGGTCAGACTGACAAAAGGGGGGTAGATGCGGTGCCACGTTCCGGCTTGTCGTTGCTCACAAGCCGGTCAGAGCTGACGGTTTTATTTGTTCTGGATGGAAACATCGAGAGGACCAAATGCGGTCGGATGAATCTTGTTGTTATCCGCTGCCGGCTTACTCCAGAGGAGATCACTCTGATCCGGATCGTCGAACCGGTTGTTCACCAGATTCAGCTCACCCGCGAAGTAACCACCCCAGATCTTCTTGTTCGGGTTAACGAAGAGCAGATAGGAACCATCATCGGATCCGGTTGTGGAGGCCGTGATCTTGGTACCATCGGCCAATTTACCCTTGAAGGACAGCACGTTCTTGGCGTTGACCGAGACCTTGGCGTCTCCCTGCAATGGATCAGCCATGATGGGATCGAAGAAGGTTTGCGATCCAACCTCGTTGATCCACACATCCTGCGCGCCCACGGTATAGGAACGAACCGGGGCCTTGGGGTTGGTCAATTTGATGCTCTCGAAGCCATACTGGGCATTCACCCAGTAGCCACTGCCGTTATCAATCAGCGTGGAAACCTCCAGCTTGCCAGCCGAAGTAACATACAGATCCAGATTCAGACCGGAGCGGGCCACATTGAATAGTTCCACCGAGGCTGAAGTCTGCGAGGAACTCAGCCCGAAGGTACCCTTCAGTGAGTATGTCTTGTTGTTCTGGTAGTATAGCTTGCCGGTAAAGGCACCATTGTAGGTGATTTTGACGGTAACCTTGCCGGCCGGAAGCCCTTGGTTGCCGGAGTCGACGAACAGCGCGTCGTAGTCTCCCTCGAACGGGAAACCATTCACCGTAAAGGTGAGCGTGATCGGCTGGCTCTTGCTGCTGCCCACTTTCGACCAGTAGGTGACGGTGTAGGTGCCGGGTTTGGCCGTGATTGTGCCGGAAATCTGGCCGGTCTTCTTGTCGAGCTTCAATCCCTTGGGCAGTCCTTTGGCTTCATAAGTCAGGCCCGTCGCCTCCGGATCGGTATTCTTGATCGATTCGTCAAAGACACCGCTTCCGAGTGTCCACGCATATTGGCCATTTGTGCCGATATCAATCGCAGGAAGCGGATCTTCCACAATGATCGTCTGATAGACCGTCTCACTCGTGTATTTACCGACCTTGGTCCAGTACTGCACTGAATACTCGCCTGATTTGGCGGTCACGGCTCCGGTGACAACGCCGGTATTCTTGTCCAGTTTCAGCCCTTTTGGCAGACCCTTTGTATAATAGGTAACACCGCCCGCAGTGTTCATCGCAGGATTGCTGACGGTCAGTGCAGTCGTCGCTGCGCCACCGAGTTTCAGATAAACCCGGTCAACAGGTACGATCGGCGCCTCTGGAGTCACCTTGATCGTGACGGCCTTGCTGGTCACCACTCCCTTGGTATTGCTGACTTTTACGGTGTACTTGGCAGCGTCGGCCGGCACGACATCACCGATCACCAAGGTGGCGGTAGTGCCGGTTGCGTCGACGGCGCTGCTGATCCGGCCACCAGGAGTGATTGCCTTACCCGCCTTGAGCCACTGGAACGACGGAATATTACCCTGCGAAAGGGTTACTTTCAGTTCAATCTGATCGCCGACGACAACCGAATCCGTCTCCGCGACCAGACTCTGGATCACCGGCTTGATCACCTCGGTCGGACGCTCATCGGTTCCCAGGGCATAGTACTCGGCCACGTCCTTGAGGCGCCCGGCCTGGACAGCAGCTGTATTTGCTTCAACCTCGGCACGAGTTGGTTCCCGTCCGGTAAAGGCCAAGATCACTGCAGCCACCTGTGTCTGATAATATAACTTGGCTTTGGTATCCTTCTCGAAAAGCCACTCGTACACCGCATTAGCGTGAGTCGAATATTGGACGGACTCATCGGTGCTGGGAATAGTTCCCATGTACCCACGGAATTCTTGATATAGTGCAAGTTTATCAGAGTCCCGTTTGGGAGAATTATTGTAAACATTGCGATAGGTCCGAAGGGCAAACTCATCCACATGTTTCTGCCATGCTTCGGGACTCAGCTGTCCCACACCCGTTGGCCACGGCATAAGCTGTCCAAACAGCCTGGCGTAGGCAGGCGCCTGCAGCAAATAGTTGATGTAGCCTTGCCATGAATAGCCGCTTTCCAGCAACCGGACCCCGATCAGATAATCCTCATAGTCGGGGTATGCTCCCATCACTGCCAAATAAGAGGAGATTACTACATTGGGAATTCCATTATAGGAAAGATCATCGCTACTAAACAGCTGCGCGATGGCGGCAGGCGTGGTCATATCCATGCCAAGGATGCCATACAGGGAGGCGGCCTCGGCTGTTGTAGCATCCCGGCCATAGAGCAACTGAAAGGCCTCGTTGGCCACTCCCACCCAAGGAGCTTGGGTCACGTTGACGGTCGCCGAGTTCGATGGTGCGGAAGAACCGCGAGAATCGGTGGCCACAGCGTGAACTGCATACACTCCTGTGGCAGGGGGCGTGAAGGTGGCGGAGAACGGACTCGAACTCCTGGTCGCCCAAGCTTCACCGTTCACATAGATCGTGATGCTGGTCAGCGTCGCTCCCGTAACGGTGACCGTTCCGGAGATGGTGACCGAACTGCCAATTTCTACCGACGCCGGTGTAACCGACAGGGAGACGGCAGGCGGGATCACCGGGGACACCGTCACGATCTGGTCAACCGTCTTGAGGGGGCGGTCGAGCGAATCCAGCACCACTGCATAAACGGTAAAGGAGCCGGCCTGGGTTGGCGTGTACGAGGCAGTCCAGGGCGCAGCCGTGGCCAGCCCGACAGCATCCGAACCGACATAGAAGGTGACGCTCTTGATGGTCACACCCGAAGGCGGATTGGCGGTCACGCTGAACCCGAGGCTTTCGCCCAGGGAAATCGTCGTATTGCCTCCGTTGATGACGAGCGTCGGGTCTTCGGTGAAGACCGGTGCCTCGCCAACGGTCAGGGTCTGTTCCGGTGTCGTCACCATGTTGCCCCTGGAATCGGCCACCGTCGCAAAGACCTTGTATGTCCCGGTGTACGCCGGCGTATAGTTGGCTGTGTAGGGGAATGAGGTGATCGTCTGCACCACTTCGTTGTCAACGTAGATGGAAACTTCGGATATCGCAGATCCGGACGCCGCCTCGGCGCTCACCGAAATGCTGGTCGATTGCCCCAGAGACAAACTCGCCGGATTGAGCGTCAGCACCACATTGGTAGGCAGTGCCGGAGTCGCAGCAAGGGAGGTCCTGATCACCGATACCGGCACGGCAGCAGAGAGAGCATTGCTGGCGATTCCCGCCGCACCGGAAACTCTTGCCGTAGCCGTAATATTGTAGCTGTCGATTGCAAGCGTCACCGGGTAGTTGACCTTGAAATGGGTGTCTTCGGAATCGGACGGAATGGCGACCGTCCCGAGCAAGGTCGCACCGGACGTGATGCTTGACGCCCAGAACTCGATGCTGGAAACCGTATCCTGCCCCGGCGTCAATGAGGCTATCAGCGGAATCGTGGAACCTCGTCCCCAGACATCGCTTGCCTCAGGCGCAGTCACGGTAATCACCGGAGCCACGTTTTTCGGAGCAGTCACAGTGATCGCGTCACCGCCGCTGATCGCGGACCGGACGCCAAGATCATCCACAGCGACCACTTCAATTCTGTAGTTGCGCGTGCTGGTATTGCCCGTGCCGGGCGATGGCGCTGTCCATGTGGCGGTGAAATTGCCGCCACCGGGAACGGTCGGCGTGGTGACCGTGGCAAACAGGACATCGTTGGCGAAGAACTCGACCCTCGCAATGGCGCTCATCGTGCTGGAAGCCTGCGCGACAAAGGTCACCTGCCTGCCCACATTCACATTCGTGATAAAGGGCATCAGCTCAACCACGGGCAGATCACCCTTGGGATCTTGGTAATTTGCCTTGCGATCAAAGACATACACATCCTTGATCGCACCGTTGGTCGCTTCGTAATCGTAGTTGGTCGCACCGAAAATCAGGCCGTTGCGTCCCTTGGCATCTGAGGTGAACGCCACAAACCGGCCGTCGGCGCTGACCACCGGGCGGCGGCTCGTCGGGATCTGGGTTGTATACAGCATCGGCTGCAACGTCCAGCGACTCGCCTCATAACCGAAACGGCTGACCGATGCCCGCTGCGCGACCGGATAAATGTCCCCATCGCTCGAGGACGATAGATCGTAGAAGTAGACGTCCGACGCCTCGTTGCTGTCGATGTAGTTGGCGACCCGGCGGGTTAGGAACGTCGTGCCATCGACGCTCCTGACGGGCAGAGGAGGCAGCAAATCGCGCGACTCACTGACGAAAGCGATCAGGTTGCCCGTCTTGTCCATCGACGGTTCAAGGCTGCCCAGATCGGGAGGATTTGTCAGGGGATTGTCGGGTTCGAATCCTGAATGCGAGTACAGTGCATTGTCGTCAGCGTCATACCGGTACTGGTCATAACCGTCGGGATAACCGTGAGGATTGTCCCGCTTGGTCGAGTTCAGGCGGACGATCCTGGTAACGGCAAATGCCGAGGTGTCGATCGCCGCGCGGAACACATGGGGGACGCCGACATTGTAACTGTCGGCAGGACTATTGCCGAGGGTCAGGTTGGTGGCGGCAGATGAGAAGGCCACATAGCTGCCGTCCTCGTTGATCGCCGGGTAGCCACTCGCATTATTGCCGGGAGTCAGGTCGGACTGCGAAATATCCCGGGAAACGGGGAGAAAACGGAGCACACCGGTGGCATCCGTCGCCGGGTTGGTGGCGAGCACAATCTGGTCGAACGGAGAATTGGCAGCCAATCCAAGAACTCCTTTATCCTTGGTGACAAAGACGATGTGATTGCCATCGAGAGAGATTTTCGGGCGGGAAGCCGCACTGATCGCCGCTGCCGGATCATCGAAAGCTGCTCCCGCGTTCTGGTCGCTGATGAGGTAAACCTGCGGGAACCCGTCTGCGGTGAACTCGCCTGATTCATTGGCTGGTCCGCGGTCATAGAGGTAGATCTGCATGACTCCCTGCGTCTTCAGCTTGCCATTGGGGTTCCGGGTGCTGCCGGAAGCGATTTTCAGCAAGTTCGTCGCGGTGGACTCGAAGACGATATAGCGACCATCCGCACTAATGGAAGGCAGGCTGCTACCGCTATCTGGCTGAGGAAGCGGTCTGTCGTTCCTCGAGTCGGGCATGATCTTGTGGGTCGTCTTGAGCTGAATGTCGCGCACGTAGATGTTGGCCATCCCGTTATGCACGCCGGCCGCCAAATTGCTCGCAGCCGACTGGAACACGACGTACCGGCTGCTGACCGCATCGGTACCGGCATTGATCACAGGGTATGTACTGTCGCCATCCGTAGCGCCGGATGTGGCCACAGAGACCAGATCCGTGGTGTCACCCTCGGTATTGCGGACATAAATGTTATAATAAGCCGAGTCCGTCGTTCCCGCCAGTTGGCCCTTGCTCTGAAACGCAATATAGCGGCCATCCTGCGAAATGGAGGGATTGTCACTCAATCCTGACGAAGCACCACCGGAGGAGGACAGGCTGGCCCGGAAGGTGTTTGTGGCCTGTTTCGGCAGAATCATGATTTTCTGCGCTTCCGCCGCCGTTGTGGTGTTATTTCCCCAGAAAAGCGTACCGCTCGCGCTGGCGTCGTTTTCATCTGCGAATCGGGCGTCGTCGTCACGTCCGCTGGTGCCAGCCGCGTTAATGCGGGCAAGGATATAATAGGTGCCTGCAAAATTCTCGGGCAGTTTGATGTACCGGCTGATCGCGATCTGCTGGCCGGGCAGGAGCTTGCCGGCCTCCCAAAGGTAACGCGAGCCTCCCAAAGGATCCGGAACCAGGACTGCATTTGTACCGGCATTGTTGCCCTGAAAACTTTCCTGCCAGATCAGGAAGGCTCCGCTGTCGTCCCAGTTGGGTGTCGGGGAAATCTGGATGCGCGCGGTGTATCTTGCCGCCAAGGTCGCCGGAAGCGCCGACGATCTACTCGTAGTGCCGGCATTGGTACCAAGGTTGCTCCATGCGAGATCAACTCGGATGGCGTCGCCGCCACGGTATTCACCTGCCGCATAATTGAACGTATTTATGGCCAGATCGGGAGGCGTCGCAATCGCCACGGCAATCGATCCCGCATTGGCCACCGACCTGCCGGGGCGAACGTCCAAAGTATAACTGCCGGTCGTTAGTGTTTCTGGCAGATCGAATGAAATTGTATAATAGCCGCTTTCACTACCATCCGTGGGGACCGAAACGGTCCGATTCTCCGTCCATGACAAGTAGGTCCCCTCATTCGCATCGTAAAGGACATATTGAATATCAAGAGTCTCGAAGTAACCAGGCGTTGGAGTGGGGGTGCGGGTGTCTTTCAGCTTGAATCTCAGGGTGGTCGATTGTCCTGCCTGGGTTCCCCCTGAAACAAATTCCAAGCTGGTCGCTTCCAGAAAAGTGCCGTTGTTCTTGGGTGCCACCACATCGAATTGCGCCGAGGAATCTGGATACGCCACAGGAACGTCGAGTATTCCCAGCGCGGATGCGGATGTCGCTGTAACGGTGATCGTCGCATTCGCAGTGACATCTGCTGCCGCAATAAAAACGTCGTCCACAATGCCACCATAAGTGATATCGGCTGAAATCTGCCCAATATCCGCGGCAGTCGAACTCAGGACAACACCACCGCTGAAACCGGTGGCAACCGAGCCATCGACATTATAGGCGGTGACACGAACCGGAGTCGTTACACCTTGGATAATGCCACTCCCGCTTCCTTCTTGGTGAAAATAGCGGTTCAGGGGCATCGTGCTTCCCGTGTAGGTAACACCAAAATAGGCAGGCATGACCGAGAAGAATCCCTGATGCACGTTGGCGAAGCTTCTGACCGTCCGGTTTCCATCCGAATCGGTACTGTAGTCGTAGGTTGCCGATGCTTGGTCGGTTGCAATATTGTTTCCACCCAGTCCGAGACCTTCCACACTGAATCTCATACCGCGAGGATGATAGGCCCCGTCATTGTAGTCCTGTTGCCAGACGTAGGTAGCCGCATGCCGGATCTCGGGAATATTCAGGACTCCCTGCCCACCGGCGAGCGGAATCCAGTACCCGGTGGATTGGCCGACATCGGCATGGAGCGTCACATAGACGCTGCCTGAATAGCCGCTAACGAGATCTCCTTTGGCATTGAGGGCACTGACGCGAACAGTCAGAGGATCACCGGCCTTCAGGCCTTGCACTCCTTCAAGTGTGTTTCCTAGGCCAGCACCAGTATCCTGCCGTATTGCGAATTGGGTAACAACCTCGTCAACAGATTGTTGAGCGAAGACCGAGGTAACGAGGGATATTCCAAGGATGAGCCATCCGAGGATTGTTGGAAAACGTTTAGCATTCATGGAGTGATAAAGCAGAGAAAGAGTCTGTTAGCGCAAGAATAAGGCATTTACTGGAGATGGTGTAAGTCACAACCGGATGTCGCAGTATAACAGCAGTTATCTGGAGCGGACACGAGGCTCGGAGCCGGCCGGAGTAACCAGTGTCGGATTCTGGAACTGGGCATTGGGTTGAACGCCTTGCAGGGTTTGCCGTTTCGGCGAACCACCGGGGCTGACAAGATTGGCCGTGACAAAGACGAGCAGATTACGCTTCTGGGAGGTTTCACCCTTCGAGCGGAACAGGCGGCCGAGATACGGGATATCACCCAAAACTGGAACCTTGTCGTTAACACGTTTCACTTCTTCACGGGTCAGACCGCCCATGACCAAAGTAGCACCATCCCAGACCGTCACCTTGGTCGTCACTTCGCGAGTCGAGAAGATCGGTTGGTAGAAACCGGAGGGCACCGTCACGGTATTGTTACCGGAAATGGCGATACTCAGACCACCGTATTCCACAAACCCTTCGAATTCGGTGACCTTGGGATTGAGATCCAAGGTGATCGAATAGTTGTCATCCTCAACCGTCGGTGTAACACGGAGTTCCACACCAATATTGCGAGTGACAAATTCTTCCGGCGTACCGGCCGTGATCGTGACACCGGCAGTCCCGACCTCGGATTCGATTTCACCAAAGCTTTGCGGATAGCGAAGCTCCTGAGCGACTACCATCAGGGCCGGATTTCCGGACAGAACTGTCACCTTCGGCGCGCTCAACAATTCGGTTGCCTGATTCTGGGCAATAGCCCGGATGCTGGCACTGACTGAAAAATCACCGATCCAACCCGACAAGCTGGCAATGTCGCTCGTATCGCTACCATCGGTCACTGTTCCTGGCAGAGTAGGAGCGCCACTCGGATATGAATTTCCATTGATTGTCACAGAACTGGCCGACTGGGAAATACCAAAAGCTCCCGACAGTGAACGAGTCGGAGAGGTGATGGTAGCGCCGTGACCACTGAGAGACACCTTGGTTGCCCCCCACTGGACCCCCAATTCATCAAGGGCACCGGCCTGAACATCCATAAACTTGGCTTCAATTTCCACCTGTCGGACATCGTTGAACCGAGCGAGGATGTTGCGCACACGCTCCAGATTGGAGGTGGTTTGCGTTACAAAAATGGCGGCACCGTCATAGGCCAAGGCTGATCCGGGACCAAACTGGACGCCGGCGTTTTGCAGGAAATTCCTGATCCCGTCCGCCTCACCCCCGCCACTGCCACCGCCGCCACCACCACCCGCCGGGGCGGCAAAAGGATCTGCGGCAGCCGCCGGAGCAGAGCTTCCCGAGCCCACACCCGTCATCCGGATAATCGCCGCCTTGCTGATCGGGAAGACTTCCATTTCCAGCATGTTGGGGCCACTTCCACCCGTCTTGATTGAAACGATATCGGTCACATCGTAGCGGTAACCGATCGATTCAACCAGAATATCCAGCACGCGTTTGAGCGGCATGCCCTGGAGACGCAGATTGACCTGCGGATTTTTGTTTTCCTGGTCGAGCAGAACGATGTTCACACGCGGATTCCCGGCCAGCGTCGGTTGCTCGCGTTCGGCGTCTTCCGCCAGCGCACCCAGTGTGCTGACAACCTGAGAGAGAGGCATGTTGCGCAGATCGACACTGGGCATGATCAGTCTGGCAATTTTTTCGCGGAGAGGATTAGTTCGGGGGTCCGCCACAACCTGATCTACCGTATCCCGATAAACACCCGGAAGCTGCCATGCCTCAGCGACTTGCTGCATGGCAAGAGCAGTTGTTTTTTCACGATTGGCTTTTCCCATCGCGCCTTTCTCTTCGGCAATGCGACGGAGGAAATACTTGGCCGCAGGATCGGCAGCAGACAGCGTCTCGACGCGGCGGAAGGTTTCCTGGGCACCATCGATATCTCCTGCCAGATATTGGGCCCGGCCTTTGGTGGTCAGTTGCTGGATCACCTTCTGGTCAGCAACAAATTTGGGATTTACTTCCTCGATTGGATGATTTTCCGGATTATTTTCCCTGGCGGCAATCCGGGCCTCTGCCTGTTTGATGCGTTTTTCGCTGGCCATTGACGAATTGGCGTATGCATCGAGAGCAGCACGAGCACCTTCCGAGTCTCCCTTGTTCAGCAGATACTGGGCCTTGGCGAAGGCATAAGTGCCTTTTTCTTTTTCAAGCGTGGTGATCGTATCGAGCGTCAGCGTGTTGTCGGGAAGCGTCTGGATGGTCTCGTCAAGCGTGGTGATGGCACCGTCATAATCTTTTTCCTTGGCCAAGGATCGGGCGTGCTTGCGCTGCAACTCCGTATTTTTGAGGAGGTCGGCAATCCGGCTTTCTTCAGCCTGGGTAAGCTGGCTGGCCGGGTCGAGAGGTGCTGCCGCCGCTGAAGCCGCGCCACTACCGCCACCGGCACCTGCGTCCTTGCGCGGCGGGTAGCTTACTTCGGCAATGCCTTCAGGAGCTACGGCGGTCGAGTCCACCGGAGCCGCCGGTACTGCGAGGCCACCCTGGGCCTGGGCCGCATTGACGCTGGCCAGCAGGCGCTGGACCGTGACGTCATCAGGCGCGAGTTGGCGGAGCTGTTCGAGATTGGATTTGGCCGTGGCCAGATCTCCTTTGTCTCGTGCGCTCAGAGCATCGGCCATCAGGCGAATTTTGGTCTCGGTCTGGCTTTGAGCCGAGAGGTTGGAGGGAAGCGTCATCGCGAAAAGCGCCGGCACGGCCAGAGCTGCAATGATCGACTTGGGGAGACGGATGGATTTCATCTAGGGGACGTAAAAAATAAAGTATTGAGAGATTGGTTTCCGAAAAACGACTCAAAAAATCGGCTTCGGCCTAAAAACCGGGAAAAGCTCCCGCTGGTGGTGCTGGTTGATCATTGTTGCTGGTTGGTGCCTCCGGAGCTGGCCCGGGTGCAGATTCGTTGGTGGAAGTTGCGGGGGAAGCGCCGGTCGCTTCCAGAACCTTCGTCTCGGCGTCGGCCTCCTCACCGGCCTTGCGCCTGGTCACGGTCGCCGATGGCGGAGTGTCCGTCACCCGCTCAATCGCCCAGGTGGTGTCATCGGCGACAATACTGTCGCCGCTCTTGGCCTTTTTCACTTCTCCGGAGGATGTGATGCGGAAAGTCGCCGTGGAGACAGGCAACTTGGTCCGTTCGGTGCTGACCAGTTCGGTCTCTTCGCCGGTTTGGGTGTCACGGACAGTCGCGAAAGCCGCGGTCACAATGATCGGGGTGCCTCCATCGGGCGGAACCTTCCGCTGGCGGGCCACGCTGAATTTGGTGACCTCGAGATTGAGATGCGGGATTTTTTTCCCGACCGCGCCGATGATGACATCCTGATTCTGCACGTCCTCGAAGGTACCGCGGGCGGAGTCTCCCGAGCCAATAAAGCCGGTCAATTGCAGCCGGAAATCGTCGCGCTCGACCGCCAGCAGCTCGAGTCCGAAAATGACAGGTTTCACTTCTTCCGGCGGAATCGGTGGGGTGACGGTAAATTGCGTCGTGTTCGCGTCGTAATAGATCACCGGCGGAGTGAAGACATCGAAGAGCCATTCCTCTCCGCGAGAAAGAGGCTTGGGATCGGGCCAAGCCTGGGTCTCGATATCGAGGGTGACGATTTCTTCGGGTTCGTAATTTTTACCGCTGGTCGGCGCATTGACGACAGCCGCATCGCCAAGATCGGTCTCCTGAAACCAGGCCCAGGCGCTGGCTCCGAGGAAAAGCAGGCCGGCAACCCCGAGAAGAACTTTATCTGAAGTGGTGGCGGACATGAGGGGAATCAGGGCTGGGTTGCGGCGACGGCGGGTTCGACGAGGTTGATAAACTCCACGATGACAGTGAAACGCGAGCGGCCCGGCTGCACGAGAGGTACGGCGGCATTGGCTTTTGCGGCTTCCTCGGGGGCAGGCTCAAAAATTCCGCCAAACCCGGAAGGCCTCGGTGGAGGCGGCGATTGAGGATTGCCTCCGGGTTGCCCGCCGGCGGCGGGAACGACATCGACACCTCTCACCACGACCGGCACCTGAAAGGTGGCCAACTCGTTGAGAAATTTTCGCAAGGCCTGCGTGTAACCGACAAAACTGATGCGAAACGCCGAGGCCTCCACAAAGCCGGGAGCCCGTGATGAAATACGGGAATCCATCGTGAAAAAATCACCTGCGCCATCGGTTGGCTGCGGTGCACCGGGACCACCTCGTGGTCCCCCTCCCCTCGTCGGGGCAGCAGGGGCGCCGGCTTGCTGCGCGCCTCCGCTTACCTGCTCCCGGTTGAATGAGAGCAACTCGATCGGCTGGCGGGGATCGTTGAGCGCAAAGAGTGACCGGAGGAGATGCGTGGACACAAGGCGCTGGCGGTCCACGGCAGCGATCTGCTCCTGCGGAGGCCCCTGCTTGTTGGCGATATAGGAGCCGAAACCGAACTGGAAATTGGCCGGGGTGCGAACGCCGGCCGCGTCGGCCTGCTTGCGCATGTCATCCACATACTGGACGATGCTGAACAGGGCCTGGGTGGGTTCAGCGGGCGGTGCGGCGGCAAGGATTTCCGCCGCGACGCTGCCACGGCCACGCAGCTCGTTACGATAGGTCTCGAGCAGGCCCGTCAGCCGTTCGAGATCGTCTTCCACCGCCTTGGCATTGGTGGCGTCGGGAAAGGGATTCTTGCGGGCAAAGCCTTGCAGCGCCGCTTCCTTCCGGGAGATCTCCGCCTGCGTGGAAGCGTTGATGCTGCGCATCGCAAAAAGCAGCGTGCCGGCACCGACGATGGCGAGAAACAGGATGATGATGACAACGAAAAAAACGGGATGTGATTTGAGCCTGGCCATGATGGGGAGGGAGCGGTTCAGAGAGGACGCTTCGGATCGACCACGAGTACGAAGTCAAACTGGAGAATGCCTGGCGTGTTGGGATCGAATTTTTCGCTTTCGACCGCCGAGATAAATTGCGAGTCGCTGAAACCCTGGATCAGGCTGCGGACTTTTTCGTAGGAATCCTGGCTGACACGGGAAACCGGATTTTTCACGTCGAGAAGACGTCCGCTGACATGCAGGCGCACGGTTTTGTCGTCATTTGCCGGAGCCGGCGCCTGACCACCGCCGCCGCCGAACAGGCCTCCGCCACCGCCTCCACCGGGTCCGCCCCCCCCGCCGCCGCCTGCGCGCATCACTTCGAGCTGGTCGAGCCAGACGTCTCCGGTTTTTTCGAGGCGTCCCTGAAGATCGGAGAAGAAATTGATCCAGTTGGACTTGGTTTCGGCCAGACCGTGGATGGCGTTCACTTGCGCCCGGATGGTCTCGATCTTGCGAAGGTTGGCATCATTCTTGTCCTGGACCACCTGAAGCGGAAGCACCGCGTCGTTGAGTCGACTGAGTTGCTTGTTGAGACTCTGGCCGAGCCGGAAGGTCTGGACCATCGGAGGCACAAACGCCAGGAGAACGATCGCTGCCGCCGCCACGATCCAGGTGGTGCGGGCCTGGAATTCGAGGCGCTTCCGGATCGATGGCGGCACCATGCTGAGGATTTTTTCATCCTTGGCCGGGGCCACCGCGAGGCCAACCAGTGCAGGAAGAAGCGGAGCCACCTGGGCGGCGTCGGCCGTCCTCGCGGTCGTCTTGACCGCGCGGAGAGGGTCGAAATTCTCGACCGGCATTTTCAGCCGCTCCCCGAGTTGTTCCGCCAGGCCGGGAATGAGCGAACCGCCACCGGTGACCAGCAGCGCTTCGGGCTGCGCAGCCCCGCTCTGGCGCCGGTAGTTGACCGTGGAGCGGGTGATTTCCAGGGCGAGGCGGCTGATAAAACTCTGGACTGCATTGTTCACCGCCAGACGCGCCGGAGAATTTTCCGGTAACTCGCTCTGGCCGCTCAGAACCTGCACCTTGAGGGCCTCGCTATGCGAAAAGTCCTGATGAATCTCGTCCGCCACGAGCTGGGTCATCGTGTTCCCGGCATGCGGGATGGTGCGGATGAAAAACTTCTGCTGCTCGACAAAGATCAGATCGGTGGAACGGGCGCCGATATCGACAATGATCGCCCCGCCGGCAAGTTCCGGATAGCTCGCCCGGAAACAGCGCAAGGCCGAGACCGTGGAAGCCGTCACGTTTTCGACCGTGAGGCCGGCTTCGGCTACCGCGCCGCAGATGGCCTCGGCCACGTCGAGCTTGGCGGCGGCCAGCATGACTTCCATGTCGAGGCCGTCATCCGCCACCGTCACATGATCCCAGACCACTTCGCTGAGCGGGTAAGGGATGTTTTGCTGGGCCTCGAAGGCGATGATCCGCTCGCGTTTCGATTTGTCTACCGCCGGTGTCTTGATGAACTTGCTCAGCGTGTGGTGACCGGGAAGGGCGAGTGTGACCGGTCCGGAAAATTTTTCCCGCTTCACGATCTCGGCCAGCGATTCGCCGAAAAACCGGGGCCAGTCGGCTTCCTGGGCAGCGTCGGGATTGAACGTATCGAGCGCCAGACGCTCGAGGGTCAGCCGCCCGGCTTTATCTCTGGTAAAGAGACCACATGCAACGTGGCCAGCGCCACAATCAACGGCGAGAACTCGAGGGGATGCCATAGGGGAAGAGTGAAAGTCGTGTCGATTTCAGAATCGCCGGATTGCAGCAAGAACAAACTTGCGACAACACGATCAAAGTTGTTCCCGACGGATGAAGGTTGATGTTTTCTTGCTGGAATCCGTCAGAAACGGAGTGAGATACTGGGGCTGCAAAAGCCCGTCGTTGGCCCCGGCCTTGCCGGCGATTTCGGTCATGAAAGTCTCGGCGTTCGGCAAGCCGGAGGAAATGGCGGCCCGGCCCAGCGCTTCCCGCGGCACTTCCGCGCCATCGACCGCGAGCGATACCAGATAATATTTCGGGTTGGCCGGCACACCGTCGCGCTTCACGATCTCGGGCGGCAGGTAAAAACGCACCCAGGAACGGCCGTTCTCGAGCGCAACCGCCTCCGCCGAACTGCGATAGAGCTGGATCGCCGGACCGTCTTTGGGCGCCGGCGTGACCTCGACCGCGAGATTGAGCGTCACGCGCACCCGGTTGAGAAACCGGTCAGAACCGCTCCCGGGGGCCTTGACGTTGAGCTCGACTTCACTCTCCAGCCACTGGTCGGAGGAGCCGGGTCCGCGCACCTTGTTGAATCTTACGTTGCTGACCTCCACTGTTTTCTTGCTGCCCTCGGCCCCGCCCGGAACGGGCTGGGCAACGGCGGCAACAGCAGCAACCACGAAAAATGGAACTATCCGGCGAATGACTTGTGGCAATTTCATGGGGATAATCACAAAACCATTGAGGAAGCCCGCACGCTCGTCACGCTCAAAGATTCGTCCTGCTAAAGTTTGTTGCGCGCACCGCCCGCATCATGTCCTCGCTGCCACCACCACCGCTATCGTCCGCCGCCGTCCTCTCGCACAAGATCGCCGTCCTCGTCTTCCTCGAAAACAGCCGTGGCGAACATCTCCTCATCCTCCGCGCCCGCCAGCCCAACGCCGGCGCCTGGAGCCCGATCGGCGGCAAGCTCGAAACGGCCCTCGGGGAATCCCCCTTTGAATGCGCTGTCCGGGAGACCCGCGAGGAAACCGGCTTCGAGGTCGAATCCGCCGACCTCCATCTCTTCGCCATGATCGCGGAAAAAGCCTACGAAGGCCAATCCCACTGGCTCCTCTTTCTCTTCCGCTGCAAAAAACCCGTCCCGCACCTGCCTCCCGATATCAGCGAAGGCCATTTCGGTTTTTTCTCCCGCACCGAACTCGAAAAACTCCCCCTCCCCGAAACCGACCGCACCGCGCTCTGGCAGATTTACGACCGTCACCGCCACGGCTTCGTTGCCCTCCGTGCCAACTGCGCGCCCGGGCGTCCGCTCGATATCACCACCGAACAGGTCATCGGCGGCAACAGCGGCGACGCCACCCTCGCCCACGACCACGCATAATATCCGCCGGTCGGAGTATCAGTTTTCCTGCTGACACTGCGAAAGTTGCAAACCGAACACTCTTGATTTCCAGTTCCGCGACCGAACACTTTACCGTTTCATTTCAATCACAACCGCCATCGTGAGCAAAAAAAACACTGCCACCGCCGAGTCGAAATCCGCCCGAAAACCAGCTCCGCCTGCCGATACCCCCGCCCCTGCCGGAGTCACTTGCCCCGCCGCCGCCCAAGCTCCGGTCAATGCCGGCCTCACTCCCGAGGCTCGCCTGGAACTCTACCGCAAGATGGTCCGCATCCGCCGCTTCGAGGAGCGTTCCCTGCGTGCTTATCAGGCCAAGAAGATCGGCGGTTTTCTCCATCTCTACATCGGCCAGGAAGCCGTCGCTGTCGGCTGCTGTTCCCTCATGGGCGAGCATGACCACGTCATCACCGCCTATCGCGACCACGGCCACGCCATCGCCGTCGGCATGGACACCAAATCGCTGATGGCCGAGCTCTACGGCAAGGCCACCGGCTGCTCCAAAGGCAAGGGCGGCTCGATGCACTACTTCGATCCCTCGCGCAACTTCTGGGGCGGCCACGGTATTGTCGGCGGCCAGATCCCTCTCGGCACCGGCCTCGCCTACGCGGTAAAATACCGCGGACTCAAGGGCGCCGCGATGGCCTTCATGGGCGACGGCGCCGTTAACCAGGGCGCAGTCCACGAAGCCTACAACCTCGCCGCTCTCTGGGATCTCCCCTGCATTTTCGTCATCGAGAACAACGGCTACTCGATGGGCACGAGCCAAGCCCGCTCTTCCGCCGGCGAACTCGCCACCCGCGCCGCCGGCTACGACATGAAATGGGAAGTCATCAACGGCCACGATCTCTACGAAGTCCGCGCCAAGATGCACGCGCTGCTCACCCGCGCCCGCGAGGAATCCAAACCCGCCGTCGTCGAGATCGACACCTACCGTTACCGCGGCCACTCCGTGGCGGATCCCGACAAGACCTACCGCACCCGCGACGAGATCGAGGAATACCGGAAGACCAAGGACCCCATCCATCTCTTCCAGCAGACTCTCCTCGGCGAGAAGGTTCTCACCGACGCCCTCATCGAGCAGATCGATGCCGAAGCCCGCGCCGAGGCCGACACCGCCGCCGACTTCGCCGAGGCCAGTCCCTTCCCCACGCCCGACGACATCCAGCGCGACGTCTACTGGGAAGCCGACCACCCCGACCAGCGCACCTCCAAAGGACGCCTCTTTTTCGCGTAACGCGCACCGCACTCACCTTCATTTCCGCTTCCAGCCTTTCAGTTTTTCCACACACCATGCCCGTCATCACCTACCGCGAAGCCGTCCGCGCCGCTCTCGCCGAAGAACTCGAACGTGACGAAAACGTCGTCCTCCTCGGCGAGGAAGTCGGCCAGTTCCACGGAGCCTACAAGGTCTCCGAAGGGCTCCTCGAAAAGTTCGGCCCCAAGCGCATCGTCGACACGCCGATCTCCGAAGCCGGCTTCATCGGCCTCGGCGTCGGCGCCTCCATGCTCGGCATCCGGCCCGTCATGGAACTCATGTTCTGGTCGTTCTACTCGGTCGCCTTCGACCAGATCCTCAACAATGCCGCCAATGTCCGTTACATGAGCGGCGGCCTTATCAACTGCCCCATCGTCATCCGCGGCCCGGCCAACGGCGGCACCAACGTCGGCGCCACCCACTCGCACACGCCGGAAAACGTCCTCGCCAATCACCCCGGCGTGAAAGTCGTCGTCCCCTCCACCGCACGCGATGCCAAGGGCCTCCTCAAGTCCGCCATCCGCGACAACGACCCCGTTTTCTTCCTGGAAAACACCATCCTCTACGGCGAGAAAGGCGAAGTCCCCGACAACGGCGAACTCATCCCCCTCGGCGTGGCCGACGTGAAACGCGAAGGCACCGATCTCACCATCGTCACCTACGGCCGCTCCGTCCTCCATTCGCTCGCCGCCGCCGCCATCCTGGAGAAAGAGCACGACATCTCCACCGAGATCGTGGACCTGCGCACCATCCGCCCTCTCGATTTCGACACCGTCAGGAAATCCGTCGCCAAGACCCACCGCGTGCTCATCGTCGAGGAGCAGAAACCCTTCGCCAGCGTCGGCTCGCAACTCGCTTTCATGATCCAGAACGAAGCCTTCGACGAACTCGACGGCCCCATCCAGCGCCTCGCCACCATTGACGCGCCCGCCATCTACAGCCCGCCCGTCGAGGCCGAACAGCTGCCCAACCCGCAACGCGTGCTCAAGGCCGCCCTCGCCACCGTCAACGGCTGACAAGCCAACAGACCTGTTAACCACAGAGACACGGAGACACAGAGACCGGGCCACAAAGAAGTTTTCGGAAAACACCCTGTGCATTTTCTTTGTGCCTCCGTGTCTCTGTGGTTAGTTTCTTTTCTTTCCGCATCCACACCTTAACAACGCACGCACCATGGCCGACATCATCGAAATGCCGAAACTCAGCGACACCATGACGGTGGGAACGCTGGTCAAGTGGCTCAAGAAGGAAGGCGACACCGTCGCCACCGGCGACATGCTGGCCGAAGTCGAGACCGACAAGGCCACGATGGAGCTCGAATGTTTCTTCGACGGCACGCTCCTCAAAATCTTCTCGCCGGCCGGTTCCCAGGTCGCCATCGGCGCCCCGCTTTGCGCCGTCGGAAAACCCGGGGAAAAAGTCGATGCCCCCGAAGCCGCTCCTGCCGCTCCCGCAGCCGAAGCTCCCGCCGAAGCGAAACCGGAAAACAAATCCGCCGAACCCGCTCCGGCCCCCGCCGCCCCCGCATCCGCCGCCACCCCTGCGCCGGCCCCCGAGGCCGATGCGGCTCCGGCAAGCGGCGCCGACGACGAACGCCTGCGCATCTCGCCGCTCGCCCGCAAGCTCGCCCGCAGCAAGGGCATCGACCCCTCCACGATCAAGGGCAGCGGACCCGGCGGCCGCATCCTCCGCGAAGACGTGCTCGCCGCCGAAAAAGCCGGCACCGCCTCGCCCGCCAAACCGGCAGCCGGCAAACCCGCCACTTCCGCCACCGCCCAAGTGATCCTCGGCAAAGGGCCGATCCAGGAAGAACGCTCCGTGCCCGTATCGACCATGCGCGGCGTCATCGCCAAACGCCTCCTCGAATCGAAGACCACGATCCCGCACTTCTATCTCGATATCGACATCGACGCCGAACCGCTCCTCACGCTCCGGCAGCAGCTCAACACCGCGCTCGAACAATCCGGCGTCAAGGTCTCCGTCAACGACTTCATCCTCAAAGCCTGCGCCGAGGCCCTCCGCCGCGTGCCGGCGGTCAACGCTTCCTGGACCGATACTGCCATCAAGTACCACGCCGCGGCTCATGTTTCCTTTGCCGTGGCCATCGACGACGGGCTGATTACACCGGTCGTCCGCGATGCGCACGACAAGAGCGTCGTGCAGATTGCGACCGAAGCCAGGACGCTCGGCAAGCTCGCCAAGGACAAAAAACTCAAGCCCGACCAGTTCAGCGGCGGCACTTTCTGCGTGAGCAATCTCGGCATGATGGGCATTCCGCGTTTTTCGCCGATCATCAATCCGCCCAATGCCGCGATCCTCGGCGTCGGCACGACGGTCAGGAAACCGGTGGTGAAAAATGACCAGATCGTCATCGGCCAGGTGCTCACGCTGACCCTGAGCTGCGATCACCGCGTGGTGGACGGAGCCGTCGGCGCGAAATTCCTCGGAGCACTCAAGGAAGTGCTGGAGAACCCGCTGCTGCTGCTCGTGTAATACGCGCGCAACTACAGGCTGGCCGCGGCGGGAATGCCGCGGCTCCTTTACCAGGTGTCCAGCGCCGCCCCGCGGACCTTGTCCGCGAGCGTTTCGGCCAGCAGCGGCAGCAACTGGTATTCTGCCTGGATCTGCTGGTTGTTGTCGGCGAAAAGCTGGCGCTCGGCGACGATCATGCGGTTGGCGAAGAGAGGCTTTTTTTCCCGCATGTCCACCAGGGAGACTTTCGCCTCGAGCTTCACATCGAATTTGCGCGCCAGCCCGGTGTCATCGGAACGCGCCACCGTGGCGTTGCGGTCGTAACCGACGAGATCCACGCGGAGGACGGCGTCGGCGTCTTCCGGTGTATTGACGAGTATCACACGGCCGTCGCGCAAAAACGCCTCGCGTAGTTGCGTGGTCACTACCGCCTGGGCTTGCGGGACGGCGGCGGAGTCACCCACCGGAGCGATATAGAGCGTGTCGAACGGAGCGCGGACTCCCGTACCGAGCCGATAGCCGGAACAACCGGCCAGCGCGAAAAGCGTGCAGACGGCGAAAGCGAGGAGGCCGGCAGCGACGGCCGGGCGGTGAGGGGCGACGGCGAAGCGGCGGCGCATGTCAGAAAATCCAGAAACGCTTTTGCGGGGCGGGAGTGGAGCGGTCGGGCGCGGCTTCCTCCCTGCTCTTGCTGCGGGCTTCGGAAGCGTCGACCTCGGCGAGAAGTTTTTTGGCATCGGCCGCGACCGGAGAATCGGGATAAAGCGTGATCGCTTCGTTATAAAAAACGCGGGCGGCGGTGTAATTGGAGCGGTGCCGGTAATAAAAATTGCCCATGTTGATCCGGCTTTGCGCGAGCATGCTGCGCATGTCGCTTTCGCCGCGGGTGGCGGCGGCGGCGTTGGGATCATTGGGGAAGAGGATGAGAAAATCCTCGAAGTAGGTGAGCGCCTGCTGGCTGGATGCCTGGTCGTAGTTGGGTCCGGAAACGAGGTCGGCGTGCGCCTGGGCGAGCTTGATGTAGGCGTCGGGAGCGAGGAAGTTCTGCGGGTAATTGTTGATCATGCGGTCGAGCGCATCGATCGCACCGTCGGGGTCGCCCATTTTGGTGTGGCCCTTGGCGATGGCCATGAGGGAAAGCGGGGCGTACTCGCTGTACGGGGCGCTCACGAGAATCTTTTCGAGCTGCTCGATGCCCTTGCCGCGGTTCCGGAAGCCCGGAAAGATGCCGAAGATGCGGCCACGGGCGCCGTCGACGAGCCCGGTGGCGATGCGGTACTGGGCGCCGATGGTCTCGTTGAATTTGTTGAAATTGGGATGCTTGGTAACGATATCCTGGTAGGAATCAAAGGCCTTGGGGTATTTGCGTTCCTTTTCGTAGAGCCTGCCGAGATGGAAAAGGGCTTCGGGGGCGTAGATCGAGGTGGCGTAGTTTTTGGTGACCTTGATGTAGCCCTTGATCGCGGCGGAGGTGCGGCCGGCCTCCTCGTCGGCGCGGGCCTTGTTCATCAGCTCGAGGGCGTTGCGGCCGTCGGCCGAGGAAAACCACGGGGCGAGCGCGCCGCCTTCGACCTGCCAGCCGCCGGCGGGGGTCCAGACGAGCGCAGCACGGAGCGGGGGGCCTGCCAGGAAGGTGGCGGCGACAAGGGTGGCGAGGAAAACGAAACGGGCCAGTCGGCGTAGCCGGGAGTGCGGGAGCATAAAATGGCTACCAGCGAACCAGCGCGGACCCGCAGGTCAAGCCCGCCCCGAAGGCAACGAGAAGGGTGAGGTCGCCCTGGCTGATGCGTCCGGCACGGCGGGCCTCGTCGAGCGCGATGGGAATGGAGGCCGCGGAGGTGTTGCCGTAGCGGTCGAGGTTGATGAAGAAACGGTCGAGCGGAAAATGAAGGTACTGGGCGATCGCCTCGATGATGCGGAGGTTGGCCTGGTGGGGAATCACGCAGGCGATGTCGGCCGGGTCGATGCCGTGCCGTGCGATGAGCGCGCGGGCGGATTCCTGCATGCCGCGGACCGCGTACTTGAAGACCTCGCGGCCTTTCATGTGAATGGAGCGGGGGGAATCCGGCGAGGGCGGCGTGCTGCCGCCACCCGGGATGTAAAGCAGATCGGCCGTACCGGGAATGGCACCGAGGCGGGAGCCGATGACGCGGGCCGACGAGCCCTCTTTCGAGGGTCCGAGGACGATGGCGCCGGCGCCGTCGCCGAACAGGACGCAGGTGGAACGGTCGCTCCAGTCGAGAAAGGTGGAGAGCTTGTCCGCGCCGATGACGAGCGCGTGCCGGTAACGGCCGCTGGAAAGCATCGCCCAGGCGGTGTCGAGCCCGTAGATGAAACCGGAGCAGGCGGCGTTGAGATCGAAGCAGGCGGTGTTGTCGGTGAGACCGAGCCGGGTCTGGACGATCGTGGAGGTGGCGGGGAGCGGCTGGTCAGGGGTGCAGGTGGCGACGATGAGCAGATCGATATCGGCAGGCGTGAGACCGGCGTCGGCGATGGCAGCGCTGCCGGCGGCGGCGGCCATGGACGAGGTGGATTCGTCGGGACGGGCGATGCGGCGCTCGCGGATGCCGGTGCGGGTGACGATCCACTCGTCGGAAGTGTCAACGCGGCGCGAAAGTTCTTCGTTGGTGAGCACGTTGGCCGGGGCGAAAGAGCCGGTGCCGAGGATCGCGAAGGCAGAGGAAGACATGGAAAGGGTTTGCAGGAGAGCCGGCCGGTCACCTCCGCATTACGGGGTGACTGTCGGGGCGGAGGCACCGGAAACCGGTGCATTGGTTGAAGAAGCGGAAACGGGAGCGATGGCGGCATTGAGCCGGGCGGCATCGCTCTCGATGTGGAAAAGCAGGTCGGCGCGGATGAGTTTGCTGGCGGAGAGGATGGCGCTCTTGATCGCCGCGCGGTTTGAAGAGCCGTGGGCCTTGAGCACATTGCCGCGCAGCCCGAGGAGCGGCGCCCCGCCGTAGCGCTCGGGATTGAGCCGGCTCTTGAGCGCCCGGAACGCGCCGCCCGAGAGGAGGGCGCCGGCCATGCGCATGGGGTTGCCCTTGAGCTCGGTCTTGAGCTCGCCGGAGAAAAAGTGGAGGAGCGATTCCCAGCTCTTGAGAAGAAGGTTGCCGGTAAAACCGTCGCACACGGCCACGTCGCAGTGATCGGTAAAAATCTGGAAGCCTTCGGTGGGGCCGATGTAATCGAGCAGCCCGGTGGCGCCGACCTGCTTGAGCATGGTGTGGGCGGCGGCGGTGAGCTGGTTGCCCTTGCCTTCTTCGGTGCCGATGGTGAGCAGGCCGATACGGGGGCTTTCGACGCCGAGGATGACGCGGGCGTAGTGATGCCCGAGGAGGGCGTTGTGCGCGATATGCTCGGGCTCGGCGAGGGGATTGGCGCCGGCGTCGATGAGGACGAAATAGCCGTTTTTCCTCGGGATAATGGCGGAAAGCGCGGGACGGTCGATCCCGTCGAGCGTGCGCAGGCGGAGCGTGCCGCCGGCCATGAGCGCGCCGGTGTTGCCGCAACTGAGGATGGCGGCGGCCTCGCCTTTTTTCACGAGCTCGATGGCCCGGACCATGGACGAGTCCTTCTTGGCGCGCAGGGCCTTGAGGGGCTTGTCCTCCATGGTGATGACCTCGCTGGCGTGCTGCACGGCGAGGCGCGGCTCGGGAAGGTGGTCGAGCCCGTTCTGCCTGATGAGCGGACGGAGAACCTCCTCCGCACCGACGAGCGTGATCGGGTTGATCTGCGGGAACTCGTCGAAAGCCAGCTTCACGGCTGCGACGACTTCGGAAGGTCCGAGATCGCCGCTCATTGCATCGATAGCAATGCGGCCGGTGTCGCCGGTATGCGGAACCATCGCGGGTGATGGAGGGTTTGGTATAGGCTGTCGATGTGACCGGAACGCGCCCCGAAGGGCCCGCTCAGACCGTCACATCGAGAACCTGACGCCCGCGATACATGCCGGTCTTGGTGTTGACGCGGTGGCGGAGCACGGCGCTGCCGTCAGCGGGATCGCGGCTGATTTCGGGAGCCTTGAAGGCGTTGGCGGTGCGGCGATGGGAGCTGCGGCTCTTGGACTGCTTGCGTTTCGGATTGGCCATGGTACTGGTGGATTAAAAATTAAGATCGTTAAAGACAATATGTAACCGGCCCGCAGACAAGGCTGCGTCGGGCGAAAAGGAACTATGGCTAAGGTCCGGCGAGACCGGGTCAAGACGGGATTGCGGGGAAAACAGAAAGCGGGAACCTGGCTGCCTTGCGCGCGCAAAGTCCATTTTTGGGCGCGACAGCCGGCGGACGCGAGCGCATCGTCGACGGCAATCATGGCTCTTTCCGACCTCCGCAAAGATTACTCCCTGGCCGGGCTCCTCGAAAAGGACCTCGCCCGCGACCCCTTCCGCCAGTTCGACAAGTGGTTCCAGGAGGCCCAGGCGGCCAGGTTGCCCGAGCCCAACGCCATGGTCGTCTCGACCTCCACGCCCGACGGGCGGCCGTCGTCGCGCATCCTGCTGCTCAAGGGGCTGGACGGGCGTGGTTTTGTCTTTTTCGGCAACTACGAGAGCCGCAAGGGCCGCGAACTCGCGCTCAACCCGCACGCTTCCCTGCTGTTTCCCTGGTATCCGTTCGAACGGCAGGTGATCGCCGAGGGCGCGGTGACCCGGATCAGCCGCGAGGAGAGCGCCGCGTATTTCCACAGCCGGCCGCGCGCCAGCCAGCTCGGCGCCTGGGCCTCGCCGCAGAGCACGGTGATCCCGAACCGGAAGACACTGGAGGACAGCTTCAAGGCCGTGGAAAAAAAATATGCCGACGGCGAGGTGCCGCTGCCGCCGCACTGGGGCGGCTTCCGGCTCGTGCCGCAGACGGTCGAGTTCTGGCAGGGCCGCCGCAGCCGCCTGCATGACCGGCTCCGCTACCGCCGCAACGAGAGCGGCGAGTGGATTGTCGAACGCCTGGCTCCGTAGCCTTTGCCTGAAAGCTGAAATGCTGAAATCTGAAAAGCTGAAAGACCGGAGTTTTGCGGATGTGGTCTGGCAGTTGTTCGGAAGGTTTGATTTCAGCTTTTCAGTTTTCAGCATTTCAGCTTTTCCGTTTTCAGCCTCCTCCCCGTATGAACATCTTTCTCACCGGTGCGTCCGGTCTGGTTGGCAGTGCTTTCGCCCGCGCGGCGAAGCGCCGCGGGCATCGCGTGCTCGCCGTCCTCGGCGGCAGCTACCGGAACAACATCGAAGGCGCCGCCCGGCACCTCGAGGCGGATCTGCTCACCCCCGGCGCGATCACCACGACCGTGCTCGACATGTTTCCCGACGCGATCGTCAACTGTGCCGCCATCGCCGACCCCGCCCGCTGCGACGCCGAACCCGTGCTCTCGCAACGCCTCAACGTCGACCTGCCCGCCGAGCTGGCGACCGTCGCCCATCACCTCAGCGCGCGTCTCGTGCACGTGTCGTCCGAGCAGGTTTTTGACGGCTCGCATCCGCCCTATGCGGTGAGCGCGTCGCCCTCGCCGCTCAACCGCTACGGACGCCAGAAACTCGCCAGCGAGCAGGCCCTCGCCGCCGCCGCGCCCGAGTTTGCCGCCACGGTGCGCGCCCCGCTGCTCACCGGCAACAGCCTTTCCGGCCGGCGCAGCCTGCACGAAAAGCTCTTCGCCGACTGGGCGGCAGGCCGCGCGCCCCGCCTGTTTACCGACGAGTTTCGCCAACCCTGCACGGCGGAAAACCTCGCCGAGGTGTTGCTCGAACTGTGCGAACGCCCGGCGTTGCGCGGCGTGTTTCACTGGGCCGGCAGCGAAACGCTTTCGCGCTACGACATCGCCCGCCGCATCCGCGCGCATTTCAAGCTCGGCGAGGCCGCCGCGCCACTCATCCCCGTGTCCCGCGCCAGCGATCCCGCCGCCGCGGCCACGCGCCCGGCCGATCTCAGCCTCATCCTCAAGCCGCTCGCCGGTAACATCAAGACCGCCGTCGAATCCTTCGACGCGCAACTCGACCAGCTCGTCGTCCCGCCGCCCTTCCGCGAATGGTACTTCGCGCAGGACTGAGGACCGGAAAGGAGCCCGCGAAACACACGAAAAGCAGAATGCGGATACAGGTGTCTTTTTTCGTGTCTTTTCGTGTGTTTCGTGGGCCAATAAATTTTCTCCCATGCCTCTCCATCTCCTTCCGATCCGCTCCGCCGGCGCCGCCGAAAACATGGCGGCGGATTTTCTCCTCCTGAAACGGTATCCGGAAACCGGTGACATGCCCGCCGCCCGCTTCCGCCATTACGGCTGGCACCGCCCGGCGTTCACCTTCGGCTACAGCCAGAAGATCGCCGCCGTGCGCGCGCAGCTTCCCGGCGGCGGCGAGGACGATCCCGTCAGCGGCAACCGCCTCGAACTCTGCCGGCGGCCCACCGGCGGCGGCGTGGTCGATCATCGCGACGACTGGACTTACGCGCTCGTGATCCCGCGCGGCCACGATCTCGAAGCCGCCCGCGCCATCGAAAGCTACCGCGCCATCCATCAGGCGCTCGCCGACGCGCTCGCCGCGCAAGGCGCCAACGTCCGGTTGCAGGATCCCGCAAGCCAGCCCGGAGCGGCGGCATTCCTGCCGCTGCCTGACACAGGTAACTCTGGCGACGCTTCGCGTCGTCGCAGCGGCAGGAATGCCGCCGCTCCCGCTGCTGCCTCCGTGTGTTTCGTGCAGGCCGAACCCTTCGATGTCATCGACGCCCGCACCGGACAGAAAATCGCCGGCGCCGCCCAGAAACGCACGAAGAACGGACTCCTCTTCCAGGGCTCCGTCTGGTGTCCCGCCGCCGAAACCGCGCTGCCGGCGGACTCCGGCTCTCCGCGTGCGTTCGACCGCGACGCCTTTTACGACGCCTTCACCGCCGCGCTCGCCCGCGTGCTGCGTCTGGAAGCCGAAGAGACACCGTGGCCCGACTTTGCCGAAGGCGAACTCGATGCGCTCGCCGGGCACTACGCCTCGCCCGAATGGAACGCTTTTCGCTAACCCCTGTCGCACGCGCCCTGCATGATGTTTTCCCGCGTCCCCTGCCCCCGCGCCTTCCGGCTCCTGCCGCTCGCGCTCCTCGTTGCCGGAACGCTCTCCGCCAAACCTCCGCCGATCGCATTCGAAAAACCGCCGCCGCTCCCTCCCCTGCCCGCTCCGCACGAGATTTATCCGCGCCCCGCGGCCAACTGGCTGGAGGCGCAAATCGCGCTCGCGCGGCGTGATTTTTCGAGCGGCGCGATCGACGGCAAGGTCGGCGCCCAGACCCTCGCCGCGCTCCGCGCCTGGCAACGCAACGAAGACCTGCCCGAAACCGCCGCCCTGGACGCCGCAACGCAGGAACGCCTTCAGCTCGACACACCGCCGCTGACCACACGCACCGTCACCGAAGAGGATCTCGCCATGCTCCTGCCGCTGAGTCCGACCTGGCTCGGCAAGTCGCAGCAGACCGCGCTGTCGTGGGAAACCGTTCTCGAAATGGTGGCCGAGCAGGCGCATGCCGATCCGGCGTTTCTCCGGCAAATCAACCCCGGCGTGGACTGGGACCATGTGGAGCCCGGCGCGGTTATCACCATCCCCGACGTGGCCCCGCCAGTCGGAACGCCGGCCCGGGTCCGGGTCCGGAGCAAAGCTGCCCGCGTGCAGATTCACCTCGAAACGCGCACGCTCCAGGCGCGCAACGCCGACGGAAAACTCCTCGCGCATTTCCCGGTGAGCATCGCGCGCAATGTCGAAAAACGCCCCGTCGGTGAATTGCATGTCACGGTGATCATTCATCGGCCCGACTACACCTTCGACCCGGCGACGTTCCCTGAATCCGCGGAGGCGCGTGAACTCGGCCGCAAGCTGATCCTGCCGCCCGGGCCGAACAATCCGGTGGGCCTCGCCTGGGTGGGGCTCGACCGGCCCGGTTACGGCATCCACGGCACGCCGGAGCCGGAGAAAGTCGGCCGCACCGAATCGCACGGCTGCTTCCGTCTGGCCAACTGGAATGCGCTGGCCCTGCTCGACCTCGTCAGCGTGGGGACGCCGGTGGATGTGATTGAATGAGGAATTAAGAATTAAGAATTGAAACGAACGCTTCCCGAAACGGGCGGAACGCGATCACCCGATTTTTAGAGCATTTTAAATAAAACTGTATCTATTTTGGAATAGATGGTTCAATTTTTCGGGATGAAAAGCATTTCTTTGGATTTGAGGCGCCGGATAGTGGAGACCTACGATGAGGGAGAGTGGACGCAGGAGGAGGTAGCGAAGCGTTTCCGGGTGTCGTTGGGGATGGTCAAGAAGCTGTTGATGCAAAGGCGCAGGACAGGGCAGATCGAAGCCAGGCACCGGTTTTCCGGAAGGAAGGCGCGGTTGTTGCCTGAACGCGGCCAGGAGCTGAAGGCGTTGGTGGCGAGGCATCCGGACCTGACCTTGGCCGAGATCAAGGAGCGCCTCGATCTGGTCTGCACGATTCCGGCGATCCATCAGGTGCTCGCGAAGCTGGGACTGACATATAAAAAAAGACGCTCCATGCGGCCGAGCAAAACCGCCCGGATATTGCCAAGGCGCGTCGCGGATGGAAACGCGGCCAGGGCGCGTTCGATCCGGCCCGGCTTGTCTTTATCGACGAGTCGGCGGCCAAGACGAACATGACGCGTTTGCGGGGCCGCTCGCCCAAAGGAAAACGGCTGGTCTGCCACGCCCCGCACGGCCACTGGAACACCACCACGATGATTTCCTCGGTGCGGCTGGACGGCACCACCGCGTGCATGACCATCAAGGGAGCAACCAACACCGAGGTCTTCCAGGCCTACGTGCGCGAGGTGCTGGTCCCCTCGCTGCGTCCAGGCGACATCGTCGTCATGGACAACCTCGGCTCCCATAAAAACGAACACACCCTCGCCCTGATCGAACAGGTCGGCGCCCAGGTCCGCTTCCTTCCCGCCTACTCCCCCGACCTCAACCCCATCGAGATGATGTGGAGCAAGGTGAAGGCCCTCCTTCGCAAGGCTCAGGCGCGTAATCACCCCGACCTCCTCAAGGCTGTCGCCTCCGCGTTACGCTCCGTCACTCCCCAAGACGCACTTGGCTGGTTCGCCGCATGCGGTTACAGTTTTATTTAATATGCTCTAATTCTTAATTACTAATTCTTGATTCTCGCGCCCCGCGCTCAGTCCTCCATCTGGATATCCTTGTTGCGGTGGCGGGGGCAGCCGGCGCGGAGCCAGCCGTTGATGAAGCGGTCGATGTCGCCGTCGAGCACCGCCTGGGTGTCGCTCGTGCTCACGCCCGTGCGCAGGTCCTTTACCATCTGGTAGGGCTGCAACACGTAGCTGCGAATCTGCGCGCCCCAGCCGATCTCGCCCTTTTCGCCGTAAAACCGGTCCATCTCGGCGCGCTGCTCGTCCTGCCTTTTCTCATACAGGCGGGCCTTGAGGATGCTCATGGCGCTGGCCTTGTTCTTGAGCTGGGAACGTTCGTTCTGGCAGACGACCACGAGGCCGGTCGGCAAGTGCGTGATGCGCACCGCGGAGTCGGTCGTGTTGACGCCCTGGCCGCCCTTGCCGGAGGAGCGGTAAACGTCGATCCGCAATTCATCCTCGGGGATGTCCACCTTGATTTCGTCGTCGATCTCGGCGATCACGTCCACGGCGCAAAACGAGGTGTGGCGGCGCTGGTTGGAATCGAACGGCGAGATGCGCACGAGGCGGTGCACGCCGCGCTCGGCCTTGCAGTAGCCGTAGGCGTTTTCGCCCTTGATGAGGAGCGTGGCCTTGCTGATGCCGGCCTGGTCGCCGGGTTGCACATCCTGCACCTCGATCTCGAAGCCGCGCCGCTCGGCCCAGCGCGTGTACATGCGAAAAAGCATGTCGGCCCAGTCGTTGGACTCGGTGCCGCCAGCGCCGGCCTGGATCGAGAAGATGGCGTTGTTGCGGTCGAACTGGCCGGTGAGGAAGGCGTTAATCTCGAGGTCGTCGAGTTCGGCCACCATCGCATTGGCCTGGGTGGCGAGTTCGGCGCCGAACTCTTCCTGCTCGGCGGGCGAGCCAAGCTCGATCAGTTCGTTGAGCGCATCGAGGTCATCGATTTTCTTGCGGAAGGCGACAAGCGGGAGGATGACGCGCTTCAGGCCGTTGAGTTTGGCGATGTGTTTCTGGGCGCGGTCATTGTTGTCCCAGAAATCGGGAGCGCCCATCTGCGCTTCGAGCGCCTCGATCTCGCGGAGTTTCTGTTCCCCGTTAAAGAAACCTCCATAAATGCCCGGCGCGGCGTTTGATGTTCTCGATGTGGTCGAAAGTCTCGGGTGCGATCATGGTGTGGCGGATGGTTGTGGTGTTGTGTTAAAAAAAATCGTGCGGGCCGGAAAAATGAAACGGTCATGACCGCAACGCGACGCCGACGGGGCAACCTTTATCTGAGAGCGGAGAACAGAGGGGGGCAGTGGCGCGGTGCATCCCGCCCGCATCCGTTGCCTCTCCGCAGCGGCTGAAAACACACCGGCGGCGCTCCGCGCCGTCCACGGCCAGGATGGCCGTGCCACTCCGGAGGCGGGCGTTTGGGAGAAAAAGCCCGCGCCACGTTGCGTTCAGTTCCCCGATGGATAACTGCCGAGCCATTTCACGAGCGGACAGAAGGTCCGCAATTCGGCCACCGCTTCCTTCATCAGGGCGTCGCTGTAGTGGCCGGTGACATCGAGGTAGAAGTAATAATCCCAGGGACGCAGTTTGCTGGGGCGCGACTCGATCTTCGAAAGGTTGATGCCCCGCTTCGCAAAGGGGTCGAGCATGCGGAGCAGCGCGCCCGGTTGCACGGAGCCTTCCTCGCCGAGCGAGATGAGGAGACTGGTCATGTCGCGCCCGCCGCCGACCGGGCCTGTGGGTTTTTTGCCGATGACAAAAAAGCGCGTGGTGTTGCCCGCCTTGTCCTGGATGTTTTTCGCGGCGATGGGCACGTTGTAGTGCGTGGCGGCAAGTTCGGTGGCCACGGCGGCGACGCCCGGTTCGGCGCCGGCGATCTGCACGGCGCGCGCGGTGCTCGGCGCATCGACGAGCGTGGCGTGCGGCAGGTGCGACTGGAGCCAGAGCCGGCACTGTGCGAGGGCCTGGTCCTTGGAAAGGACGCGGGTTATTTTTTCCAGCGGTTCGCGCGTGATGAGGCAGTAGGCGATTTCGAGATGCGTCTGCGCCACGACCTTGAGGTCGGAGGTCACAAACTGGTCGAGCGCGTCGCGCACCGAGCCTTCGGTGGAGTTTTCGATCGGAATGATGCCGTAATCGGTCTCGCCTTTCTCGACCGAGGTGAAGATGTCGGCGAACGTCGTGAGCGCGAGGTAGTCGACGCTGGCGCCGAATTTTTTCAGCGCGGCCTGGTGGGTGTTGGTCGCCTCGGGGCCGAGGTAGGCGATGCGGAGCGGTTTTTCGAGGGCGATGGCCGCCGACATGATCTCGCTGTAAATGGCGCGCAGGGCCTCGTCCTTGATCGGCCCCTGGTTGAAGGACACGACTTTCCGCAGGACGGCGTCCTCGCGCTCGGGCACGTAGATCTGGCCGCCGGTGCTGCGCTTGTGCCGGCCGATTTCGGTGGCATGCGCGAGGCGCTGGTTGAGGAGTTCGACAATCTGGCGGTCGAGCCGGTCGATGTTTTCGCGGAGAGGCAGGAGAGGATCGGACATGGGGACAGAGTTCAGGCCTGGAGTTCAGGGTTCGGGTTGTCGGGAGATACGGAGTCGTCCGGGCCGGGATCCGCTTCGGTGATGGGCTCGCTGACAACGTCCCCGATGTCGGCGACGGGCTCCGCCGGTTCGTGCGCGACTTCCACGGTTTCGAGGCTCGGCGAGTCGCCCTCGCCGTCCTCCAGCGGCAAGCCCATCTCGGCATCGGCGGGGGGCGTGGTGTTGGCGGAGCGGTTGAGCCATTCGTCGATCTGGCGCGGGGAAAGCACGTCGGAGGCAGGGAGCTCGACGAGCGATTTCACCCCGACAAATTCGAGGAACTTGTCCGTGGTGCCGTATTGCAACGGACGGCCCGGCAGGTCGGCGCGGCCGACGATGTAAACGAGTTCGCGTTCGAGCAGCTTGTTGAGGCCGGCGTCGGCAGAGACGCCGCGGATCGACTCGATTTCGGAACGGGTCACGGGCTGGCGGTAGGCGACGACGGCGAGCGTTTCCAGCGCCGACTGCGAGAGTTTCACGGGCGGGGGCTCGTCGCGCATGATGCGAATCCAGCGCGCGAAGCGCGGATGCGTGACGAGACGGTAGCCCTGTGCCCCGTCGACGAGAAAATAGATGTCGTTGGCGGCGCGGAAATCGGCGGCGAGCTCGTCCATCACTTCGCGTATCTGCGCGGCGGTGACCAGCGAGGGCACGTCGCGGTAGAGCGAATCGTCATCGACGGGTTCCGGCACGGGTTCGACGGCGGTATCGCCAGCGTCGGACGAGGGGGGGGGGGCTTCGGAGGCGGTTCCGGATTCGGCGAGAGCAACCGGGGCGGCAGGTTCAGCGGATGCGTCCACTGCGCCATCCGGATCGCCAACGGGGTCAGCGGACGCAGCGGTTTCGTCCTCGGCTTCGATGGCGGGGTGCCGGGCCGCCTGTTCGTGAAACCGCGCCAGGATCGTCTGGATATCCTTGATGGAAAGAGGCTGGCTGGAGGAAAAGAGAAGTGCCTTGAGCACCAGTTTCAGGTTGAAGGCCATGCGAGAAAGAAGGGGCGAGAAAAAGGGGCGCTCTCCCGGCGAAGCAACCTTGAAAAGGAGGCGTGGCGCCGCCGGTCCAACAAAAACCCGCCGGAGGAAACCGGCGGGCGAAAGGGTGTCGGACTGCCGACGGGCTCAGTAGTCGTTGGCGGTGATCAGGCCCCAGCCGAGCGAGACCTGCGTGCCGCTCGGGTTGCCCGCGTCTCCCCAGAGCTCGTTGACGTTGCCGTCGATCGTCGTCGGGCTGGGGCTCTGCCAATAACCGGTTTTCACGGTGACGAGACCTCCCAGGACGTTGGTCGTACGGCCTGTGCGGGTCTGTTGCGTGGCGCATCCGGAGAGCGAGACGATCGCAACACAGAGGCCGAGAGACAGAAGGGCTTTGGATTTCATAGGGGAGAGCGAATGACTTGAAAGGCGGACGTTGGGAACCATTTCGGGCTTTGGCAAGCAGGAGATGTAAATGAATCCGGGAATTTGCGGTTTTCCGGATCAGGCCCGCCCGGTTTCGGGCCGGAGCAGCTCGGCTTGCCAGGGCAGCAGGACTTCCCCGATCCGCGCAGGATCGCGGGCAATCTGCACGAGCTGGGAGCGGTTGGCGATCAGCGTGGGATCGAGTTCGAGTTTCGCGGCGACCTGGTCGCGGACGGCCTTGAAGCGATCCTGCCGGGCGGTCTCCTCGACGGACAGCGAGGTGCGCTCGGCGCGCGGACGGCGCGGGAGTGTCTGCGGGTCGCGCGCGTAACCGGCGCGGACCGCCGCGGCAAGCGAGGGCGCGAGGCGCCCGTGGCGTTTGCCGAGATTGACGGTCGCAAGGATGGATTCGGGAGCGTCGCCGCGTTCGGCGGCAAGGGCCATGCGGAAGAGAAAATCGTTGTTGCAGACCTTGAAGGGCGGCACGTCGAGCTTTTCGGCCCACTCCTCGCGCCAGTGCCAGACGGCGTGCAAGGTCCCGAGGCCGCGTCCGCGGAGGCGATCGACCGGGCCGACCCGCCACGCGTGTTCGTCATCGTCCGGGAAACCGAGCGCGCCGGATTCGATCTGGCGCCGGCATTGCTGGTCGAGCCACTCGAGCCGGCCGAGCCGGCCGAGTTCGCGGGTGAGGATGTCGCGCAGTTCGAAAAGGTGCCAGACATCGAGCGAGGCGTAATCGAGGAGCTTGGCGGTGAGCGGGCGCCGGGACCAGTTGGCTTTCTGGCCCCCCTTGTCGAGCGTGACGCCAAAATGATCGGAGAGGAGCGCGGCCAGACCGATGCGTTTGCGGTTGAGAAGCTGGGCGGCCAGCATCGTGTCGAACAGGCTTTTCGGGCGAAACTCGCAGAGGTCGTGCAGCAGGCGCAGATCGAAATCGCTGCCGTGCATGACGAGGTGTTTTTTCGAAAGCTTTTCCCAGAGCGGCGCGAGCGGCAGCGGGGGCATCAGGTCGACGAGGTAGACATCGCCGTCGACGAGAAATTGCAGGAGGCACACCCGCGTGTGGTAGTGGTACATGTTGTCCGCCTCGGTATCGAGGGCGACCTCGTCGACGCGGTCGATGGCGGCAAGGAGCGGCGCGAGTTGCGCAGGCTGGTCGATCAACTGGAAAGACGGCGGGCGGGCAGGAATTTTTACTCCGAGCATACAGCGGAGACGACGTGGAAGGATGCGTGAAAACAGGCGCTTGGGCATCGAATGGTTTATGAATAATCCGGGAGGCCAACCGGCCGCGGAGGGGACCCCGCCGGTCAGCACGGGAAAGAGCCATTAGCAAAATCCCGCCCGAATCCAAGCCTGCGCTTTGCGCAAGGGTTACAAACCCTCCACGCTCTCGGGCAATTTCTCCTGCTGGGTGCGCTGGCGCTCCTCGCGCTCCTTTTCGGTTTCCACCTTCCGCTTCTCGAAAACGGCCTGGTCGAACTTCACGTTGAAAATGATCAGGATATTGTCCTGCACCTTGGCCCGCAGCCAGGGCGCGCCGTCGCGGACCAGTTCGTACCCGTAGCCGCCAAAACTGCTTTCTCCGGCAGCCCCCTTCTCGACCTTGACCCAGGGCTGGTCGCCGCCGCGGTTGAGGTTGAGGATGGCCTTGACTTCGAAGTCGTTGAGAGCGACGCCCACCCGCTGGTAAGTCTCCAGCACCGAGACGCCCCGGAAATAGCACACCTGCACGCGCCAGCCTTCCTCGGCGTTGATCCGCTGGCGCACGGCGGTTTTCCAGTAAGCGGCCTCGCGCGTCCCTTCCGGGAAATACGGCTGCAGGGCCGGCAGCGGATTGCTTCGCTCCGCCCGCTCGCGGTCGCGGGGGGTCATGTTTTTCGGCCACGAGGAAAACGCCTTGCCGACTCCTTCCCGAAGCATCCGGCCTTCGATCTGGCCCTGGGTCTCGCCGATGCGAGCCTGCGCAGCCAGCGCTGTCGTCAGCGCGGCAATTAACAGCACGGAAAACCGGGGTGTGAGGAAACGCATGACGCCCATCCTGTTCGGCGGGCCGCTCAAATTCCACTCAAAAACATCGGGAGAAGTCGCAAAAGCTGCCGTCCGGCTGCAAGTTCCCGGGTTTCATCGACCGCCTGGCCGCCGGCCGGCGCGCATCGCCGAGGTTTTTCCGAAAATCTCCTTGCATCGCGAACGACTAATCCGTGTCTTCTTCCTTTTACTTTTATGAAAGCGACCATCAAAACCCAAGGTCAGCAGTTCGCTGTTTCCGAAGGCGATATTCTTATCGTGAACCGTTTCCCTGACACCGAAGCGGGCGCCACTGTCGAGATCACCGATGTGCTGTCAGCGGGTGAAGGCGAAGCCTTCAAGGTCGGCACGCCCACCCTCGCCGGCGCCAAGGTCACGGCCAAAATTCTCGAGAACAAGCGCGGCGACAAGGTCATCGTGTTCAAGAAAAAGAAGCGCAAGGGTTACACCCGCAAGCGCGGCCACCGTCAGGAACTGTCCGTGATCAAGATCGAGTCCATCTCGGCCTGAGGCACTTCGCTGCCGGACGCTCCCGTCATCATCCAGCAACCCGTTTAACCACAACAAAGGAGACATCAAGCCATGGCGCATAAAAAAGGTGCAGGCTCAACCAGCAACGGACGCGAGAGTCACTCGAAGCGTCTCGGCGTGAAGAAATTCGGCGGCCAGACCGTCGTCGCCGGCAACATCATCGTCCGCCAGCGCGGCAGCAAGCTGCACGCCGGCAAGCACGTCGGCATCGGCCGCGACTGGACGCTCTTCGCGCTCAAGGACGGCACCGTCCAGTTCGACAAGGTGCACCGCAAGGTGAACATCGTCGAAGCGGGAGCCTGAGGTATCCCGCGAGACACGCGCGTCCTCTTGCGCGATCCGCATTTTCGACGCCGGGCTTCGCTGCCCGGCGTTTTTTTGCTTTGCCCGGACCCTTGCTTCGGGTCGCATGGAAGTTCACCGTTCATCCCCTTCCCGTCATCATGCCTGATCGTTTGCAACATCTCCGCCGGCAAAAATTCCTTCTGGAGGAACACCTCGCATGGCTCGACCGGGAGATCGCCGTCGCCGAGGGCAAGGATCCGGCCGATGTCCCTGTCATTGCCGTCCATCACACCCCCTCGGGCACGGCTCACCAGCCGCACGAAACACTGGGAGAACCCGAGCCGCCCGGCACGGCCAAGGCGATGGCGCGGGCCGAGGAAATCATCACCCAGCACAAAATCGCCCAGGCCTCCGCGCCCGACGATGTGCGCCGCGGTTGCCTGCTGCTGGTTGTTCTCGGGATTACCGTGCTCGCCATCGGCGCGCTGCTGCTCTGGCAATTCGGACCGCGGCGGTAAAAGGAGCGGCGGCATTTTTCTGCCAATCCCGCTGCGACGAGGCGCACCAGCGCCTCGCCCGGTGCCTCGCCATCCGGACCGATGACGCGTTGCGTCGCCAGCAGCGGGATTGGCAGAAAAATGCCGCCGCTCCATCAATGCCGTGTTGCGCGCAGCGCCTTCCAGTTCCCCTCCGCCTCGCGGACCGCAACCGGTGCCTCCGCGACAAACGCCCGCCACCCTTCCGCGGCCGGTTGCCCGGTGCGAAGACGCAGCGGAAAATCCGATCCGAAGATCACCTGCTCCGGCCGGCAGGTGCGGCCGGTCATCTGCCACGCGCCGGTTCCATAGATGAGAGGCGCCGCCGCCGTATCCACCCATACATTGCAAAGATCGCGGACATCGGATCCGCCTGCCCAGTGTGCCAAGAGGAAGCGCGTCTCCGGAAACCGCCGCGCCAGCGCAACCAGTTCCTCCAGGGGCGTCACCACCCGCCCCGGGTAAGGGCGGCTCAACGGATCGGTCACATGCACGCATACGGGCCAGCCCCAGGTTCCCGCCTGGGCGAGCGCCGCCATCAGCGCCGGATGCGTCACCGGCACGTGTTGCGAATGCGGCGACAGTTCTCCCAGGCCGGTCAACCCGTCCTCGCGGGCGCGTCGCAACTCGGCCCGCACCTCGTCTTCCCCCGCATCCGGGTGAAACGTCGCGAATGCCTCCAGCCGGTCCGGGTGCTGCCGCACGCACTTTGCATAAAAACGGTTTTGCTCCGCGCAGGTTGCGTGACGTTCCCAATACCACCCCTGCAAGACCGCCCGATCCACCCCGGCGCCATCCATGGCTTGCAACAGGGCGCGGAGCGAAGGGAACTCCTGAACCGCCTCGCCGCTCACCCGCCGCCGGCGCGTGGCCAGCACGGCCCAGTGCGCTTCCCCGCGCTCCGCCGCCCAGCCGGCGGGATCGCGGTTAAGCGCATCGGGATAGAGGTGAACATGGGCATCGACAATCGGCATGCGTGCGAGGTTATGCGGTTCGCCCGCCCGGCCGCAAAGCGGCAAAATGCAAAGAGGGTGGATCGGGGGATGATGATTTTCAGCCTTTCCGTCCCCCGGTTCCGGCTGTCAGCGTCACCGCTTTCCCTCATGCTCGAACGCATCTTCCAGCTCAGGCAGCGCGGCACGACTGTTCCGCGCGAGATCATCGCCGGCCTCACGACTTTCGCGGCCATGGCTTACGTCCTGGCCGTCAATCCCGACATCCTCTCCGGCACCGGCATGGACCGTGGCGCGCTCATCACGGTCACCGCCATCACGGCCGCCGTCAGCACCGTGCTGATGGCGCTCATGACCAATTTCCCCCTCGCCCTCGCGCCCGGCATGGGGATCAACGCCTTTTTCGCTTTCACCATTTGCGGCATCTACCAGGTGCCGTGGCAGCAGGCGCTCGGCATGGTGTTTGTCAATGGCGCCGTCTTCCTCCTGCTCTCCGCCACCGGCGTCCGGGAAAAAATCGTTCGCTCCATCCCCTACGAACTGAAAATCGCCATCACCTGCGGCATCGGACTCTTCATCGCGTTTCTCGGTCTGAAAAACGGCGGAGTCATCGTGGCGCACCCGGCGACGTTTGTCTCGCACGGCAACTTCGCCACGCCCTCGGTCGCGCTCTGTCTCGGCGGTGTGGCGGTCACCTTCCTGCTCGTCTCCCGCCGCGTGCCGGGCGCCATTGTCCTCGGCGTCGCCCTCACCACGGTCGCCGGTCTCTTCGTGCCGGATGGCCAGGGCGGCACGATCACGAAAGCAGCCGGCTCCTGGTTTGCCGCCCCGGCCTCCCCTGCTCCCGTGTTCTGGAAGCTGAGCTTCGAATTCCTTTACAGCAGCGAAGCCTTTTTCAAGGCGCTGCCGATCATCCTCACGCTGCTCCTCGTCGATATGTTCGACAACCTCGGCACGCTCATCGGGGTGGCCCGTCGCACCGGCCTGCTCCGGCCCGACGGCACCTTGCCCAAAGCCGGCCGCGCGCTCATGGCCGACTCCATCGCCGCCATGCTCAGCGCGATCTCGGGCACGTCGACGGTGGTCAGCTATGTTGAATCCGCGTCGGGCGTCGAGGCCGGCGGTCGCACCGGGCTCACCGCGCTGACCACCGCCGCGCTGTTTCTGCTGGCCCTGTTTGCCACCCCGCTGATCCTGATGGTGCCTCCGCAAGCCACCGCGCCGGCGCTCGTTGTCGTGGGCATTTTCATGATGCAGTCGGTGTCGGAGATAGCGATGACCGAGTTCCGCAAGGCCGCGCCGCTCGTGCTCACGATCCTCGCCATTCCGCTGACGTTCAGCATTGCCGAAGGCATCGGCCTGGGGCTGCTTGCCTCCGCCCTCCTCGCTCTCGGCACCGGCCGGCCGAAGGAATTTCCGCTGCTCGGCTATGTGATCGCCGGGGTTTTCTTTTTGAGCTTCTTCCACATATTTCCCTTCAGCGGCTGAGCGCGCCACGCGCCCGGCGGCGTCACCCGCATGTCTTCCCGTATCGTCCAGTTCAGCCCTCCGCCACCCGGTCCGGCCGACACCTCCCCGCCCGCAGGAAACCCGGGCAACCCTCACGATGCCGGCAGCGGCGGGCAGGCCGTGAAGTTTTCCGCCCTGATCGATGCGCTCCAGCACGGCCCCGGCGCCGTGCGCGCGCTCGCCGGGAGCGGCAAGGGGGAGCGTCCTGTTTACGGCACTACGCTCTACCTCGCCACCTGCGCGCTCGATACCCGCTACGGACCCTTCCGGGCCTATGTCTTCCAGGACATCGCCGACAAGCACTACGTCCTCGCGCTCACCCATGGCGACATCTGCGGGGCGAAGGAACTGCACACGCGCATCCATTCCTCCTGCGTCACCAGCGAAACCCTGCGCGGTTGCGATTGCGACTGCGTGCAGCAGCTCGAAGGCGCCTTTCGCGTCATCGCCGGGAAAGGGCGCGGCATCCTGTTTTACCTGATGCAGGAAGGCCGCGGCGTCGGCTACTTTGCCAAGGCGCGCGACCGCATGCTCGTGCAGGCGTCGCTCGACCAGATTTCCACTTTCGACGCCTACGCGTCGATGGGCCTGGCCAAGGACCACCGCAACTACGAGAACATCTCCCACATCTGCCACCTCCTCGGCATCACCGCGTCATTCGTTGTCCTGACCAACAACCCGGACAAGCTCTCCGCGCTTCGCGCCCAGGGCCTGCCGGTCACCGGCAACGAACCGCTGGAATTTGAACCCGGACCGTTCAATCTCGCCTACCTCACCTCCAAGGCCGCGAGCGGTCACCAGCTCAAACGGCCGGTCGCCAGCCGCGTCAGCCGCGCGCTCCCGCCCGAGCCGGTCACGCCCTTCCGTCCGCATGCGCTGGCCGACGCCCGCCGCTTTATCCATGCAGCGAGCTACTTCCTGCCGATGACGCCGGTCGGCGACGACATCCTGCTCACCGCCGACCAGTTTCGCCAGCTCTTCAGCCAGCACGCGATCGAACGCTGGATGAGCGGCCCGCAGCCTCTCGTTCGCGAATACCGCCGTATCCGGGGCAACCGCTATTTTGTCCGCATCCATGCCGACAATCTCGCGGCGTTCAAGAAGCGTGAACCCGATCACCCTCTCACGGCGCTGCTGACCTCCCCCTGGTGGTTTCGTGTGCACGCCTACTACGATATCGTCACCAGCCAGGACTGGGTGGTGCTCACGCATGGCAAGCCCACGGCCGACGATGCACCGGTTGTCCGCCTGCACAGCGATTCCATTTTCGACCGCTTCCCGTTGCGCACGCTCGGCAACCGCGACAAGCTCAAGCAGGCGGCCTGGCACATCGTGAGTTATGGCTCCGGCGTCATGCTGCTCCTCCACAATGACGGACGCGGAGCCGGCTTCGGCGCCCACGCCACCGATCGCATGATGACCGAGACGGGCGTCGTCCATTCCTCCGACGACGCCTACCGCCTTCTCGCCGTCGCGTACGACAGCCGCGACTACGATGCCTCGATCATTCTCCTGCGCCACCATTTGCCCGGCGAACGCATCCAGATGGTGATGAACTCGCCGGAAAGCCTCGTGCGAAAACCCGAATACGCCGAGGCGCTCAACCGCCACCATATCAACGTGGACAAATGGATCTTCCTCGAAGACGCCCCGCCCGCATGACGCCTTCCTGGACCGGCTGGCGCCCGCTCTCCGCCGCTCCGCGCTTCACGCCTGCCGTGCTCGCCGAAATCCTCGACGGCGGCCAGGCCTTCCGCTGGCACGCCTCCGCCGAAGCGGATGGCACGACCTGGACCGGCATCTGGTCCTCCTCGCATTTCCGGCTTTGCCTGGACTCCTCCGGGCAACTTCTGTGGAGCATCCCGCAATCGCCCGCCAACGCCAGCGAAGCCGCCGCATCCGAAAACACACTACGCCGCTATCTCTGCGGCCACGACACCCCCGCGCTCGTCGATGCCCTGCCCTGGCGCAGCGACGCGCACCTCGCCCGCTGCATCGAAGCCTTCCCCGGGCTCACCCTTCTCCGCCAGCCCTTCGGCGAGACGCTTCTCGCCTTCCTCTGCAGCGCCACCAAACAGATCGTCCAGATCAGGCAGATGCTTGCCCTCCTCGCCGGGCGCCACGGCGAACCGCTTCGGGGCAACGCCGTCCGCACCCTTCCCTCCTGGACTCGCCTCGCAACCATCCCCGAATCCGGCCTCCGCGCCTGCCAGCTCGGTTTCCGCGCCCGTTACATTTCCGAAACCGCCCGCTACCTCGCCGCTCGCCCCGGCTGGCTCGAGGAAACCGAAGCCCTCCCCTACCCCGAAGCCAAAGCCCGCCTGATGGCGCTCCCCGGCGTCGGCGAAAAAGTGGCCGATTGCGTCCTCCTCTTCGGCGCCGGGCGGCTCGAAGCCTTTCCCGTGGACACCTGGATCATCAAGGCGATGACCCGGCACTACGGTCTCCACGGCTGGGCTCCGCAACAGGTCGCCCACTTCGGCCGGGTCCATTTCGGCGGCGCCGCCGGCCTCGCCCAGCAATACCTTTTCGCGTGGGAACGCCGCGAGGCCGGCCGCCTGCCTCAGGTCGCTCCGGCCGCCGCCGCCCGCACCGCGCGCACGAACTCCGCCCGCGCCTCCATGTGAGGATTGTGTCCCGAAGCGGCGAGCGTCACGATCTCCGCCGTCGGAAAATGCCGCCGGATCACCGCCTCGTCCTCCGGCCGGCGCACGTAGTGCGACCTGCCTCCGGTGATGAACAACGTCGGTCCCGCAAACCGCTCGTTTTCCGCCAGCGGCGAGGCTTCCAGCTCCGGCAGCGCCCGCGTCAGCACCGGCAGGTTGACCACCCACCGCCAGCCCGCGCTCCCTCCGCCTCCGGTGTCACGCGCGCCGTTGCCGGCCTCCGCGCGTTCCAGGTTCGTGACCAGAAACTTTCGCATCGCCCAGTCCGCCACCCGCGCCTCCAGCCGCATCTCCGCCTCGCCACGCGATTGCAGCCCGGCCAGCTCCAGCTCGTTCATCGCCGCGAACTCCGCCCGGTGCGCCCGCGACAGATAGTCCTTCGGCGCGATGTCCACGACGACCAGCCGGGACACCCGCTCCGGGTGCCGGCAGGCCAGCGCCATCGCCACCTTTCCCCCCATGCTGTGCCCGAGCAACGTCACCGGCGCCGGCTTTCCGTCCTCCGTCCGCCCGACATGCTCATCCAGCCACCGGAGCACATCGCCGACCATCGCGGCATAGCTCATCCCGTCCGCATGCGGCGACCGCCCGTGATTCCGCAGATCGGGCGCAAACACATGAAACCCCTCTACGCCATCGCCCGCCTGCGCCAGTTCCCCGCCCGCCGACTGCCAGTTGCGCGACGATCCCAGCAACCCGTGCAACAACACCAGCGGCGGCTTTCCCGCCCCGCCCAGATCACGAAAAAAAAGCGAAACCATCTCCCCACCCCCGCAAGAATCCGCCCCCCGCGCAAGCCCCGGCCCGCCCCTCGCACGGCCACGGACTTGCCTTTCCGTTTTTCCCTCCTCCCAAAACCAAACGCTTGCCCCGCGCCCGTCCCCGGCGCACCACTTTTACTTCCCATGACGAAGCCCAAACTGACGCCCATGATGCAGCAGTACCTCGAGGTCAAAAACAGCCTCGAGCCCGGCACGCTCCTGTTCTTCCGCCTCGGCGATTTTTACGAACTCTTCCACGACGACGCCCTCGAAGCCTCCCGCCTCCTCGGCCTCACCGTCGCCAAGCGCAACGACTACCCCATGGCCGGCGTCCCCTACCACGCCGCCGACAACTACCTCGCCAAACTCCTCGCCATGGGCCGCAAGGTCGCCATCTGCGACCAGGCCGAACCCGCCGTCACCGGCAAGCTCGTCCGCCGCCAGCTCACCCGCATCCTCTCCCCCGGCACCACGATCGAGACCAACCAGCTCGACGCCACCCGCAACCGCTACCTCTGCGCCCTCCACTTCGCCGGCAAGACCGGCCTCGCCGCCGCCTGGCTCGACCTCTCCACCGGCGAGTTCCGCCTCGCCCACGATTCCTCCCCCGCCAACCTCCTGCCCGTCCTCTCCGCCATCGACCCCGCCGAGGTCGTCGTCCCCGAAGGCGATCCCGAGCGCTGGAAAAACGCCCCCCACGACAATACTGCCGCCCACGCCCTCCACGCCTTCCTCTCCGGCCGCGCCCTCACCGAACGCCCCGCCTTCCTCTTCGAGACTGCCGCCGGCGCCCGCGCCGTCACGGAAGCCCTCGGCGTGCTCAACCTGCAAGGCTTCGGCCTCGCCGACGATCACCCCGCCCTCGGCCCTGCCGGCGTCCTCGTCCAGTACGCGACCGACAGCCTCTGCGCCAGACCGGAAAACCTCCGCACGCTCCAGGAATACCGCTCCTCCGGCACCCTGCTCATCGACCCCGCCACCCTCCGCAACCTCGAAATTTTCCAGTCCACCCGCGGCACCCGCGAAGGCTCCCTCCTCGCCGCCATCAACCGCACCTCCACCGCCCCCGGCGCCCGCCTCCTCGAACGCTGGCTCGCCTCCCCCACCCTCTCGCCCGACGAAATCCGCCGCCGCTCCGCCCACGTCGGCGCCCTCCTCGCGGCGCCCGCGCCGCTGGCCGAACTCCGCGACCTGCTCGCCGGCGTGCGCGACATCCCCCGCATCCTCGGCCGCCTCCAGAACCGCCTCCGCAACCCCCGCGAACTCGGCGGCGTCCGCGACACCCTCGCCCAACTCCCCGCCATCAACGCCGCCCTCGCCCGCATCACCGGTCCCGATTCCCCGCTCGTCACCGACTACGCCCCGCGCATCTCCGACATCCCCTCCCTCCGCGAACTCCTCGCCCGCGCCCTCGCCGACGAGTTGCCCGCCGACATCGCCGACGGCGGTTGCATCCGCTCCGGCCACGACCCCGAACTCGACCGCCTCCGCTCCCTCACCACCGACAACCGCACCTGGCTCTCCGACCTCGAACGCGCCGAGCAGGAACGCACCGGCATCAAGAGCCTGAAGGTCAAATTTACCAACAACTTCGGCTACTACATCGAGATCACCAAAGCCAACCTCCACCTCGTCCCCGACAACTACATCCGCCGCCAGACCACCGTGAACGGCGAGCGCTACGTCACCGAGGAACTCCGCGCCAAGGAAAAGGAGATCTTCCACGCCGACGAAAACGCCCTCGCCCGCGAACGCGAACTCTTCGCCGACCTCGTCACCGCCATCCTCGACGAATCCATCGCCCTCGCCCGCGCCGCCGAAGCCCTCGCCGAACTCGACGTCCTCGCCGGCTGGGCCGCCCTCGCCCGCGACCAGGACTACGTCTGCCCCGAAATCGACGACAGCGACGTCCTCGACATCGCCGAAGGCCGCCACCCCGTCGTCGAACAGATGCTGAAAAACCCCGCCGCCTCCGCCGCGCGTGGCGCGCAGAGCTTTGTCCCCAACGACACGCAGCTCTCCTCCTCCGACGCCCAGCTCGCTCTCATCACCGGCCCCAACATGGCCGGCAAATCGACCTACATCCGGCAAGTCGCCCTCATCACCCTGCTCGCGCAGATCGGCTGCTGGGTGCCGGCGAAACGCTGCCGCATCGGCCTCGTCGACCGCATCTTCTCCCGCGTCGGCGCGAGCGACGACCTCGCCCGCGGCAACTCCACCTTCATGGTCGAGATGAACGAGACGGCCAACATCCTCAACAACGCCACCGACCGCTCCCTCATCATTCTCGACGAGATCGGCCGCGGCACCTCGACCTACGACGGCCTCAGCATCGCCTGGGCCGTGGTCGAGCACCTGCACCGCGACCCCGAGCGCGGCCCGCGCACTCTTTTCGCCACCCACTACCAGGAGCTCACCCAGCTCGAGAAACACCTGTCACGCCTCCGCAACTACTCGGTCGCCGTGAAAGAGTGGAACGACGAGATCGTCTTCGTCCGCCGCGTCGTCCCCGGCGCGGCCGACCGCAGTTACGGCATCCAGGTCGCCCGTCTCGCCGGCCTCCCCGCGCCCGTCATCGACCGCGCCAAGACCATCCTCGCCCGTCTCGAAGGCGACGACACGCAAACCCAGGTCGAGCTGCCCGCTGCCCAGCCCAAGGCCCGCCCGCGCAAAAAAATCACCGTCCAGGACGACGCCGATTCCCCGCAGCTCGCGCTCTTCTGAGCATCCGGTTCCGAGCCATGAGGGGGAATCCGGAGTTGGAAATTACACAGGGATCACAGAGGAGACACAGAGTCTGGGGAGGCCATAACGACCCTGTTCTCTTTTCCACCAGCGAGGATGATTTCTTTTTGGATACATGAATGACAAAACCGGCCCTTCGCGGAAACACATCTCATTCAGCCGGAAGGCCCTCCCCTCCCTCTGTGCCTCCTCGGTGTCCTCTGTGTAATTTCCGGATACTCCCTTGAGCCACACCCCATGGCCGGCCTGAAACGGCTGCGCGACTTGACACCTCACGGATATCGTGTTCATCAGCCCCTTCGTGACCGCCCTCTTCAAACTCACCGCGCTTTTTCTGCTGGGCCTCTGGCTGCCGGCGGTCGGGCACTGTGATCTCGAAGCGGCGGGAATCATCGCGTTTTCTGCCGGTGAGGATACCGGATGCTGCAGCCAGGCCGGATCTCCGGCGGAGAGGGACAACTGCGACATCGTCGAAAACGACAACCCGAGACCCGCCGGCAATCTCGCGGCGCTGCCGCGGCCGGTTTTTTTCGTCGATGATGCCGCCGGCCGGCTGGCCCTGTTGCTCGCCCGGCTTGAGACGAGCGAGCTGGCCGCCCCGCCTGTCGGGGGAACGGACAGGCCCCGGGCATGGGTGCCCGTCTGGCAGTTTGTGCAGCGCGCAGCCCCGTCGCCGCGCGCGCCGTCAGTGATTTTTGCCTGATCAGCCCCTGCGCGGGCTGACGGGTTTTTTGTGTTTGCCGGCGTGAACGCCTGTCGCGCCGCGTCTGTCCGGGTCGTGCTGTATCCGGATTTTCACTGCACCTGCTCTCCGTTTTTATGAAATCACTGCGTTATCGCCTTTTCACCCATATCATCAGCTCGCTCGGCGGGATCGTCACGCTGGCGGTTTGCCTCCGCGCCGAAAGTCCGGTCGAACCTCCTCCGCCTCCGGCCGTGCCGCTGGCGGCCGTGGTGGCGGAGATCATTGCCAGCGACCCCGAACTCAAATTTTACGAATCCGAAATCGAAGCCGCAAAAATCGGCCGCCGCACGGCGGCCTTGTGGAACGATCCCGAGCTTTCGATCGAAGGCGGCCGCAAGACCGTCCACGACGAGCGCGGCAAATTGCAGGACGTGGGCGCCTCATGGTCGCTCTCGATCACCCAGACCTTTGAATGGCCCGGGCGTCTGGCCCTCAGAAAATCCATTGCCAATCGCGATGTGGCGATGGCGGAGCTCGGTTTCGCCCGTTTCCGGCATGCGCTCGGCGCCCGCGCCCGCACGCTGGCCCAAGGGCTGCATGCGGCCGATGCCAGGGCGGCGGCCGTGCGCGAGGTCGCGGACCGGTTCGAGACTCTGAAGGACACGTTTCTCGCCCGCGACCCCGCCGGCATCACTCCGCTGCTCGAAACGCGTGTCATCGAGGCGAGCGAACTGGCGCTCCAGCGCCGCGCCACGGAGGCTGCGCTGGCGGCGCAGGCCGCGTTGATCGAGCTGAACCAGTTGCGCGGCGTCGCTGCCGACACGCCGCTCCGGATCGCCGCTCCGCGTCTGAAGCTGAACGACGCGCCCCCGCCCGGCACGTTGCTGGCCGCCGCGCACGAAAACAATTTCGACTTCCGGATGCGCCGCCTGGAGGTGGAGCAACAGGGCTACCTCGTACGGCTCGCCCGCAACGAACGTTATCCGGCCTTCAGCGTCAGCCCTTTCATCTCGCAGGACAAGGCCGGCGACCGGGAGACGATCGTCGGCCTGGGGCTTTCCATGCCGATCCCGGTCACGGGACGCGGGCGCAACGCGGCGGCCGCCGCCGAGTCCCGGCGACGCCAGGCCGAGGCCCTCATGCTCGTCGCCGGACGCGATCTCGAGCGCGAGGTGCTGACAACCGCACAGGCCTTCGCCACCAAGCTCGCGGAGACGCGCCGCTGGTCGCCGGACTCGGTGGAAAAATTCCGGGAAGCCGCCGAACTGGCCGACCGCCACTATCGCCTCGGCGCGGTGCCCGTCGCCACCTACGTCGAGCTCCAGAACAGTTATCTGGACGCGGTCGAGGCGCTCCTCGACACGCAGCGCGAGGCCATGGAGGCCGGGTTGCGTCTTCAGGAACTGACCGGGCTCGAATTCAATCCCGTGGAGGTTGCGCCATGACGCCCTGCATCCGCCTGCCGAAGGGGAAAACCCTCCGCCTGCCCGTGGTGTCCGGGATTCTCGGTGTCGCACTGGCCTTGCTCGGCGGATGCGGCGCGGGGCATGACGCGACCGGGCACAAACATGACAAACACGGCGAACACGCTGACGGAGAGGCCGGGCCCGGCGGCCACGAGGCGGCAGCGGCAACCGGGGCTGCGGTGACATTCAAGGAAGGTCGCGGCCTGCGGCTTCCGCCGGAAGTCATCAAGGCGCTGGATGTGCGCGTGGCCGAGGCCGAGGAGCGCCCGCTCGCCGCGGAGTTGCGACTGACGGCGCAGGTTTACATGACCGCTCCCGCCGTGCGCGCGAGCGCCCGTGTCCCGTCCGCGGAGGTGACGGAGTTCGAGCAGGCGTCTTTGCCCGTCGGCCGACTCGTGCGCGTGGACCGCTCCGCGCAGGCAGTCACGGGTTTTGCGGAACTGATTTTCGAATTCGACACGCCCCCGCCCGCCGCCGCCGTCGCTACCGCCACCATCCCGGGAAAAAACGGGGCCGCGGTCGTCGGCGATTTTGTCAACCTGTCCCTGACCGGCAGACCGGCCACGGTGCTCACGGTGCCGTCGGCGGCCGTGCTCGACGGAGCCACCGGCGCCTTCGTTTACGTCGTCAACGGCGACGCCTGGCTGCGCACTCCGGTCAGGACAGGGGCGCGTTCGTCCGATCTCGTCGAGATCACCGACGGCCTTTACTCCGGCGATCAGGTGGTCGCCTCGCCCGTCGATCAATTATGGCTGACGGAGCTTCGCCTCACCCGGGGCGGAGGCCACAGCCACTGATCCGCCCCGCGCGCGCCTCTCCCGCCTCTCTTCATCCATTCCCGTTTTTTTCCTTTTCCCATGATCGACAGAATCCTCGAGTTCGCTCTCCGCCAGCGCGCTTTCGTGCTCATCGGCGCTGCCGCGCTCGTTTTTATCGGCGCATGGTCGGCCTGGACGCTGCCCATCGACGCCGTTCCCGACATCACCAACGTGCAGGTGCAGATCAACACCGCGGTGCCCTCCCTCGCCCCCGAAGAGATCGAGAAGCTCGTCACGTATCCCGTGGAGGTCGAAATGGGCGGCATCGAAAAACTCTCCGAGATCCGCTCGATCTCCAAATTCGGCCTCTCCCAGGTGTCGCTGATCTTCGAGGAAGGCACTGACATCTACCGCGCGCGGCAGCTCGCCGGAGAACGCCTGCAGGCCGTCCTCGACGAGCTGCCGCCCGGCGTCACCCCGAAGCTCGCGCCGATCACGACCGGGCTCGGTGAAATCTACCACTACACGCTCCACTACAAGGAGGACTTCGCGGACGCCCCCGCCGATCCCGTCGAACGCCTGCGCCAGCTCAAGCTCGTGCAAGACTATCTCGTGAAACCGGCGCTCCGCGTGGTGCCCGGTGTCACCGAAGTGAATACATCGGGCGGTTACGACAAACAGATCGTGATCATGCCCGACCCCGCCCGGCTCGCCAGCGCGGGGCTCACGGTGGACGACATTGCCGACGTCATCTCGGAAAACGTCGCCAACGCCGGCGGCTCCGTCGTCGAAAAAGGCGCCGAGGCCGTCACCGTCCGCTCCATCGGTCGCGTGCAGACGACGGAGGAAATCGCCGCCCTGCCGCTCAAGTTTTCCGGTCGCGCCGCCGCCCTGCTCGTCCGCGACGTGGCCGAGATCGGCATCGGCTCCGGCGTGCGCACCGGTTCGGCCACGCACGACGGCGAGGAGGCCGTGCTCGGCTCCGTGCTCATGCTCATCGGGCAAAACAGCCGCACCGTCTCCGGACGCATTCACGATCGTATCACTGAACTAAATACAAAGCTCCCCTCCGGCATGGAGATCCGGACGGTTTACAACCGCACCGATCTCGTGAACGCCACCATCGCCACCGTGGAGAAAAACCTTTTCGAAGGAGCGATCCTCGTCATCGCCGTGCTGATCGCGCTGCTCGGCAACTGGCGCGCCGCGCTCATCGTGGCCACGGCGATCCCGCTCTCCATGCTCTTCGCGATGACGGGCATGGCGCGCTACGGAGTCTCGGGCAACCTCATGAGCCTGGGCGCCGTGGATTTCGGGCTGATCGTCGACGGCGCGGTCGTGATGGCCGAGAACATCGTGCGCATGCTCGCGCACCGGCAAAAGCACCTCGGGCGCCTGCTCACGAAACGCGAGCGTCTGCACACGATCCTCGCCGCCTGCAAGCAGGTCGGCACGCCCACGGTCTTCGGCGTGGCGATCATCACCATCGTTTACCTGCCCATGTTCACGCTCACCGGCGTGGAGGGAAAAATGTTCACGCCCATGGCGTTCACGGTGGTGTTCGCCCTGATCGGCGCACTCGTCCTGGCGCTCACGGTGGTGCCCGTTCTCTGCTCGTTTCTCATGACCGGCAAGGTCAGCGAGGAGGACAATGTCGTCATCCGCCTGGCCAAGCGCGTCTACACGCCGGTGCTGCACTTCAGCCTGCGGATGCGCTGGCTGCTGCTGGTGCTGGCGACGGGAGTGTTTGCGTTTTCGCTCTGGGTGTTCGGGCGGCTCGGCGCGGAATTCATCCCGCAACTCGACGAAGGTTCGCTCGCCGCCCAGATGATCCGCACCACGAGCATCGGCCTCACGCCCTCCATGGAGATGCAGAAAGCCGCCGAGCGGGTGATGCTGGAAAAATTTCCCGAAGTGACCCACACGTTCTCGCGCGTCGGCACGTCCGAAGTCGCGACCGATCCGATGGGCGTCAACGTCGGCGACAGCTACATCCTCATGAAACCGCCCTCCGAATGGCGCAAGGTCGACGGCCGCACCGTCACCAAGGAGGAGCTCACCCACCTGATGTCGGAGGAACTCGCCACGCGGTTCCCCGGGCAGAGCTACCTGTTCTCGCAACCCATCCAGCTCCGTTTCAACGAACTGCTTTCCGGCAGCCGCGCCGACATCGCCATCAAGGTATTTGGCGACGACTACGACACGCTGGAAAGAGTCGCCGGCGAAATCCGCGAGATTGTCGAAAGAATCCCCGGCGCCGCCGACGTGGAATTCGACGCGGCCGGCAAGGCCCCTGTCCTCCAGATCGTGCTCAACCGCGCCGCGATGGCCCGCTACAACGTGCAGGCCGACGCCGTGAACCGCGTCGTCGAGACGGCTTTCGCCGGCCACGAATCGGGCGTCATCGTGGACGGCAACCGGCGCTATCCGATCATCACGCGACTCGCCGAAGCCGCGCGCCAGGATTTCGCCGCCGTCGGCGACCTGCCCGTCCGCACTGCCGACGGCGGCACGGTCGCGCTGCGGCAGGTCGCGGACGTGAGCGTCACGGAAAGCGTCAACACCATCACGCGCGAGGCCTTCCAGCGCCGCATGGCCATCCAGGTCAACCTGCGCGGACGCGACGTGCAGGGTTTTGTCGACGAGACGCGCGAGAAGATCGCCGCAGGGATCGAGATGCCCGACGGCTATTTTGTCGAATACGGCGGCGCCTTCAAAAATCTCCAGGAAGCGCGCAAGCGCCTGACGATCGTGGTGCCGGCCGCTCTGGCGCTGATTTTCCTGCTCATCTTCATGGCGTTCGGGAGCCTCCGCCAGGCGCTCGTGGTTTACTCCGGTATCCCGCTCGCCGTCACCGGAGGCATCCTTGCGCTCTGGGCGCGCGACATGCCGTTCTCGATCTCGGCGGCGGTGGGTTTCATTGCCCTCTCCGGCGTGGCCGTGCTCAACGGCGTGATGATGATCACGTTCATCAACCAGCTTCGCGAGGAAGGCCGCACCGTCCGCGAAGCCGTGATCGAGGGCGCGCTCACGCGGCTGCGTCCCGTGCTGATGACCGCGCTGGTCGCCTCGCTCGGCTTCGTGCCGATGGCGCTCGCCCGCGGCTCCGGCGCCGAAGTCCAGCGGCCGCTGGCAACTGTCGTGATTGGCGGTATCATCAGCGCGACTCTGCTCACTCTCGTTCTTCTGCCCGCGCTTTATGACTGGTGCGAGCAGCGGACATGGAAACCCGATTCCGGCTCAGGCAAACCGGCCGCAACCACGCCTGCTTCCTGATCCGGACAACACCAACAACCAACCACCCGGACATATCGAACATGCCCATCATCAAAACCATCATGACCACCACAAAAAGCAGCCTCCTCGCACTCGTCGCCTTCCTTGCCGCCGGCGCCGGATCCTCCGCCTATGCCGCCGGCGTCGCCAACCCGCCCGCCTGCGGCGGCACGCCCGATGCCATCCTGCTGACGCCCGTCTCCTCGCGGGTCCTGAACATCGCGCAACCCACGCTTGCCTGCTCGGAAAACGGCGTCGTCCTGAGCGGCACCGTGACGAAGCAGCCCACCACGCAACGCACCACCGGCACTCATCTCGAGGTGGTGTTTCTCGATGCCTCCGGCGCGCCGCTCCTCCGGCAGACCGTGGCGTACGCGCCGCGCGAACTGCGTCCGGTCACCCGGGCCAAAGTCAAGCGGACCGGCGACTACACCCTGACGCTGCCGGAACTCCCCGCCGGCACGGCCCGGATCCAGGTGGAAGCCCGTTTCGGTCCCCATGCCTGAAGGTCCGGAAGCAAAACCCCGTCACTGCACCCGCAGCCCATGAAAACCATCCGCAACCTTCTCCTCGCTTCGTCGGTGCTTCTCGTCACGGCGGCGGCGTTTGCCGCCAGGCCGGTTCCCGGCCCCAAAGGCGGCCGCATCCTGACCACGGAAGCGCCCTGGGTGGAATTTTTCGTCGAAAAAGACCGCACCGTGGCGATCACGTTTTACGACAAGGACTTCAAGCCGGTCGCTCCCGGCACGCAGGTCGTCAACGCCATCGCCGAAGCCGGCGCGGGCAAGGTGAAACTCGATTTCGGCAAAACCGCGTCCGGCTTCGTTTCCCGGCAACCGCTGCCGGAAGGCGACGGCTACACCGTGGTGGTGCAGATTCGCGATACCGCCGAAGCCAGACCGAAAAACCACCGCGTACTGTTTCACGACGAGGTGTGCGGCGAATGCAAACGCGCCGAGTACGCCTGCCTGTGCGAGGAAACCGGCGGCCATCAACACTGACGCCAACGTTCCGGAACATCCGGATTTCTACACAAGGATCGCAAAGACCGCGAAGTTCCGGAACACCGGATCTTCGCGCTCCTTGACAGGTCTCCGTATGTGCTACATGTGTAGCACAATGCCTGCGACCATCACGACAACTATTCGTCTGACTCCGGAAAGCAAGCGACGGCTTTCCCGTGCGGCGAAAGCCCGGGGGCTGAGCCTGAATCGATATTTTGTGACTGCGGCAGAGGAGGTTGCGGTCACGTCGCCGGTGTCCGGCCTTGGCCGGGAGCTGGAAAAGATGGCTATCGATGGCATGGCCCTGATTGCGCTGGATTCGATTCGTGCGCGTGCGAAAGCGGCCAAGGTGGCTCGCATGAGTGATGATGATATTGCGGCGGTCGTAAAAAGGGCGAGGCGGGAGCGTCGTCAGACAAAGTGAAACCGGTAGTTCTGGATACCAGTGTTTTGATTTCGGGCCTGCTGAAATCACGGGGAGCTTCTGCGGTGCTTGTGGATGCATTCTTTGCTGGACGCCTGCATCTGGCATGGAGTCGTGAGACATCGGCTGAGTATGCGGAAGTGATGGCGCGTGAGGAGTTCGGGATCGATCTCCGGGAGCGTGTGGCAGTCTTGCTGAAGCTGCGTTCATCTGGCGGCGAGGTTTCGCCTGAACCGGTGCCGGATGCTGATTGGCCGGATGCTGACGACCTGCCATTTGTAGCGGCAGCATTGGCTACGGAGGGCAAGGTTATCGTGACACACAATCCTCGTGATTTCGCTCCGGCGAAGGCGTTGGGGATAACGATCCTGAGCCCAGGTGAGGCACTGGAAAGGCTGCGGGACGGTGGACTCTGAAACCGGGTGCTCTCGCCCAGGCGAGGATACTGCGCTTTACGGAGTCGGGGATGGATGATGAGGGGTTTGCCGGTCGGGGTGATTCGCTGCCAAGCGAACGGCGCAAGGGGTGATCGATTGGCATGCGTTCAGGACGACGTTTGCGACTCTCGGCGCGGTGGCGGGCATCAGTCTGCGCAGTACGCAGGAAATATTGGGGCATTCGACGCCTGATCTGACGGCGCGTGCTTACATGGATCGCCAGGCGGTGGAATTGGGCCGGGAGGCGGGGAAGTTGCCTTGGTTCGGGAATATGAATGAACCAAATTCCAACACACTCCAGAGCTCACCTGCCGCATCGGCTTCCCGAGGGGAAAGCGGAGTGTGCAGGCCTTGGCAGATCGTAATTCAAGAGTTGATACAGAGTTTTCAAGTGATTGAAAACCAACAAAAAACCTCCGGTTTTCCGGAGGCTGAACTGGTGGACGCCACAGGACTCGAACCTGTGACCCCATCCGTGTGAAGGATGTGCTCTAACCAACTGAGCTAGGCGTCCGTCGTTTGCCGGTCCTTGACCGGGAAAGAGCGCCGAACGTGGCGAGCCCCCTTGCCCGAATCAACACCGTTTTCACCCTCCGCGGTAAAATTGTGGGCAACATTGTGAATAACTTTTGCCCGAAACAACCCGTTTACAGAGGGAGTTTTCTTGACCCTGGGGGTGAAAATGGGGCGAAATGGGGCATATTGGGAGGCATTCGTGCCACCACTCCACATGGCAACCTTGGGCAAACCGTTCTACACCGGCCTTCACAGGCACACGCTGGACGACAAGAATCGCATCACGATTCCGTCGGCGTGGCGGTCTGCCCACGCGGATGGAGACACCTTCCTCGCCACCCCGCATCCCGACGGCTACATCGCCGTTCTCCCGCCCGCCGAAGTCGAGAAGCTCCACGCCAAGATCGCCGCCATGGCGCTGACCGACCGCGATGCGCAGGACGTCGCCGCGCGCTTCTTCGCCGCCACCCACGCCTTCACGTTCGACAAGCAGGGCCGCATCGCCCTCACCGACGAACTCCGCGCCCACGCCGGCATCGCCAAGGACGGTGTCCTCGTCGGCTCGCTGACCAAGTTCAACATCTACAGCCCCGAGCGCTGGACCAGGGTCGAGCAGCGCACTGCCGGGGAAAACATGGGCGACCTCATGCGCCGCATCGGCATCTGATCCGCCTCCCCTTCCCGAGCGCCCCCCGATGACCGCCACCGAAACCATGTCCGAGCCCGCCCACATTCCCGTCCTCCTGCAGCCCGTGCTCGAGCTCCTCGCTCCGTATGCGGACGGGCGTTACCTGGACTGCACCTTCGGCGGCGGCGGCCATACCCGCGCGCTCCTCGACGCCGCCCCGCGCACCCGTATCGTCGCGCTCGATCGCGATCCCGCCGCGCTCCCCCGCGCCGCCGCGCTGCGCGAGGAATTCGGCTCCGGCCGTTTCGAGCTCATCGACCGCGATTTCGGCCGCCTCGGCGAACTCGCCCGCGAACACCCCGCTCTCGTCGCCATCCGCGAGGGCAAGGGCTTCGACGGCATCCTCTTCGACCTCGGCGTCTCCTCTTTCCAGCTCGACGACACCGCGCGCGGTTTTTCCTTCCGCAACGACGCCCCCGCCGACATGCGCATGGATCCCCGCTCCGGCGTCCCCGCCTCGCTCTGGCTCGAGACGGCCACCGACGAGATGCTCTTCCGCGCCATCCGCGACTACGGAGAAGAGCGCCATGCCTCCCGCGTCGTCCGCGCCATCAAGGAAGCCCGCGGCACCGGCGCCCTCGCCCGCACCGCCTCGCTCGCCGGGCTCATTGCCGCCGCCATCCCGGCGCGCGACCGTTTTGCCTCGAAAATCCATCCGGCCACCCGCTCCTTCCAGGGCATCCGCATCGCCGTCAACGACGAACTCGGCGCCCTCGAACGCGCCCTGCCCGCCGCCTTCGGGCTGCTCCGCTCCGGCGGCGTCCTCGCCGTCATCAGCTTCCACTCGCTCGAGGACCGTCCCGTCAAGCAGGCCTTCCGCCGGCTCTGCGGCCAGCCCGAAAGCCAGGAAGACCACCGCCCGGCCGATCTTCGCGAGAAGGCCGCCGAGCCGCTCACCCGCAAACCCGTAACCCCCGACGACGCCGAACTCGCCGCCAATCCCCGCGCCCGTTCCGCCAAGCTCCGCGCCATCCGCAAACTCTGACCGCTCCATCCTCCGCAATCCGCATTTCCACCATGCACCTCTCCGGCAAAAACGCATTCATCAACCAGCTCCTCGTGGGGATGCTGGTGGTGTTCGTGCTGGGCGGCAGCGCCGGTCTCGGCGCCGTGTGGCTGCGTCACCAGATTTCCCTCACAGCCCGCGCCACGCTCGAACTCGAACAGAAACTCGCCCGCGTCGAACGCCGCCTCGCGGAAACCAACACCTTCGTCGCCGCCGAGCAGTCGCCCGACACCCTCGAGCGCCGCAACCGCGACATGCGTCTGGGCCTCGCCCTCCCGCGCCGTGAAAACGTCCATCACGTCACCGAGCCCGTCGAGGAGCGCCTCGCCACCCGGCGCAACGGCGAGCTCTTCAAAGGCGACCGCGTCGTCCCCGCCGCCGGCGCCGCATCCCTGCGGTTCGCACCCGCCGACACCGCGAGTTTCTACATCGACACCACCCGCACCGGAGGCGGCACCACGCCCGCGCGCCGTCAATGACCTCCCGCGGTTTCGCCAGCAACTACCGCATCGCTCTCGTGGCCGGCGTAGTCGTCGCCGCGTTCACCGGCATTGGCTGGCGCCTAGCCGATCTCCACGTTTTCAACCGCGAGCACTACGCGTCCCAGCTCGACCGGGCCCGCCGCAAGATCGAGACGCAGCCCGCCCGCCGCGGCGACATCCTCGCCCGCTCCTCGCTCGATGTCCGTGGCAACGTCCTCGCCACCTCCCGCACCCTGATCCACCTCGGCGTCGATCCCCAGATGGTGCGCGAGGAGGATCGCCCCGCCCGCGCCGAACTCGCCCGGCTCCTCGGCCTGCCTCTCTCCGAAATCAACCGTATCATGGACACCAGGACGCGCCCCGCTCCCGGCAGCGCCGCGTCCGTGACATCCGCCGCCACCGCCCGCCGCATCCCCGAGCCCACCGCCGAGGAAACCGACAGCGACGACATCGCTCCCGACACCGGCGCCCGCCTCATCCGCTGGGCCAAACTCAGCGACACCGTCGAGGAATCCGCCTACACCGAAATCCTCAAGCTCGGCATCCGCGGCGTGTATGGCAACCGCACCTACATCCGCGCCTACCCGCAGCGCTCGCTCGCCGCCCACCTCATCGGCTACATCAACCGGGAAGGCATTCCCTCCGGCGGCGTCGAGGCCTGGGCCGATTTTTACCTGCGCGGCCAGGACGGCTGGCGCGAATCCGAAAAAGACGGGCTCCGCCGCGAACTCGCCCAGTTCCGCACCCGCGAAGTGCCCCCCTGCGACGGCTACAACGTCGTCCTCACCATCGACACCGTCATCCAGCACATGGTCGAGCAGGAGATGGAAAACCTCGTCGCCACCTTCCGCCCCGAAAAAGCCACCATCATCGTCAGCGAACCCGGCACCGGCTACCTCCTCGCGCTCGCCAACTACCCCACCTTCGATCTCAACGACTACGCCCGCGCTCCGCTTGAGGTGCAGCGCAACGTCGCCGCCACCGACCTCGTCGAGCCCGGTTCCACCTTCAAGATCGTCGCCGCCTCCGCCGCGCTCAACGAGGGCCTCGTCTCGCCCGACACCCGCTTCAACTGCGCCGCCGACACCGTCCTCTATCGTGGCAAACCCCGCCGCCTCATGCGCGACGACCACCCTTTCCCGCAGCCCCTCTCCGTCACCGAAATCATCGCCCACTCCAGCAACCGCGGCGCCGCGCTCCTCGGCATGACCGTCGGCGACCAGAAATTCTACGACTACGCCCGCGCCTTCGGTTTCGGCGAAAAAAGCGGCTTTCCCCTCGGCTATGAGGAAGGCGGCATCTTCGCCCCGCCCGCCCGCTGGAGCGACATCGACATGACCCGCATCCCCGCCGGCTACTCCATCGCCGCCACCCCGCTCCAGATCCACTACGCCATGGCCGCCATCGCCAACGGCGGCAACCTGATGGTCCCCGGCATCATTCGCGAGGTGCAGGATTTCAGCGTCGACACGAAGCGGGGCAACGAAATCGCCAACTACACCTTCGCCCCGAAAGTCCGCCGCACCGTCATCACCCCGCGCACCGCCGCCATCATGCGCGACCTGCTCCAGCGCGTCGCCTCCGACGAAGGCACCGCCAGGGCCGCCGTCATCCCCGACTTCGAGGTCGCCGGCAAGACCGGCACCGCGCAGAAGCTCATCAACGGCCGCTACTCCACGCGCAACCACGTCGGCTCCTTCGTCGGCTTCTTCCCCGCCAGCCGCCCCCGCGTCGTCATCTCCGTGATCGTCGACGACGGCCACCCCGCCAACGGGCGCCCCGGCTACGGCGCCGTCGTCGCCATCCCCAGCTTCAAACGGATCGGGGAACAACTGATCCAGTATCTCGACATCAAACCCGTCCGCAGCACCGCCGCCGGCGGGCTGCTCGCCCGCCAGGAAAACAGCTACCGATGATCGGCTATCTCACGCAAAACCACTCCCTCATCCACGCCTTCGCCAACGGTCTGGCCGACGTCGCCGCGCCTGTCTCCGCCCGCATCGGCCGCCCGGCGCGCCGCGCCGCCCGTCCCCCCCGCCGCCGCCCGTCCGACAAAGTTTCCCAACGCGTATTCCAAATGGCACCACAACTCGCCGATCTCTTTCCCGCAGGTGAAGTCCTCGCCGTCCGCGGCGATCTCCACCGGCCCATCTCGGGGCTCGTCATGGACAGCCGCCGCGTTGTCCCCGGCAACGTCTTTTTCGCCCTGCCCGGCCTCCGCACCGACGGCGCGGCCTTTGTCAACGAAGCCGTCGCGCGCGGCGCCGTCGCCATCGTCGGCACGCAGATCCCCTCGGTGACTCCCGCCAAGGTCACCTTCGTGCAGGTCGCCGACCCGCGCGCCACCCTCGCCCGCGTCGCCCGCCGCTACTACAAGGCGCCCGACACCGATCTCGAGGTCGTCGGCATCACCGGCACCAACGGCAAGACCACCGTCGCCTACCTCACGAAGCACTTCATGGAGGAGCACCGCCGCGTCGGCCTGCTCAGCACCGTCAACTACGACCTCGGCGCCCGCACCGTCCCCTCCTTCAAGACCACGCCCGAGGCGCTCGATATCTACGGCATGCTCGCCCAGATCCGCGACGCCGGCTGCCGCGAGGCCGTCATGGAAGTCAGCTCGCACGGCATCGCGCAAAACCGCGTCCTCGACCTTTCGCTCGCCGCCGCCGTATTCACCAACCTGACACGCGACCACCTCGATTACCACAAGACCCTCGAGGACTATTTCGAGGTCAAGACCCGTCTCTTCACCGCCGGGCCCGGCAAGGCCCCGCGCGTCGCCGTCATCAACCTCGACGACGAACACGGCCGCGCCCTCCTCGCCCGCATTCCCGCCCATGTGAAGGTGGTCACATACGGCGAGCACCCCGACGCGCAGGTCCGCGCCACCGAGGTCAACCTCGGCTTCCGCGAATCCACCTTCCGCATCCACTGGCCCGAGGGCTCCGCCGTCGTGCGCTCGCCGCTCATCGGCCGCTACAATGTCAGCAACGTGCTCGCCGCCGCCGCCAGCGTTTACGGGCTCGGCCGCGACCCGCAGAAATTCCTCCCTCGCCTCGCCTGCTTCCCCGGCGTCCCCGGCCGCATGGAGCGCATCGAATCCGGCCAGCCGTGGAACGTCCTCGTCGACTACGCGCACACCGACGACGCCCTCCGCAACGCCCTCGGCATGCTCCGCGCCATCACGCCCGGCCGGCTCCTCGTCGTCTTCGGCTGCGGCGGCAACCGCGACCGCACCAAACGCCCGCTCATGACGAGCGCCGTGCAGGAGCACGCCGATTTTGCCTTCGCCACCGCCGACAACCCCCGCAACGAGCCACTCCAGCAGATCTTCGCCGACATGAAAGCCGGCGTCACCGATCCGCGCAAACTCACCTGGATCGAGGATCGCCGCCGCGCCATCAGCCTCGCGCTCGACATGGCCAAGCCCGGCGACTGCCTCCTCATCGCCGGCAAAGGCCACGAGACGTATCAGGAATTTGCCGACACCGTCACTCCCTTCGACGACCGCCAGGTCGTCCGCGAACTCATCGCGATCAAACGCTTCGCCCAGACCTGAAAACGCCGGACCGCTCTCCGTCCGGTCCACACCCGCCGCCCGTGTTCACCGCCACGCAACTCGCCACCTGGACCTCCGCCCGCTGGACCCTTCTTCCTGCGGATGGCACCCTTCTGGCCGGTTTCAGCACCGACACGCGCACGCTCCGCCCCGGCGAGATCTTCGTCGCCCTGCGCACCCCGCAGCGCGATGGCCATGATTACCTCGCCGCCGCCCGTGCCGCCGGCGCGCCCGCCGCTCTCGTGGCGTCGCCCTCCGGCGATCCCGCCCTCGCCGGGTTCCCCCAGCTTGTCGTCTCCGACCCGCTCGCTGCCTTCCAGACGATCGCGCGCGAACACCGCCGCGCTTTCCGCCGTCCCGTGGTCGGCATCACCGGCAGCGCCGGCAAGACGTCCACCAAAAACCTGCTGACCCTCCTTCTTTCCGCCGATCCGGGCGACGTCCTTTCCACCGAAGGCAACCTCAACAATCACCTGGGCGTGCCGCTCACGCTCACGCGGCTCGATCCCGCGCGCCACCGCTTTGCCGTGGTCGAAGCCGGCATCAGCGCTCCCGGCGAGATGGCCGCGCTCGCCGCGATGATCGAGCCCGACGTCGCCATCATCACGCTCGTCGCTCCCGCGCACCTCGAAGCCCTCCGCGACCTCGAGACCATCGCCCGCGAAAAATCCGTCCTTTTCAACACGCTCCGCCCCGGCGGCCTCGCCCTGCGCGGCCCGGGCGTCCCGCCCGCGACGTGGCATGGGCATCCTGCCCATGAAGTGGCACGGGCTTCCAGCCCGTGTTCCGAGGGCGTCCCGCCCGCTCCTTTCGCGCACGCCACCTTCCATACCCCGGCCACCACCGCCATCAGCATCGACGCCAGCGTCTACGAACTCCCCCGCGTCACCGACGGCATGGCCCGGAACGCCGCCCTCGCCATCCGGGCCGCGCTCCACCTCGGCATCTCTCCGGCGGATATCCGTTCCCGGCTCACCCGCTGGCAACCCGTTCCCCTGCGCGGCGAGTGGCAACAACTGCCCGTTCCCGCCAACCCTGCCGCCAGCCGGCCCGTCTACCTCGACTGCTACAACGCCAATCCGGCCTCGATGCTCGACGCCCTCGCCACCTTCGCCGCCACCGCGGCTCCGGCCGATGCCCCGCGCCTCTACCTTGTCGGCGGCATGGAGGAACTCGGCCCCGGGTCCGCCCGCCATCACGAAGCGCTCGGCCGCGCCCTGGCCACCCACCTTCGCCCGCAAGATCATCTCGTCGCCATCGGTCCCCACGCCGAAACCGTGACCCGCGCAGCGTCTCCGGAAAAATCCTCCTCCCCCCCTTCCGCTTCCCACATCCACGCCCATCCCGATTCCGACGCCGCCCGGTCCGCGCCCGCCACCGCCGCCCTCCTCGCCACGCATTCCGGCCCGGTCTTCGTCAAGGGCAGCCGCCGCCACGCGCTCGAGCGCCTCGTTTTCCCTGCCCGCACTCCCAACTCGTCCAGAACGCACTGATCTCCCGTCGCCTTCCACCGCCGCCCGATGCTCAGCTATCTCGCCAATTTCGAAGACCATTTCGGCCCGCTCCGCCTCCTGCGCTACATCTCCTTCCGCACCTTGATGGCGGCGGGCACGGCGACGGTGATCGGCTTCATCATCGGCCCCTGGCTGATAAAAAAACTCCGCGTTCTCAAATTCGGGCAGCACTACGACGACGACCGCACCGGCGACCTCGCCGCCCGCTTCGACAAGAAAAACACGCCCACCATGGGCGGACTGCTCATTTTCCTGTCCGTCCTTGCCAGCGCCCTCCTCTGGGCCACGCCCAATGTCTGGGTTCTCACCGCGCTCTTCGTCTACGCCGCGCTCACCGCCGTCGGCTTTCGTGACGACTACCTGAAAGCCGTCCGCAAGAACCGCGACGGCATTTCCTCCCGCGAAAAAATCCTCTGGCAAACCGTCACCACCCTCGTCGCCCTCGCCGTGCTCCTCTGGCATCCCGACAGCGCCGCGCGCATCCGCGAATTGTGCGTGCCGTTCGTCGAAAAACCCGTTTACCGCTTCGCCGGCATTCTCGGCCTCGGGGGGCTCTTCGTCATGGTCTTTTTCTGGATCGTCGGCTTCAGCAACGCCATCAACCTCACCGATGGCCTCGACGGCCTCGCCATCGGCTGCACGATCTCCGTCGCGCTCGTTTACGGCATCATGGCCTACGCCGCCGGCAACGCCCGGATCGCGCAGTACCTGCTCATCAACTGGGTGCCCGGCACCGGCGAACTCGCCGTCATCTGCGGCGCGCTTGTCGGCGCCGGCATGGCGTTTCTCTGGTTCAACTCGCATCCGGCGGAGGTATTCATGGGCGACACCGGCTCGCTCGCGCTCGGCGGCCTCATCGGTGTCATCGCCTTCATGGTCCAGCAGCCGTTCACCCTCATCATCGTCGGCGGCGTTTTTGTCGCCGAAGCCCTCTCGGTCATCATCCAGGTCGGTTATTTCAAATACACCCGCCGCACCACCGGCACCGGGCGGCGCTATTTTCTGATGGCGCCCATTCATCATCACTTCCAGAAAAAGGGCTGGCCGGAAACCAAGGTCGTCCTCCGTTTCTGGATACTTTCGCTGATGTGCGCCCTCGCCGGCCTGGGCACGCTCAAGCTCCGCTGACATGCAAACCCGCATCCCGCCTTTCCTGCACCCGCTCCTCGCGCAACCGGTCGCCATCCTCGGCGCCGGCGTGAGCGGCCGCGCCGTTTGCGATCTGTTCACCACCCTCGGCGCCACCTTCACCGTTTTCGACGAGCGCGCCGTATTCCCGGAGCGGCGGCATTCCTGCCGCTGCGACGAGGCGCAACGCGCCTCGCCCCTTGCCGCCCCCCCCTCCGGATTTCCCGAACCCGGCGACGCTTCGCGCCGTCGCAGCGGCAGGAATGCCGCCGCTCCCTCCGCAGTCCTCTTCGACAGCGAAGCCGCCGCCGCTCACCGGCTCGTCATCTTCTCGCCCGGCTTCCCGCCCGGCCACCCCTGGCTCGCCGCCGCCCGCGCCGCCGGCTGCACCTGCCTCGGCGAACTCGATTTCGCCTCCCTCTTCTGGCGCGGCCCCCTCGTCGCCATCACCGGCACCAACGGCAAGACCACCCTCACCGAATTTCTCACCCACGCCCTGCGCAGCGTCGGCCTCGACGCCACCGCCGCCGGCAACATCGGCATGCCTCTCGCCCACCTCGTCGCCGAACGCGGCGGCGGCGGGCCCGACTCCGTCGCCGTGTGCGAAGTCAGCTCCTTCCAGGCCGAAACCATGCGCCACTTCCGCGCCGACGCCGCTCTCTGGACCAATTTCGCCGAAGACCACCTCGAACGCCACCCGACCATCGAAGAGTATTTCCACGCCAAATGGCGCCTCTTCGAACGCACCATCGGCGGCCATGTCTACGCCGGCACCAGCGTGCAGGCCTGGGCCGACCGCCTCGGCCAGACGCTCCCCGCCGACGCCCGCGTCGCCACCGAAGACCAGCCCGGCGACATCCTCCTGCGCGGCACGCCCTTCGCCGACTATCCGCAGCGCGAAAACTTCCTGCTCGCCTCCGCTTGGTGGCGCGGCGCCGGCCACCGCGAAGGCGCGCTCTACGCCGCCGCCCGCACCTTCACCCTCGCCGACCACCGCCTCCAGAAAATCGCCACCACCACGCCGCAGCCGCCTGCGACGGCAGTTCAGGGTTCAGGGTCTGGAGTTCCGAGTTCAGGTTCCGGCAATGCCGCGCCTGCCGACAACTCCAGACCCGAAACTCCAAACATTGAACCGCAGCCGCCGCAGGCGGCGGCTGCGCCGGTTTCCTGGTGGAACGATTCCAAGGCCACCAACTTCCACGCGACCGAGGCTGCGCTCCGCTCCTTCACCGCCCCCGTCATCCTCATCCTCGGCGGCAAACCCAAGGGCGGCGACATTCCCGCCTTCGTCCGCCGCATCGCCCCGCGCGTCCGCCATGCCCTCCTCATTGGCGAAACCGCGCCCGTCCTCGCCGCCGCCGCCCGCGAGGCCGGCCTCGCCCACACCGTCAGCGCCACCCTCGAGCGCGCCGTCACCGATGCCGCCCGCCTCGCCGCCCCCGGCGACCACGTCCTGCTCAGCCCCGGCTTCGCCAGCTTCGACCAGTTTCGCGGATATGCCGACCGCGGGCTTCGCTTTCGCCAGTTTGTGGATAAACTCGGAACAACTTCAGCCACATCCTGACCACCACTCGCGCCTCCTCCGCACCCTTCACCGTCACCCGTCCCAACCCGCAACAAAACGCAACCAACCGATTCATAACCCGCCCACGCCAATGAAAATGATGCACATATTCGGCGCCGTCGTCGCCATCCACCTCGTTGTCGGCCTCTTCGCCATCGCCCTCCCCGGCTGCAGCTCCGGCAGCAAGAGCAAAGCCTCCGCTTCCGATCCCGCCGATCCGTCCGTGGCCGGCGCGCCCGGCTCCGACGCACCGCAAGGCGCCAGCCCTGCCAGCGCCCCCGTGCGCTTCTCGCCCACCCGCCCGGGCGGCAACACCGCGCCGGCCAGCACTGCCCTCACGCCCGTCGATCACAACTACGGAGAGCTCACCCCGGCGCCGTTGTCCGATCCCGCGCCCGCCGGTCTTACGCCGGTCGATACGTCTCCCGTCCCCCTCGCTCCTGTCGCCGCCACCACCAGCTATGAAGTGCAGAAAGGCGACAGCCTCTGGACCATCGCCCGCAAGCACGGCATCAAGACCACGGAACTGGCCGCCGCCAACAACATCTCCGGCAACGCCACGCTCCGCATCGGCCAGAAACTCGTCGTCCCGGTCGCCTCCACCGCGGCTCCCTCCGCCGATTCCCCGACTGGCAGCATGTCCTACACCGTCGTTTCCGGCGACACCCTCGGCGCCATCGCCCGCAAACATGGCGTGAAGCTCGCCGCCCTCCGCTCGGCCAACAACCTGCGCGGCGACAACCTGCGTGTCGGCCAGGTCCTCACTATCCCGCCTGCCACGACCACGCCGGTGGCCGAGAGCAGCGCGAGTTTCGCTCCCTCCGGCGGTTCCGCCGCCACCCTCACCTACACCGTGAAATCCGGCGACACCCTCGGGGCCATCGCCAAACAGCACGGCGTCAAGGTCGGCGCCATCGCCGCCGCCAACAACATCACCGATCCGAAAAAACTGCGGGTCGGCCAGGAGCTGAAAATCCCCGGCGCGGCCGCGCCTGCTCCGGCCGCCAGCGCCGCCGCCACCGCCGCGCCCGCTCCGGCGTCGAACTCCGCCAGCTTCAATCCCGATCCCGTCGAGTATGCGCCCTCGACGCCTGCTCCCGTGCCGCTCACGCCCTCCGCCGGCTCGTCGTTCACGCCGGCCGAACCCGGGACGCTCGCCCCCGACGATCCGCTCTTCAATCCCGGCACCGCCAGCCCGCCTCCCGCCCAGCTCACGCCCATCGTCCCCGCCGAGGAAAACTGAGGCACGATCGACGCCGGCGACGGAGCCGCTCCTTCAGCCCGGCGCCATCCGCTCCCGTCCTTTCCCGCCACATGGCCCGCGCTGCAGCCGCCACCCGACACGCTTCCGCTCCGCCCGCCCGCGGCCAGCACTTCGTGCGCACTCCGGCCGGCGTCATGGTGGTGTGCGCCGCGGGGCTCGCCTCGCTCGGGCTCACCATCCTGTTCAGCGCCAGCGTCTCCTACAAGGTCGGCCCCTGGTATTATCTCACCAAGCAGCTCATCGGCCTCGGCCTCGCCACGTGCGCGGCGCTGGTCGTCAGCCGGCTCAACATCGAGTTTTTCCGCCGCTATGCCTGGTGGATCGGCGGCGCCGCCCTGCTGCTCCTCGTGCTCGTCCTCGTGCCCGGCATCGGCGTCACGGTCAACGGCAGCCGCCGCTGGCTGGGCATCGGCTCGGCGCGTTTCCAGGTTTCGGAAATCGGCAAGATCGCGATGGTATTCTGCCTCGCCCACTACCTGGCGATCAACCAGTCGCGCATCCGCGAGTTCAGGTGCGGCTTTCTCGTTCCTGTCGGCATCATCGGCCTCTTCGCCGCGCTGATTGCCAAGGAGCCCGATCTCGGCACGGCCGCGCTCACCGGGGTCGTCGGGTTCACCCTGCTGTTTCTCGCCGGAGCCCGGCTCATCTATCTCGCGCCGGCCTTCCTCGCGGGCCTCGGCGGGCTCGGCGCGCTGGTGTACCTGATGCCCAACCGCCTCGCGCGTTTCACCGCGTTTCTCGACGTCGAGGCCAACAAGCAGGCCGGCACCTACCAGCTCTACCAGTCGCTCCTCGCCTTCGCCGCCGGCGGCACGGGGGGCGCCGGGCTCGGCCAGGGACGCCAGCAGATGAACTTCCTGCCCGAGGCCCATACCGATTTCATTTTCGCCGTCATCGGCGAGGAGCTCGGGCTCTGGTTCACGCTCGGCATCGTGGGGGTGTTTCTCGTCATGTGCATCGCGGGCTTCACCCACCTCCGCCGCGCGCCCAACCTGTTCCAGTACCTGCTCGTCACCGGCGCCGTGCTCCTCATCGGCCTGCAGGCGATCATCAACCTCGGCGTCGTCACGGGGATTTTTCCGACCAAGGGCATGTCGCTGCCCTTCATCAGCGCGGGCATGTCCAACCTGCTGCTCATGGGCATCCTCATCGGCATCATCGTCAACACGCAGCGCACCTGGTCGCGGGCCACTCTCGACGATCGCGCCACCTCCTGGGAGGACATCCGATGAATGCGGAATGCGGAATGCGGAGTGGCACGGGCTTCCAGCCCGTGAGCGTTGCCTCTCCGTCCGGCGTGGCACGGGCTTCCAGCCCGTGTTCCGGCCCCCCCCCCCTCACCTTTCTCATCCTCTGCGGCGGCACCGGCGGACACCTCACGCCCGGCATCGCGCTCGCCGAAGGGCTCATCGCGCGCGGCCACCGCCCGCTCCTGCTCGTCAGCCACAAGCAGATCGACGCCCGCCTGCTCGCCAAGTACCCGCGCCTCGCGTTCGAAAAAATCCCCGGCGCGCCGCTCTCGTTCTCGCCCGTGCCGTTCCTGCGCTTCGCCGCCTCGCAGACCCGCGCCTTCCTCGCCGGGCTGCGCCTCGTCCGCCGCCACCGGCCGGCGATCGTCGTGGGCTTCGGCGGGTTCACCACCGCCAGCGTCATTGTCGCCGCCCGCCTCTTCCGCGTACCCGTGGCGCTGCACGAATCCAACCGCGTGCCGGGCCGGGCCGTCCGCCTCCTCGCCCGCCTCGCCCAGCGCATCTACCTGCCGCCCGGCATCCGCATTCCCTCCGTCCGGCCAGGCAAACAGCGCGAAGCCGGCCTCCCCGTCCGCGCCGAGATTGCGCCGCTCCCCCGCGCCGAAGCCCGCGCCGCCCTCGGGCTCGATCCGCACGCGCCGGCCAAGCTCCTCGCCATCTTCGGCGGCAGCCAGGGCGCCTCCGCGCTCAACGACTGGGCCCGCCGCCATGCCCCCGACCTCGCCCGCCTCGACACCGGGCTCTACTGCGTCACCGGCCCCGGCAAGGAAACCGGCGGGCCGGCCTCCCTCCCGGATTCCGGATCCGGAATCCCGAATGGCAGTGCGCCCGAAGCGCGCTACGTCCCTTTCTGCGACAACGTCGCCGCCCTTCTCTCCGCCGCCGATCTGGTGATCGCGCGGGCCGGGGCCGGCACCCTCGCCGAATTCATCCGCTGCGCCACCCCGTCGATCCTCGTCCCGTATCCGCACGCGGCGGACAACCACCAGGCCGCCAACGCCGCCTGGCTCGCCGGGCACGAGGCCGCTCTCGTCATCCCGCAAGAGCGCCTCGCCGCCGACTTGCTGCCCGCAGCCGAATCGCTCCTCGCCGACGACGCCCGCCGCGCCGCGCTCGCCGACGCCCTGCGCCGGCTCGACCGCGCCCGTCCGCTCGACCAGATCATCGCCGACCTCGAAACCCTCGCCCGCCGATGAACACCGCGTCCGCCACCACCCGCCTGCCTTCCCGCATTCACGCCGTCGGCATCGGCGGCATGGGCCTCGGCCCGCTCGCCATCTACCTGGCCGCCCTCGGCCACCGCGTCTCCGGCAGCGACGATCACCTGACCGACGCCATGCGCGCCCACCTCGAACGCGCCGGCATCACCCTCTGTGGCGCGGGCGTCTCGCCCGCCTCCGGCGTGGCGCGGGCGTCCCGCCCGCCATTTGCCGACGGCCTCCCCGACGACGTACAACTCCTCGTCATCTCCAGCGCCATCGCCCCCGCGCACCCGTTGCTCCAGGCCGCCCGCGCGCGCAATCTCCCCGTTATCCGCCGCGGCGAACTCCTCGCCGCCCTCGCCCGCACCCGCCGCCTCGTCGCCGTCTGCGGTTCCCACGGGAAAACCACCACCACGGCGATGCTCGTCAGCCTCCTCCGCGCCGCCGGCTTCCCGGCCGACTACATCCTCGGCGGGCTCTTCGCCGACGACACGCCGCCGGCGGCGGCCGCCGCCGCAGTTCAGGGTTTGGAGTTCAGGGTCCAGAGTTCAGAATCCGGAGTTCAGGATTCCGGCAACGCCACGCCCGCCGACAACTCCGGACCCGAAACCCTGAACCCTGAACTCCCGCCGCCGCTGCCGGCGGCAGCGTGGCTTGTCGCGGAGATCGACGAAAGCGACGGCACCATCGAAAACTTTTCCCCCGAAATCACCGTCGTCACCAATATCGACTGGGATCACCCCGACCATTACCGCACCCGCGCCGATCTCGAAGCCGCCTTCGACCGACTCTTCGCCCGTACGACCGGCCGCGTCATCCGCGACCTCCCTGCGCCTCCCGACGCCGCGTCCTTCCCCGACCGCATCGCCGGTGCCTTCAATCGCCGGAATGCCGCCGCTGCCCTCGCCGCCGCCGTATGCATGGGCGTCCCCGCCCCGACGCCCGATCTCCTCGCGGCCTTCCCCGGCGTCCGCCGCCGCCAGACCGTCCTCCTCGCGGCCGACGAGCTGACCGTCATCGAAGACTACGCCCATCATCCCGCCGAGATCCGCGCCCTCCTCGCCAGCCTCCGCGAGCGCGCCGCAGCCTCCACCCCCCCCGCCCGCCTCGTCGCCGTCTTCCAGCCCCACCGGTACAGCCGCACGCGCCAGTTCCTGCGCGAGTTTGCCGATGCCCTTCGCCTCGCCGACGAAATCCATCTTCTCGACGTTTACGGCGCCGGCGAATCCCCGCTCCCCGGCGGCGCCACCGCGGACCTCGCCGCCCTCCTGCCCGAAGCCACCTGCCACCGCGCCTCCTCGCTCGCGCTTCCGCTCTTCCCGACTCCCGCTCTCGTCGCCTTCATCGGCGCCGGCAACATCGATGCCACCGCCCGCCGCTGGCTCGTCGACCGCGCGCGCTGGAGCGCCGCCGCCGACACCCTCCGCGCCGTCCTTCCTCCCGACACCGCGACGCTCCTCCGCCGCGAAGAACCGCTCGCCCGCAAGACCACCCTCGGCGTCGGCGGCTCCGCCCGGCTCTATGCGGAGCCCGCCACCCGCGACGATCTCGCCGCCCTCGTCCGCGCCGCCGCCGCGGCCGGCATCCCGCTGCTCATGCTCGGACGCGGCTCCAACCTCATCGTGCCCGACGAAGGCGTCGACGCCCTCGTCCTCAGCCTCCGCCATCCGTCCTGGTCCACCTTCGAAGCGCTCCCCGACGGCACCCTCCGCGTCGGCGCCGGCCTGCGCCTGAAAGAACTCTGCGGCAAAGCCGTCACCGCCGGCCTGCACGGCTTCGAATTTCTCGAAGGCATCCCCGGCAACATCGGCGGCGCCCTTCGCATGAACGCCGGCGCCATGGGCGGCTGGATTTTCGACATCGTCGAATCCGTCGACCTGCTCACGCTCGCCGGCGACCTCCTCACCCTCCGCCGCGACCAGCTCCATACCGGCTACCGCCATTGCGCCGAGCTGGAAAACGCCATCGCCCTCGGCGCCATCCTCCGCCCCGCCGCCCTCGCCGATCACTCCGACGACGTCGCCCGCCAGGTGGACGCCTACCGCGACAAACGCAAAAAAACCCAGCCTCGCGAACCCAGCGCCGGTTGCATCTTCAAAAACCCCGAGGGCGACTCCGCCGGCCGTCTCATCGACGCCACCGGACTCAAGGGCCTGCGCATCGGCGGCGCCGAAGTCTCGCCCGTCCATGCCAACTTCATCGTCAATCACGGCCAGGCGACCGCCGACGACGTCATCGCCCTGGTCCGTGAAGTCCGCGCCCGCGTCCACGCCGCCACCGGCACCACGCTCGAACCCGAAGCCATCCTCTACGGCCAGGACTGGGCAACCGTCCTCGACCGCGTCGCCGACCTCCCGCCCGCCTCTTTCTCTCCGTGACTCCTTCCGCAATCCGCACTCCGCATTCCTCCTTTCGGGTCGTCGTCCTCGCCGGCGGCACCTCTTCCGAGCGCGAAGTCTCGCTCGGCTCCGGCCGCGCCTGCGCGCTCGCCCTCGCCAACACCTTCCCCACCCGCCTCGTCGAAGTCTCCGCCGACGCCCTCCCGCCCGGCCTCGACCCGGCGCGCGACATCGTGTTCTCCACCCTTCACGGCACCTTTGGTGAAGACGGCCGGATGCAGCGCCTTCTCGACGCCGCCGGCATCACCTATGCCGGTTGCGACGCCGCCTCCAGCGCGCTGACCATGGACAAGTCGGCCACCAAAGCCGCCGCCGCCCGTGCCGGCGTCCAGGTCGCCCCCGAAGTCGTCTTCACCGCCGGCGCCCTCCCGTCCGCCGCCGACCTCGTCGCCGCTCTCGGCCCCCGCGTCGTCATCAAGCCCAACGCCGAAGGCAGCAGCGTCGGCCTCCACCTCGCCGACACCGAAGCCGAAATCGCCGCCGCCCTCGCCCAGGTGGCGCGGGCGTCCCGCCCGTTTCCGGAACATGGCGCCGGCGCTCCGCCCGCCGGCGGTGCCCCGCGCCACCTCGCCGCCTCCGCCTGGCTCGCCGAGCCTCGCCTCGTCGGCCGCGAACTTTCCATCGGCGTCCTCAACGGCCGCGCCCTCGGCGTCGTCGAAATCCGCCCCCGCTCCGGCGTCTATGACTACACCAGCAAATATACAAAAGGCCGCACCGAGTACCTCGCCCCCGCGCCGCTTCCCGAAGCCACGACCGCGCTCGTTCGCGCCGCCGCCGAAAGCGCCTTTGCGGCGTGCGGCTGCCGCGACTACGCCCGCATCGACTTCATCCTCTGCGAACCCGACGACGACGCCGACGCGGCGGACGTTCAGGGTTCAGGGTTCAGGGTTCAGGGTTCGGGCAACGCCGCACCTGCCAACAACCCTGAACCGGAAACCCTGAACCCTGAACCGGCGCGAAGCGTCTCCCCCGGTGAGCAAAATGTTAATAACCCCCTTTATTTGCTCGAAATCAACACTCTCCCCGGCATGAAGGAAACCAGTCTCCTGCCGATGAGCGCGCGCTGCGCGGGGCTTGATTTCACCGCGCTGGTCCGCGAACTCGTCCGCCCGGCCATCCGGCGCTTCGCGCCCTGAAACATTTTCGATTTTCGATTCCCGATTTTCGATTTCCAACCAATCCGCGCATCACTCGCCACCGCAGTATCTACAAAATCACCACAACCGCGCTCGTCCGCGCCACTCCGCACTCCGCAGTCCGCATTTTCCGTGAGTCACGCTCATCTCAGCATTCCGCCGCCCGCCCGCTCCTGGACCGAGATCCCCCAGGAAATCGCGCCGCGCGCCATGTCCGCCGCCGGCCGCCGCCGCGCCGCGTTCTCGATGTGCAAGCTCATCCTCGTCTCCGCCCTCATCGGCACCACCATCTGGGCCGGTATCGAGATTTACATGACCTGGCGTCACGATCCCCGCCGCCTCGCCGATCCCACGCAATCCAGCCCCCTGCGCACCATCGCCCTCCAGCACACCAACGGCGTCCTCACCCGGGATTGGCTCGTCGAGACGCTCGCCATCCGCCCCGGCTCCACGCTCATGGGCCTGGATCTCGAAGCCCTCAAGGCCCGCCTCCTCGCCAACGGGCAGGTGCGCAACGCCATCCTCACCCGCCAGTTTCCCGACACCCTCGCCGTCACGCTCGACGAGCGCACCCCCGTCATCCGCATCCTCGTGCAGGACGAGAGCGGGCAGCCCCTCCATGCCGTCGTCTCGCAGGACGGCACCGTGTACCGCGGCATCAACTACGATCCCGCCCTGATCAGTTCGCTCCCCTGGCTCGACGGCGTCGGCCTGCGCCGGCTCTCCGGCGAAACGTTCGCGCCCGTCGCCGGCATCGACAGCGTTGCCCGGCTCCTCGAGGACACCCGCACCTGGACGCCCGCCCTCGCCCCCGAGTTCAGCATCGTCTCCCTCGTCCGCTATGCCGATGACGGCATCCTCATCGTCAACACCACCCGCGGAGAGCAATTCCTCTTCGGCACCTCCGACGATTTTTTCCGCCAGCTCGCCCGGCTCGACTACATCCTCGAACAGGCCCGCCAGGCTCCCGACGCCCGCCCGCTCCAGTCCGTCAACCTCGCTCTCGGCCGCCAGGTTCCGATCCGCTTCCAGGCTCCCCCCGCACCCGCCCCGGCCGCACCCGCGCCACGCCGGGCCGTCGCGCGCCAGCAACCGGCGGCGGCCCCGCAACCGCAACCGGAACCCGCCCTGCGCCAGATCGTCATCCCGGCTCCGCCCGCCGAAGCCGGGACCCCGGCGCACACGCCGCCGCCGCAGCAACAGCCGCAGCCGCAGGCGCCGGCCGGCCGGCTGCTCCCGCCGACCCGCCCCGGCGCCCAGCCGCAAACGCAGACATCCGTCCTCCCCCGCATCGCCTTCCACATCTAGCCTTCTCCTGCCATGTCCAGATCCAGATTTGTCGGAGCCGTTGAAATCGGCACCTCCCAGGTCACCGTTCTCATCGGCGAAGTCACCGCCGGCCGCGCCCTCCACATCATCGGGTTTGGCGAGGCCTCCTCGTCCGGCATCATCAAAGGCGCCGCGGTTGACTTCCGCCGGGCCAGCGATGCCGTCCACCGCGCCATCTCCGACGCCGAGAGAAACGCCCGCGTCCACATCGACGAAGTCTTCCTCGCCCAGACCGGCAGCCACCTCGACGGCTTCTGCAACGAGGCGACCATCAACGTCAGCGCCGCCGACAACATGGTCAGCCAGATCGATATCGACACCGTCTGCGGCCTCGCCAAGGGCCGGAAACTCCCCGAAGGCCGCGTCGTTGTCCATCATCTCCCCGGCCCCTTCCGCCTCGACGGGCGCCTCACGCCCGACCCCGAGCACCTCAGCGGCCAGCGCCTCGAAGCGCAGTACTGGACGGTCCACGGCGACGAGCGCAAGATCGCCGACCACATCCACATCATCAAGGGCTTCAACCTGCCCGTCACCCAGCTCATCCTCTCCGGCCTGGCGTCCGGCACCGTGCTCACCTCCGCCGAGGACCGGCAAAACGGCGTCCTCGTCATCGACATCGGCGCCGGCGCCACCGACTACATCCTCTATCGCCACGGCTGCGCCCACACCGCCGGTGTCGTCGCCGTCGGCGGTTCCCACGTCACCAACGACCTTTCGCTCGGCCTGCGCGTCACCGAAGGCCAGGCCGACAAGCTGAAACACCTCTACGGCCGCAGCATGGTCGCCGCCCGCGACCGTTCCGACAAGGTCTGGCTCAACGGTGACTTCGGCATCGGCGACCGCGCCTTTCCCCGCCAGACCATCGAACAGATCACCTCGGCGCGCATGTGGGAACTCTTCGAGGTCGTGAAGAAAAAGATCGGCGAGGCCTGCGCCCCCGGGAATCTCCCCGCCGGCATCGTGCTCGCCGGAGGCGCCTCGCAGATGCCTGCCACCGAGGAAGCCGCCGCCCGCGTCTTCGGCGTCAACGCCCGCCTTTGCGAACTGCCCGGCTGGGTCAACGAAAACCTCCGCCATCCGCGTTTCGCCACCGTCCTCGGCCTCCTCAGCTACGGCGGCCAGAGCCTCACCGAAGAAGCCCGCTCGCGCCGCCAGCGCCCCGGCCTCGGCAGCTTCATCAAGAAACTCATCTCCGTGTGAGGATGTTCGAAGTACCCGTTACGATTTTCCACTCACTTCGTATCCACAATCTGACGACCACATCTTTTCATACCCGTGTCCCTGATGTTTTTGATTCTGCACAAAGATCACGAAGAACGCGAAGTTTCCGGAGGCCCGGATCTTTGCGCCCTTTGCGCCCTTTGTGTAAAAATTCGTAAATTGTAATCTTCACCGCCATGTCCGACGCATCCTCTCCCGAAGACCTGCCCCTCCCCCTCCCGGTCGATGACACCGTCCTCTCCGACCGCACCGTCGCGATCAAGGTCGTCGGCGTCGGCGGCGCCGGCTCCAACTGTGTGGACCGCCTGAAAATGGAGAACCTCGAACGGCTCAACATGGCCGTCATCAACACCGATTTTCAGGCGCTCTCCGCCTCGCCCGTCCAGGAAAAAATCCTCATCGGCTCTGCCATCACCCGCGGGCTCGGCGCCGGTGGCGACCCCGAACTCGGCAGCGCCGCCGCCGATCACGACCGCGACAAGATCACCGCCGCCGTCAAGGATTGCGACCTCGTCTTTCTCGTTGCCGGCATGGGCGGCGGCACCGGCAGCGGCGCCGCGCCCACCGTCGCCGAAATTGCCTCCGAGGCCGGCGCTCTCGTCATCGCCTTTGTCACGCAACCCTTCACCTTCGAAGGCGGCCGCCGCGTCAAGCAGGCCGAGGACGGCCTCATTGCCCTGCGCAAGGTCTGCGACGCCGTCATTCCCCTTCCCAACGACATCCTCCTCCAGGAAGCCGCCGAAGGCGAAACCGCGCTCGACTCCTTCGCTCGCGCCGACGAATGGATCGGCCGCGCCGTCAAGTCGCTCTGGTCGATGCTTCACCGCACGGGCCTGATCAATCTCGATTTCGCGACGCTCCGCCAGGCGTTCCACACCCGCGGCGGCAAGACGCTCTTCGGCCTCGCTTCCGGTTCCGGCGAGCAGGCCGTGGTCGATGCCATCGAGGGGCTGAAACTCTGTCCCCTGCTCGCCACCCCCGATTTCGCCCGCAAGGCCGACCGGCTCCTGGTCAACATCGTTGGCGGTACCGACCTCACGCTCCCCAAGGTCAACGACATCATGACTGCCGTCACCGAGCAATTCGGCCGCGACTCGCACATCATCATGGGCGCTGTCATCGACGAGGACATGCAAGGCCGCGTGGACATCGTTGTCATCGGCACGACCGACATCAGCAGCCGCGGCTACACCCCTCGCCGTCCCCGCGCGACTGCCGCCGCGACACCGGCCCGTTCGCCTGCGCCTGCGACCAACACCGAGATCGGCCTGGAACTCCCCTCCGTCCCTGCTCCGGTCACACGCAAGCCCGCGTCCCGCCCCACTCCCGCCACGGAAACGACCGGCCGTTATCAGGAAGAAATGCGCGCCGCCCAGGAAGAACTCCCTCTCGAGGACCTGCCCAACCGTGGCACCTTCGAGCAGACCGACCGCAACCTCTTCGAAGGCCAGGACCTCGACATCCCCACCTACCTGCGCAAAGGCATCAAGATCGTGTTGTAACCGGTAGCGTTTTTCAGGATACAGGAGGAAAACATTGTCCTGTGTGCAAGGAGAACAACTTCCCGCCGTCGCACCAAGCATTCCTGCCAGGTAGGGAGACCAGACAGGCCCCCCCTCGCCTTCCCTTTCCCAATCCAGCCAAAAGACCTTCCGCATATCGCGGGAGGTCTTTTCTTTTCAACCCATATACATCCCTCGTGACATTGATAATGTCACGATCCCCAAAACAAATGCCCATTATTTGCGTAAATATAAAGAGTTGCCTCTTTTGTAAACATATCCCCTTCTGGGTTCTCTAACCCAGAACTTTATGCCTACCATCCCCAAACGAGTCTCGGACCGGCTTGCTGCCGGCATCAGGAAGTTCCAACCCGTATTTCTTGCAGCCAAGAATCGTGATGTAAACGAATCTGACACGGTTGTGATACTCAACGATGTCTTCGCGGAAATCCTTGGTTACGATAAATACTTTGAAGTTACCAGCGAGTTTGCCATTCGTGGCACCTACTGCGACCTCGCCATCAAGCTGGATTCCAAGCTCCAGATTCTGGTTGAAGTCAAGGCGGTGGGCATCGACCTGAAAGATCAGCACGTCAAGCAGGCTGTCGACTATGCTGCCAACCAGGGCGTGGAGTGGGTTATTCTCACCAATGGCATTCAATGGCGCATATATCGGGTCATTTTTGCCAAACCCATCGATCAGGAACTGGTCTGCGAATTCAATTTTCTGGAGCTGAGTCCCAAAAGCGAAGACCAGTTGGGCTTGCTTTACCTCATCACCAAGGAGGGCTGGCTAAAGTCGGTCATGAATGATTTTTACCAACAACGACAGGCTCTGAGCAGGTTTTACATTGGTGCCGTCCTTCTGACCGAACCTGTTCTCAGTGCGATCCGCCGCGAACTCAAACGGGTTTCGCCAGATGTCCGCATCGAAGTTGACCAGATCGAGACCGTTCTGAAACAGGAAGTCATCAAACGTGATGTACTGGAAGGCGACAAACACATCGAAGCCACCCGGACTCTCGCACGCATTGCCAACAGAGCCTTGCGTGCGGCCAAAACAACTACGGCGCCACAACCTTCCCCGGCATCTGCGCCAGAGTCCCCTTCCCCTTCTGCCTCGGCTGTTCCATCGCTGGCATCGCCATAGTCCTTGAGATTGTCGAGGGAGGTAGAGAGAACGAACGAGCTGTGTTGTATCCAATACGAGGTATCCTTTCTTGAAACGATGGCTGAATAAGAGTGATAGAGTTGACCCAATTTCTCTGTTTTCACCTCGCATTCTTCATCAATGGTGAAACGGCATTCACTGCGGCGATGAAATTCTTCGCCTCATGGAAAAACATCCACTGCCGCCTGACGATTCGTGAAACGGCATTCGCTGCGGCAATAGTCTCTGGAAATGTTATAGTAGCTCCTACACCGCCTGACGATTCGTGAAACGGCATTCGCTGCGGCAAGAAAAAGAGTCGTGGTGTTGGCGCGGGTCAGACCCGCCTGACGATTCGTGAAACGGCATTCGCTGCGGCAATGTAACGCCTGGAGCATGGCTTGACCCGAACCCCGCCTGACGATTCGTGAAACGGCATTCGCTGCGGCAATATACGTCTGATTAAAGGTATGGGATTCCCTGTTCCGCCTGACGATTCGTGAAACGGCATTCGCTGCGGCTCTCAGTCAATTCGAATATGATGCGGGGTACTGGCCGCCTGACGATTCGTGAAACGGCATTCGCTGCGGCGCTCCACAAAAGCGATTATCATTTCCCGGTTATACCGCCTGACGATTCGTGAAACGGCATTCGCTGCGGCGTGCCCGGCCATGCGGTTATCGGTCTCGATGGCCTTCCGCCTGACGATTCGTGAAACGGCATTCGCTGCGGCTCGCGGGGAAACGAGTGCGTAGTCGATCGTCACCCGCCTGACGATTCGTGAAACGGCATTCGCTGCGGCGTAGCTGTCGCCGTCTTTCTTGTATTCTTTTTTCCGCCTGACGATTCGTGAAACGGCATTCGCTGCGGCGATCGGACAATCACGCCAGACATTGCCGGTCATGATCCGCCTGACGATTCGTGAAACGGCATTCGCTGCGGCTTGGCGACCTTCAGGCGAGCGTTATTGGCGGCATAGACCGCCTGACGATTCGTGAAACGGCATTCGCTGCGGCAAAAATGGCGAAACCGAAGCCGCCGACGCGATACACCGCCTGACGATTCGTGAAACGGCATTCGCTGCGGCATGTCAATTTTGGTAACACTTCGCCTTGGCACCACCGCCTGACGATTCGTGAAACGGCATTCGCTGCGGCATGTCAATTTTGGTAACACTTCGCCTTGGCACCACCGCCTGACGATTCGTGAAACGGCATTCGCTGCGGCAGCACGTGGGGTTTTTGCTCTCACAAAGTAAATTCCGCCTGACGATTCGTGAAACGGCATTCGCTGCGGCATAGCATCGGCGAGTGTGTCTGACAGTCCTACTCCGCCTGACGATTCGTGAAACGGCATTCGCTGCGGCGGCGAACCCTCGTCAACCGCGACCTCAAGATGGCACACCGCCTGACGATTCGTGAAACGGCATTCGCTGCGGCAACGCATCACGCGCCTCCGGCTCCATTTCCTTGCCCCGCCTGACGATTCGTGAAACGGCATTCGCTGCGGCTCCGCTCACAGGGGCAATCTACGCTCAGGAGATGCCGCCTGACGATTCGTGAAACGGCATTCGCTGCGGCGAAAACGCCCCGAAACACAGTTCCCGAATTCAAATCCGCCTGACGATTCGTGAAACGGCATTCGCTGCGGCAGCACAATTCCGAGAAACGGTTTCAGGATCATACCGCCTGACGATTCGTGAAACGGCATTCGCTGCGGCGCCAGCGTTCCCTGCGATGCTGTTGCGAAATCCCCCCGCCTGACGATTCGTGAAACGGCATTCGCTGCGGCTTGCACTGCGTGGTGAAAGAGTTCAAAGCGTCCACCGCCTGACGATTCGTGAAACGGCATTCGCTGCGGCCCGTGCTCGCACGGTATGCTGAAAAACAACGAATTACATCATCCCGTGCGAGCGTGCCTCGATTTTGAGCCGGGTACGCCTTGTTAGGTCGGCCAGTTCGCCCGAACATCTCCTCTGTAAAAGTGGCCGCGAGCGCCTCCCCAAGAGAAACTCGCTATCCGCAGCACTCGCCGTTTCAAAAAACGTCTCCAGCCCAATGGCGGTAGGATGGATGATCATTGGCCTTAGCCGCATAAAGGTCTGCTGAGTTCGGCCAAAACGTCAATTGTTCTTCATAGAGGTCCGTCTGTTTTCAGCCTCTTCAACACGTGGGTTATGGGTCAGATAATCGTCACTCGCGAGCGCACGGTATAAGGGAGCCCAAGCGTGGCGATGATCAACGTGGCATCGTTGGCTTCGGGGCCAAGCGAAACAAATAACACCTGGTCTTGGTCGGCATTAATCGTGTCGCGCAAATCAGCCTTCGCCTGTTCAAGACGAAGATCGTCCAAAGGACATTCGAAAACCGAGTATTGCAGACGCGTGCCATAGCTCTCCAGCAGCTTGGCCACTTGGCGCAATCGCTTCGGATTGGCGATGTCGTAACACACAAGATAACGGCGGCGGGGATCTGACATCGGAATCAACGGGTGGTGAATCCGTGGTAGCGGAAGGCGTCACCGCGCACATAGCGCCATAGCTGGCGCGCCTGCACTTCAAGCATCCGTCGATAGCTCATCTTGTAACCAAATTCAGGATGGCTGACTTCGCTGTCGAGACGCCGGAACCATGCCTCCCAAAAACGCCGGCGGCCCCGATCATTGAGCGCGGTGCCATTGGCCGACCGGATAAAGTCCCCTTCGTCGAGTTCGCCACGGTTGATGAGATTCAGGGCAACACTGTCGGCGATGAGAGGGCGAAACTCCTCCATCAGATCGAGAGCGAGTGCGGGGCGCCCGTAACGCGGCTGGTGCATGAAGCCGAAAAACGGGTCTAGGCCAACAGCGTGGCAGACGCCGGCAAGTTCCTTGGACAACACGCTGTAACCGAACGAAAGCAGGGCGTTGACCGGGTCGCGCGGCGGGCGGCGATTGCGTCCGGAAAAATCAAAGGCCCAGGCCGCCCGTTCTTTCAGCATGGTGGGAAAATACTGGAAATAGAAATGCGCGGCGATGCCCTCGATGCCGAGGAGTTCGTCGAGCGAAGTCGCCTCACTGGTGGCGTCGCGCAGACGGGCGAGTTCGCGCAAGACGCCCTCCCCGGGCTCGCCGTTACGCATGAGGAGGACGCGCTGGTTATGGATCTTGGCCCGAATCGCCTCGCAGGCGAGACGGAGACGGCCAAAGGGTTCGCGAAACAGGGTGTATTGCCCGAGACGCGCATCCACGCCGGATGCGGGCAGGCCGCGGAGGAGGCCAAGAAAGCGGCCGCTGGGCGCAAAATAGGAGACGTCGATATCCTCCTCAAGGGCGGTCTGCACAGCATGCGCCGTGAGTTGCACGGCTCCGTAAACGTAAATGGCCCGGAGTTGATGAACCGGAAGCTTGCGCAAAACCTCACCCTTGACGGACACGGTAAACTCACCGCCGCTTTGTCCGATCATCGCTCCCGGAGTCTGGACAACCAACAATTCTCCATCGAGCCGCGGGGGACGGGGAGGCTGGCTGGCAAGATCGGGTGGTGGCTCGGTGTCAGGTTCGGAGATTTGGTGAATGGCGGCGGCGTCATCCTCAAAGCCCGGCAACATGGGGGTGTGGCCGGCTCCCCGCGGCGTGCTGCGATGGCGGCACCACCAGGCGGACTCGCGGGGAAGGCAAAGCGCATAGGAGGAACAATGGAGGCAGCGGACGTCAGAGACGAGCGGCGGAGGTATGCGCCCCGAGGTTGCAACGGCGCGGGCCTCTTCGAGGGCGGAACGGGTGCGGGCGTAGAGGGCGTCATCGAGCGGGAAGGTGACACGCCGGCGATCGGCAGCGTAATAGACCGTCGCCATGGGCGCAACGCGCGCACCATCGGCAGCCAGGAGAAGAGCGTAGGCGGCAAGTTGCACGGTGTCGTTTTCCTTGGGAGCGAGCGTGCCGTCGTCGAGGCGGAAGGCGGAACCTTTTTTGTAGTCGACGAGTTCGAGTCCGTCGGGGCCTCCCTCCACGATATCCACCACGCCAACGAGACCGAGTTGGGCGTTTTCCAGGCGAAGGCTGCGTATGTGCGCGCCTTCAGGGAGACCAGTGCGAAGTGCCTCGGCTTTTTCATCATCGTAACGCGTAGGTTTGTCGGCGTGACGATGCACGGCGCTGCCGGCAATGGTGTCGGCATTTTCCTCAAAGAGATTCTCGACCCACTGGAGATAAAAAAGCCGCGGACAGTAGAGATAGTTGTGAAGGCGGCGCACCGGCATCGGCGGCAGCGGATCGCGATCTGCGGGAGTGTTGGAGGATGGAAGGGAACTACAGGTTGCCGGCGCCGATCCGGGACATGAGGTGGAGGTTATATCACGCATGGGGCAGAGGGATTGAGGGGAGACTCAGATGTAATGAAGCAATGGTTACATCGGAATGTCGTCCTCCTCTTCGTTCCTGTTGTTATCTGTTACTGTCTCGTTGAGTCTGGCAACGCGGTTCCATGCACGTTGCTTGACGGAGGCCCAAAGGCCACGCCCGGTGGCGAATTTTTGCGAGACTCCTTCGATCGTGACTCGCTCGAAGTTGGCGACACCGGCGATGTCCACAAACAGGTTGGATACCCGTTCGGGCAACGCATCGGAATCTTCGGGAGAGGCGCCGTTGTTCGGAGTGGAGAGTGTCACCGCCGGAGCTCCTCCAGGCCAGCGGGCTTTCTCGCGCTGAGTGCCGAGACGCAAGCTCAGGATGCGTTTTTTGTTTTCGGCACGGAGCCGGTGATGGATGTCGTGGCGGTCGGGAGCCGCGATGCCCCGGAGGGCGATGTTGATGGCGGCGTTCAGATCGGCCTGCATGGGTGTGGCGTCCCCGAGGGGGACAAACACAGGGCCGCCGGGGAGCGGCGCGAGGAGCGTGCGCCAAGGTTTTCCCGGGACATGCCCGGCGTTGAACCGGTCGAGCCGGTCAAAGAGTCCCCGGACGGCGCGAGCCTCGTCGAGCACCGTCTTTTCGAGTCTTTTTCCGTCTTCCTCGTGGGCCTTGAGGCGGGCGAGGATGCGGCTCCATGGCATCCGGTGACGGTGGTCCGGTGTCAGATGGACGGCCCGGAATCCGGCCGAGCCGTCCCGGGAAGAAAAACGCGATGAGTAGGCCGCCGGGACGGCGAGGACGGGGATGCCGTAGGTCTCGCAGAGCTGACGGAGTTTTTGCACGATCTGGCGATGGCACCACTGCATGAGACGGGTGTTTTCACTACGAGCACGATCCTGCGAGCTGAGATAACGGGAGAGGTTTTCGATGACGACAAAATCAGCGGGCGCACGAAAGCGTTCGTATTCGCCATGGATGTCGCGATGGCGGCGTTCGGCGCGGTCTTTTGAGGGGGCGCGGAGTCGAACACCGAGAGCGGCGGCGAGGATGGCATGCGCGGTTTGGTCAACGCGCTGGTCCCGGAGACGGTTGATCTTTTCGAGGAGCGCGGGACAGGGATCGGCGATTTCCTCGCCCTTGGCGGGGCGTCCGAGCACGGGACGCTCTCCGGGTTTGTGACGCAGGGCACGGTTGAGGGATTGGCAGCGACGACGGAGTTCTTCGATTTGCTCGATACGCTCGTGAGAGATGCCGCGTTGTCCGGCGACAAGACGCTTGGTGTCATCCGTACCGGGATCGCTCTGCGCAAGGATGTGGCAATCCGGGACCTCGACATGGGGCCGCCATTCCCATCGGCGTCCGCGAAGGGGAAGGATCAAGTTGGCGATCTGAACGAAGGATCGCCGGATGATGTCACGCTGGGAAAGGAGGGCTTCGTCGGTGCTTTTGATGGCATCGTCGCGAGCCAAGGGCGGAAGCGGAGAAGGCTTCTCCCCGGCACGCTCGGCATGGATTTCATCAAGGGCCTTGTCCGATTCTGCAAGGTCGCGCAACCGCCAGCTCCGGTTCTGGAGACGGGCAAGACGGGCCTGAGCGCGGCGAAGGGCGACGAGAAGTTTATCGTTTATTTCCGGATACGAATGGCGCCGGGGATCGGCGCCGAGGAGTTCGTCGGGATTTTGGCCAAGGCGAAGGATGATATTGCGGGCGTCTTCCCATTCGAGAAGAGACGCGTTTCGCCCGCGTTCACCATAGGGTTCCTGAACGAGTTTTCCCCGGACAAAGAGCCGGGCATCCTCCCCGGGCAGGCGGATCATGCGAGCGTCGGCAAGGCTGGCATACCAGGTGCGTCCGTCGGCCTCACCAATGATGCGGTGGACCGGCTTGGCCGGTTTTTGCGCAGTGACGTTGAGAAGAGCGAGCGCCCCGGCATCGCGCGTGCCGAGATCCACGCCGAGTACGGTGAAGTGATCGCGGTCCTGGTGCCAAGGTATGTGGGTTTTCCCCTTGGCGGTTTTTACAGCACCGTCGGCGGGCCATCGGAGAGCGAATGGATCTTCGCGGGAGCCGAAGAACTGGTTTTGCCAGCGACCGGCGTTGCCCAGTTGTTCGACAAGAGCGGCTGGTTCGAGGGTGACAGGAAGATTGAGGAGGATGCGACGCTCACCGGAAAGGGTGACGTCGGGCATGAGGAAGACCGGCATGCCTGTGAGGTCTTGCGGAAGCGTCGGGAGAGGGGCGAGGGCTTCCATCATGGGCTGGAGCCAAGGGACGGCTTCCAGGGCTTCGTTGCCGTCGGTGTCAGGTCGGCGGAGTCCGTCACGAAGAAGGCGGGGAGCGGAGTAATGGATGCGGACGTGGGTTGCCCGCCAGCGGTTCCCGTCCGCCGCGTTACGGGCGGCGATTTCGGTGGTAAAGGTGTTGTGGCCGCGCTCCGTCTGCCCGGGTTCGTGGCGATTGGCGGAGCGGGAGCCGGCCCCGAATTTGCTGACGGCATTGAAATCGTATTGCCTTCTTGAATACTCAGGATCGGCCGGAGTGAGTTTGACTGGAGCCTTGAGGGCGTCGATGTCTTCCTGGAGTTCGGCTTCTTGCACAAGGGCGGCGAGCGGATCGTCGGCAAAACCGGCATCGGCCCATTGGCGGGCGGTTTCGACGTCAGGAGCCTGCCAGATGGGCCAGTATTTCGGGTTTTGGATGAGTTCGTTGAAGAGTTGGACGCTGCCGATGGTGGTGGAGTTGTCGGTCTGGAACTGGCGGAGTTCGCCGGCTAGTTTTTCTTTCAACTCGCTGGAAAAGACCGTGCCAGCGGGGGCATGGCCGCGCCAGATGCGGCGCAGCTCGCGGAAACCGCGAATGGTGCGGCGTTGGAGACCATAGGAGACGGCTTCGCCATCGGTGAGTGCGGTGTCGACCTTGATATTCTGGAGAAGTTCGCGGAGGAGGGGGATGCGGAGATCGTTTGCGAGAATGGGGGGCGGTTCGGCTTCGCCGGTCGTGTATTTTACCGGAATCTTGGCGAGCCGTCCGTGCATGTAGTCGAAATCAGTTTCAAGTTCCGCACATTCTTTTTGGCGTTCTTTCGTCTTTTCCTCGATCTGGTTGATGACCGTGAGGGCATATTTGAACGCTGCGATGTCGAATGACTTCCAGGTGGGATGGATGTTATCACCGCCATGCCAGCAGGGGAGACTGGTGAATGCGCGAAAAACAAAACTGCGTTTGCCACGGGCTATCCGCACCGGATCGGCTGCGGACGCCGCAGGTAAAGGAACGCCGGCGGGAGGAGGTGTTTCAGCGTTCTTGGGCGGCGGGGTGGCGGAACGGAGAAGGCCAAGCGTAAAGGAGGAACGCTCCAGGTGACGGAATAGCAGAAGGGCGAAAAGACGGGCCTGAACTTCGCCTTTCGCACTGCTGCCGACGTAGCCCTGAAGGTTAAGGCGAGAATCGTCGTCCGGAATTTTTTTGAGGGAACTGGCAAGGCGATCGAAGTCAGCAGCCGATTCGGGAAGACGGACGCGCCAGAGGGTGATCGCCTGCTCAAGACGGGCGCGTGCCTTGGGGCCGGTGAGTTGAGGAGTTCTGGTGTCGGGGGTAGCAATCGAATAAGTGTCGAACGAGCCAAGGGCAGGACTGTCGTGAGTAATCGCCGGATCGTGGAGAACTTGCGGAAGGAGGAGGCGGTGTTGTTCACGCCGGAGCATGGCCGGATCTCCCGCGAAGTTGGCAGTGGAGTCAGGATCGCAGAATTTGGGCCAGTAGGAACGACCTTCCTGCTGGATAGCGCCCGCGCCGTCACAAGCCTTGAGCAATTGCATGAGTGCAGCGTCCAAAGTTGCGCGGTCGGTTGGGTTGCCCGCAAGAATGGAGCGGAAAACTTCGTCAAGGGTGGGAGCGTTATTGCCCGGCGTGATATAAGGTGCAACGGCTTGACTGAGACCTGTGCGCTGACGTCCTTGGCGGCGGAAACTTCCCCAGACATGGTAAGGGCTTTGGGGATTATCCATCTGGCTGATCAGCGGGCCAAGTACGGGATTGTTTTTGTCGGCGAGTGCGAGCAGGGCGACGAGATAGTAGTTGATGGCAGCTTGGAAAAGTTCGTGGTGCTGCCAGAGAACTTCGTCGCCTCCTGCGGCAGGCATCCATTCGACATTACCTTTCGCTAAGGCCGTTCCTGTTTCGACGGCCGCCACGCGGCCTTGATAGATGCGATTGAGGGACATTCGGAGTAAGGATGATTTATATTATTGATGGATGGTAACTTCAGGCAATGATCACCCATTGACAGGCAACCCATCTGCTTTGTTTGCGTGCCGAAAGATGGCGGTGTGGGCGTAGTAGCGCATGAGGGAAACGCGGAACGTTCTTTGTTTGAGCGCATTTCGATCCTGAATCAACAAAACTAATTATCGTCGATGTATAGCAAATTCCCCGACATAACGTTACCGGCGCCTCCGAAAATCTCCGCCGGAAACCGCTCCCCTACCCTGCCCGCCTGCGCAGCAGGTTCTTGGGGCAATCGATCTTGCGGAACAGGTCGGCAACATCCACACCGAGAGCATCGGCAAGGGCCACGGCTTCGTAGTCCAAGACGTAGCGGTCGTCATTCTCGATTCGACCGGATAGCAGAGCGGTCCAGCTGGACGCCCCTCACAGCCAATCGCCCGGCCATGTTCTCCAGCGTTACTTTGGGCTCCTGACTCATGCGAATTCGGCGCACGTTCACACCAACGACATTCCGACCTTTAACGGGTGCAGTCTTTTTCATTTATCGCAGTCGCTCAAAGTCATTTCTGACCATACAACTGTGTAATCGGAACACGCAGTGCTGCAGCAAGTTCCAGAACTTCAAAATCCAAAACGACGCGTTGACGGTTTTCAATTTTCGAGAGTGTGGACTTGCTCAAAAAGAGCCCTCGTACTTCCAGCCTCGCTGCGAGATCATCCAGCGTAACCACCGGATTACACGCATAACGGATTCGCTGCATGTTTTGGCCGATGATGTTACGGCCCTTGAGTTTCGTATGAGCAGGAAGTTTCAAGTTTCCAAAAAAGAAACTTGACGATAATGGACCAAGATGGCGTTTTGTTTCCGCATTAGAAACTAATTACGACCTGCACATACCTGCCATGCCACCCTACTCCTTCAACAACGCCTCATAGGAGCAGCCGATGGCTTTCCGGATGCGGCGGAGGGTCGTGATCAGGATCGTGATCTGGCCGGCCTCGATTTTCTGGATCGTGCGGGTCGCAAGGTCGGCCTTTTCGGCAAGACGCTCCTGCGTGAGGTCAGCGACCTCCCGTTCGTGGCGGATGTTCGCGCCGACTGTTCGCAGCCACTGCTTCTGAGGATCTGGATTACCGGTTTTTGACACGCCTCATTGGGGCGCATTTTTTCCTTGCACAACACGACCTATCAGGTCGTTTTTCAAAACACGACCCATTGGGTCGTGAAACTCCACCCGAACCGTCTCCTCATTGCCATGACTCCCCTCCGTCACCCTTCCCGCCCCCATGCCTTCACCCTGATCGAACTGCTGGCCGTCATCGCCATCATCGGCCTGCTGGCCGCGATCCTCATCCCTGTCACTGGCAAGGTCCGCATGGTCGCCCGCAAGGGCCGGGCCATCTCCGACCTCCGCCAGGTGGGCGTGGCCATCCTGCAATACGCCAATGAACGCAAGGACCAGCGCGTACCCGGCGCCGGTCCCCTCGGCATCACCGTCAACTACACCCGCACCAACTCCGATCCCAAAAAAGTTACTCTCGGTGCGGGTCTCGCCCCCTACCTCGGCAACCGCGATCCCGACACCCTCGGCAGCAGCGAAAAAGCCCTCACCCCCCAACTCGTCTGCCCCGGCGTCGAACAACAGTTTCCCGACCTCGTCACCAGCCCTCCACCTCATTATGTCCAGAACTTCACCCTGAAGACGAGGTACACCAACGGCGTCCAGAACGCCCGCGTTCTCGGCACCGAAGCCGATCCGGAAAACCGGCCTCCCGTTGCGCTTCACGAACTCGAAACCCTCGGCGGCCCCGCCCGCGTCTGGGTTCTCACCAATCTCGACCTGTCACTGCACACGGACAACGCGGCGTTCAGCGACAGCAACCTCACGTCATCCGGCTGGTACACGAAGGGGCGCATCCCCGAAACCCCTGTCTGGGGCAACGCCCGCCTCCGGCTCTATCTCGACGCCCACGTCGCCTCCGTTCCCCGCGACGCCGACCCCTGACACGCCATCCGCCGCCATTCCTGTTTTCCCGTCCAACCCGCACCCGCATTCCGCGTTTTCCTGCCTCCCTCTTTTCTCCCATGCCAAACTCCCGACTCCCTCAACGCTTCCGAAGCCCTGCGCTCCGGAGCTTTCTGCCTACGCTCGCCCTTCTCCTGCTCGCGCCCTTCGCCCTCCGGGCCGCGACGGACGGAGACGCCGCCTCGCTCCCGCTGCCCAATCCGGGCTTCGAATCCGGCCTCGACGGCTGGATCGTCAACGAAGGCGCCGCACCCATGAGTGCCGCCATCCCCGAAGCCGCCCGCACCGGGAAACTCGGCCTGCGCGTGACCGACAACTCCGACACCGCCGGCTCCTCCGTCGCTGCGCCCCGCTTCCCTGTCGAACCCGGACGCGCTTACCGCCTCACGGTCCACGCGCGGCTCATTTCCGGCGACGGCGTCGGCGTGTATTTGCGATTCTTCGACGCGAAAGGAAAACACCTCAACCCTTGGCCCAAGGCCAGCGACAGCGCTGCCATCCAGAGCCGCACATGGCGCGCCGTCACCGTGACCGCGGCTCCGCCCGCCGGCGCCGTCTCGCTGGATGCATGGATACACACCTACGCCGGCTCGAAGGTCACGGTCGATTTCGACGATCTTTCCATCGAGTCGTTCGTCCCCCGCATCGAGCCGCCGTGGCCCTCCGTCTACAAGATTAACCCGGCCGATCCCGCGGATGCGGCCCGGCTCACCGCCGCCGACGTGGTCGGTCCCGACGGACTGGTGTATCCGAACTGGAAACACGTCGGCATCCCCGGAGGCATTCCCGATCCCGCCCGCCTGCCCGTCGTCGTCGGCCCGGAAACGTTCGCCGGCCTCGCCGGCCGCGACGTCGCCCCGCTTCTCAACGACGCCGTGCGCCGCGCCGCCGCGCAAGGCGGCGGGGTCGTCGCGGTGCCTGCCGGCACGTTTTTGCTCGAAAGCCCCGTCATCATCCGCGACTCCGGCGTCGTCATCCGCGGAGCCGGCCGCGACCGCACCCGGTTCGTTTACCAGGAGCACATCCCCTTCGGCACGCTCCGGCTTTATTGCTGGAACCCGAACGGGAAAACCGGCCCCGACAGTTTCTGGGAAATCCAGACCAACCCGAAAAACCTGACGCTGCTCCGCATCACCGCCGGCGATGCCGTGCTGGCGGAACACATCCGCAAAGATCACTGGGGAAACCGCTTCTCCGCCCGCCTGCGCGGCTCCGCGATCCTCGGCAAACTGGGTCCCGGCCGGCACCGGATCGAGGCAGAGGCGGGTTACTCCACCGGCGAACGTTTCCGCGACACCTTCGAAATCGAGGTCGCCGCCACGCCGCAACCCGGCGACACATGGGCCGACCAGCACGGGGCGTTCATCATCGCCGGAGCCGGTTTGCAGGGCTCGCGCCTGCCGCTGGTCGCCACCGCCCGGCGCGGCGACAACCGCCTGCGTCTCGCCCCCGGCCACGGCCTGAAACCCGGCGACCGCATCATGATCGAGGCGCCCGCCACGGACCGCTGGAACAGGCTCACCGGCAACGTCACCCCGTGGGGAACGTATCGCATCAACCATTACGAAATCACCGCCGTGCAGGACGAACCGGCCGCGGCCGGTCGCGCCGCCGTTTCCGCGTTGAGCATCGATGCGCCGCTGCGTCTGGAGTTTCCTGTCGAGGACGGTTCGTATGTGCAACGCATCGGCACCGTGGAACGCTCCGGGTTCGAAGGTTTCACGGTCGAGCAAAAGGTGTTTACGACCGAGCTCGTCGGCCCGCGCATCAAACACACGCTCTGGTATCCGATGGAGGATCTGTGGGCCGACGGCATCACCTTCGCTTATGGCTGGCACTGCCGGGTGCGCGATGTGCGCATCGTCAACTCGGGCCGCAATCCGCTTTATCTGACGCGCTCGCGCCAGTGCGAGGTGCGCGATATCGAGGTCGACGGCGCCATCTTCAAGGGCGGTGGCGGCACCGGCTACGTGGGTTTCGAACGCTCCTTCGACTGTCTGATGGACGGCGTGCTCACGCGCGGCATGCGCCACGCGCCCGACGTGCAATGGGGCGCCGCCGGCAACGTCGTCCGCAACGGCCGCTTCATCGGCAGCGATGGCCAGTGGCATGCCGGCTGGACCAACGAAAACCTCTACGAAAACAACGTCATCGAGCAAACCGCCGCCGACCGCGCCAACGGCGCTTACGGCCATGCCTTTTTCGCTTCCGGTCCCGCCAGCACCTCGCACGGTCCACAGGGACCGCGCAATGTCGTTTACAACAACGATGTCTCCGCACCTCTCGACGGCGTGCACATGGTCGGTGGCAACGAAGCCTGGCTGATCCTGCACAACCGCTTCCGGCTCGGGCAGGGTTATGCGGTTTACGGCCGGGAGAAGAGCTTCGACCACACGATCCGCGGCAATGTCTTCATCATGGAGAAACCGGCTCCCGTCGCGATCTTCTTCGGATCGGCGGACTGCACCGGCATCGACGTCGTCGACAACCGTTTTTACGGCCCCGTGAAAACCGTCGCCGGCTTCGCCGGCGGGCTCGGCCGGTTCTCTTTCGTATCCGGTAACTCGCTACATCCGTACCCTCCCTCCGCCGACGGCAACAGCGGCTCGCTGCCTGCCCGTCCGCAACCGGCAGTGCCTTCGATCTTCGAGTGGCAGCGTGCGCGGCACTGACCCCGCACGCCTCCCGCTCCTTCGCATCCCCCGTCCAACCACCACACACACCCAGCCATGAAAATCCGCTCCCTCCGCTCCATCGCCGGGACCGCGCTCGCGGTCCTTTCCTCCGCCGTCGCGCTTCCCGCGGCGACGCTTCTGCACGAGTTCACCTTCAACGACCCGGCCAACGGCGCCTCGACCGCGTCCACCGGCACGCTGGGCGGCTCGGCCTCGATGACCAACTACGTCGAGGCGGGCAGCAGCAACCGTGTTTCCGCCGACCTGCACAGCGCCGACAGCCTCGGCGTTTCCGGCAAGGCCGGCGACTACGCCTTCAACAACACCACGGCCACCCGCATGGGCGGCAGCGGCGCCATCAACGGCAGCGGCGCCGGCTACGGAGGCGTGGCGATTCTGACCAACGGAGCCGCCTCTCTCAACGGCATGAACTCGTTCACGATTGCAGGCTGGTACAACACCGCCGGCGACACCGCCCCCGGCAACTATGCCCGCCTCATCGAAATCGGCTCCGCCGGCGTCTGGTTCCAGACCGGAGCCGGCCTGCAACTCTCGGCCTCGATTGGCGGTTCGGCAGGGTCCAAGCTGGCAAGCGCGGACACCCGTCTTTTCCAGGCCAATACATGGACGTTTTTCGCCTTCACCTATGACGGCGACACCGGACTGGTCTCGCTGTATGCGGGAACCAGGGATTCGGGGCAGCTCGAATTCATCGACAGCGTCGCCCTCGCCAATCGGGGCGTTGTCAGCACCGTGACCAACCAGAGCCTGTCCCTCGGCAACAGCGGGGGCAACGACCAGCAACGCCCGTTCCAGGGCCTGCTCGACAACTTCCGCCTCTGGGGCGAAACGACCGGCTCCGGCGGCGCGCTGACGCAGCAACAACTCCAGCAGATCATGACCGCCGACATCACGGGCCCGGCCATCCCGGAACCGGCCGCGGCGGCAGTACTGTCCGGAACTCTTTTGCTGGCTCTCGCCCTCACTCTCCGGCGCCGGCAGGCGTGACCGTCGGGCGGTGCCCGTCATTGCCCCGGACACTCGGTCCTGCGAACCAGTCGCCCGTGATGAGCACCGCCCGCGCGTACTCCGGCACGCCGAATACACTGCGGTTGATCTGGTCGATCACCAGGTGTGTCGCCGCCTGCCCCGCCTCGAAGTTGTTTTGCCGGATGCCGGCCCGCTGTTCCCACCCCGTATCAAGATCCAGATGCGCCACCCCGATATCGTCCGGCACCCGCCATCCCGCGTCGCGCAAGAACTCCACCGGCTCGTCTTCCGAGATCAACAACGCGTCCGGTTTGTAACGATCCAGCCAACACAGGAATTCGTCACGTCGCCACTCCCGCACGAAGAACGGCGGAGGCATCGCCGCCTTCTTTCTCCCTGATGCCGGCACGGCCAGCCCTGCCTGGCTCATCCATCCCGTGTAGGCGGAGAGCGCCTTGTAGTTGGAACGCTCCGCCCAGACGGTCCGCAACATCACGAATCCGATCCGCCGGTAGCCCAGACCCGAGAGCCTCGTCATCGCCAGCCACGCGTTGTTGTAGTGGTCGGCCGACGAGTAGTGCGTTTTCAGATGGTCCGAGGGGTTGCCCATCGCCGCGAATGCGTACCGCGCCCACCCTTCCTCCGCCGCCGCCCACTCCGGCACCACGCCGCCCAGAAAGACCACCCCCGGTACCTTTCGTGCCCGCAGGCTGGCGAACAAACGCCGGGGAGAGTTGTCGAAATCCTCCCAGATAAATTTTTCGCACAGGAATCCTTCCTCCTCACACGCGGCCTGCACTCCGGCAAGAAACTCCTTGTTCGTCGAGTGGCGTCGCAAATGCCCGGTCGCCTTGTGCGGCATGAAACAGCCGAGGATCGCCCGAATCTGCCTCTGCGATGTCCGGCGCCGGTGCCGGCTCATCATCGATGCAAACACGGGATTGGGCACGTAGCCGCTCCGTTCCGCGATTGCGCGGATACGTTGGCGGGTTTCCTCCGATACATTGGGACGGTTGCGCAGCGCAAAACTCACCGTGGCAAGGCTCACTCCGGCCTCGCGCGCGATCTGGCGGTACGTGGATGTATTCACGGGCATGGGGATTCAAAACCAGAGGAGGAGCCACGAGTAAACTTGTTTACTTATAAAAGCTTTGTCCCCTCTGCCCGTGCCACCTTCTTATCGGGCACCCAACCATTCCACCCTGATGCACTCTCCCCCGCAAACGCTCCCCCCACCCCAAACCTGCCCGACCAGCCGCCCACTGCATCGGCACAGTGCCTTCACACTCATCGAACTGCTGGCCGTCATCGCCATCATCGGCGTCCTGGCGGCGCTTGCCTTCACCGGACTCCGGGCCGCACGCGTGAGCGCGTGGCGGACGGAGAGCAAATCCAACCTCCGCCAGATCGGCCTCGCCGTCGCCCTCTATGCGCAGGACAACCGCGACCTGCTCCCGGAAGTCGAGCCCGACAGCGACACATCCCGCTACTGGTGGAGTCATGTCTCTCCCTATCTCACGGGCAGGGAAAAGTCGGATACATGGAGCGAATTCACCCGCATCCCCACGCTTCGCAGCACCTGGCAATCGCGCAAGATCGCCGGCCACACGGGCAAGGCCTGGCTGGACAGGGGACCCTCCTACGGGATGAACGGGCGCCTCGGGCCGGCCATAGCCTACCCGTCGGGCCTTGACCGGCGGGTGCGCCTGGCCTCCGTCCCGCTTCCCTCGCGGACACTGCTTTGCTCGGAGTCCGGCTTCAACTCGCAGACTCCACTCGCTACCCTGACGCCCAACTACCTGCGCAGTTCCGCCTGCGAACCGAAGGGCGGCACCCTGGTTTACAACGGCGGCGCCATCGCCGGAGTCAGCCACCTGCTCTGGCTGGACGGACACGTAACGGCCACCAGCGACATCGAGGCGTATGTAACGGGTAACTACAGTCCTGGCGGAGCGGAAAACGTATGGAACCGGGGTTTCTAGCCCCTGCGCGCGCCACCGCTCCCGCCTTCATCAAAGACATTCCCATGACCACAACCGCCCGCCAGTTCCGCCTGCCAGCCCGGCTTCCCCGTTTCTCCGGGCTCCTGCTGACCGGATTTTTGTTGATTGCCCGCATGTTCCCCCTGCCGCTCGCCGCCGACATCGCCGCCGCCGGTCCGCTTCCCGCCGACATCGCCGCATGGGACGAAACCGAAAAAGCCCGTCAACGCGAAGCCGGACAGGCCTTGCGGGAACAGATCGCGGCCGCCGCCTCGTCCGGACAAAAGGAACTGCGTATCCCGACCGGCCACTACCGCTTCGCCGAAGCCGTCAGGGCGGGATGGGGCGGCCCCTCGCATCTGCCGCTCACCGGGTTGCGCGACATCACTCTCGATTTCCTGGGCTCCACCCTCTGGTTCGAAACCGAAGCGGGCGGCATCGCGATGTTTGGCGGGCGCAACGTGACCCTGAAAAATGTGTTCCTGGACTGGGACCCGCTGCCGTTCACGCAAGGCCGGATCACCGCGCTCAACCCGAAGGCGGGCACATTCGACGTGCGGCTCGACCCCGGTTACGAACGCGAACGCACCAGCCCCGGCATGGCCGGCATCGACGGCGACATCCACTGGCGCGGCGTGGTCTTCGATCCCGACACCCGGGAACTGAAACCGGGCGTGATCGGGTTTTCGGTCGGCTTTTACTGGGAAAACCGCCTGCCCGGCGGCGACTATCGGGTAAAATTTCGCGGCTTCCACGACGTGCCACTGTCAAAAAGCGGCCTGGCCGAGGGCGACCTGATCGCCATCCTTTCCCGGATGGGCCGGGCCGTCCGGCTCGACGGCGCGGTCGATTGCGTAATTGAAAATGTGATACTGTATGCCAGCCCCTTCGTCTGCTTCTCGCAAAACACGGGCAGCAACACGGTCTTCCGGCGCTGCGGCATCGTGCGCCGGCCCGACACCAACCGGCTCCTCGCCGGCAACGCCGACGGCATCAACTGCGGCAACATGGACCAGGGGCCCCTCATCGAAGACTGCCGCATCGAAACCATCGGGGACGATTTTGTGAATCTGCACGGCCACTTCGCCCGCGTGCTCTGGCAGGAGAATCCGACAACGCTCCTCACCAGCCAGATGAACAACCGCCGGAATTTTACCGGGCCGGTGACAGTGGAATTTTTTGACCGCGCCACAATGGCGCCGCGAGGCAGCCGGCGGATCCTGGAGGCGTCGGTGAGTTCGTGGACGCCCGAACGCGAACGCTGCCTGGCCGACCTCGATCACAAGTGGCATTCGGGACAGGCGGCGGGGCTGGCTTACGGGAAACGGGTTCCCGTGCATCGGCTCACCCTTGATTCTCCCATCGAACTCACCGGCGATGTGATCGCGTGCGTGGAGGCGTTTTCCACGGCGGGAGGCGTGATCCGCAATAACGATTTCCGGGGCTCGCTGGCGCGCGGCATCCTCCTGCACAGCCCGCGCACCCGCATCGAAAACAACCGCATCTCCATCGTCATGAATAACGGCATCGCAATGATCAGCGAAGCCGCCTACTGGGGCGAAGGCCCCTATGTCCATGATGTCGTTGTCACCGGAAACACCCTTGAAGACATCTGCATCGGCCAGGACCGCGGCGCGGACCGGGCGGCGGTACTCATCAGGCAGGGCAGCTATCGCGAACACCGTATCCAGAAAAACATCCGGGTGGAAAACAACACGCTGCGCCGCGCCGGCGGCCCGGCCATCGTCGCGCGAGGCGCGGAGAACCTCGCCATAACCGGCAACGTCATCGACGGCTACCGCCTGGCCAGGCCGACTGTCGAGACGGCGGCGCGGCCGGCCGGAGCGGATCACGCCATCGCCCTGGAATCCGTGCGCGGCCTGGTGCTGCGTGACAACCGCATCGGCAATCCCGGCCCCCTTGCCAAAGGCGAACTGCTGAAAATCGATACCGAAGAATGACGTATTTCCCGGCGTATCCCGCCTCGCGTGACGCGAGGCGCCCCCTTCCCGCAACGCAACCCATACACAGACCCGCAATCCAGACATGAAAACATCGTTCTCCATCCCGCGCCCCGGTGCGCTCCTCCTCCTGGTTTCCGGCTTGCTGGCCGGAGCCCTCGTCCATGCCCAGTCGGTGATCGTCAACGACATGTTCACCGGGGTTTCCGGCTCCGCCCAGAACGGCGCGGCGCTCGGCAACTACGGCTGGTATTTTTTCAACACATCAGCAGACGGGTACGCATGGCGGACCGACACCGCCCCCGGAGACGCCACCCGCCTTTCCGGCACCGTGCTGTCAACCACCTCCGGTTCACGGGCCAACACCTTCGCCTTCCGTCCGTTTGAGCCGGTGACGCTCGGCAGCATCGGAGAATCCATCATCCTGGAGCTCGATTTCCGTTCGGCCGGCGGCACTGCCGGGCAACTCATCGTCGGGTTGCTGGATCTTGCAACGCCCCCCGCAACCACAATCCTGGGCGGCGGGCAGAAGGCCAACCCTCTGGTCGGCGCCACGGGAGTCGAATACAGCCAGTTCCTGTACTCGTATTCGGAGCGGGTCTACCGCTACGGCACGTATTCCCTCAACGAAGCGGAGACCGGGCTGACCGGCATGTCCGTCCAGAAAGCCGGCGACTACATATCCGTCGGCGACAACGTGGACCACCACCTGGTGTTCACGCTCACGGTCGTAAGCACGGGCTTGCAGGTATCGGCCTCCATCACGGAAACCGATGGCAGCACGACGACGCTGGCAAATTACGTGATCGAAAGCGAAGCCGGTAGTTATACATTCGATACGTTGCGCCTTTCGACGCAGGGGATCTCCAGTCCGGTGTATTTCGACAACATCGTCATCAGCACGACCGCTCCGATTCCGGAGCCGGCCGTAACGGCGGCGGTGGCGGGCGCGGTTTTGCTGGCCATCGCCCTCGCCCTCCGGTGCCGGCGGCAGGCGTGAGGAAAGGACACGTCCAGACCGCGATGTGCAGGCAGACCGCTTCGGAAGCATTGCCTTTCCCTTGCGATTCCGGAAACCTTGCCGGCACATCATGAAAAACCTCCTCCTGTTCTCCGCTCTCCTCGTTCTCCTCCCTGCCCTGCGTGCCGGCGATCTCGCCGAGGCGCAGGTGCCGGCTGTCATCGTCAACCATGTCAAGCAGCAGTACCCCAAGGCCGGCCCGATCGAATGGGACTTCGACAAGGACGACGGCGTCTACGAAGCCGAGTTCAGGATCGACGGTTTCGAGCACGACCTGGAATTCACCCCGGCCGGCGAACGGGTTTATTCGAAAATCGAAATCCCGGTGAGCTCGCTGCCCGCTGCCGTCACCGCGTATGTCACCACCCACCACCCCAAGGCAAAGATCCTCGGGGCCAAGCATATCGTGAAAGGCGACCGCCAGATGTATGACGTGGGCATCTCCGAAGGCCCGTTCTGGAAGAAAAAACACAAGAACCTCTATCTGGACGAACAGGGCGTCGTGGTGAGCAAGTAACGGGAACACGGAGGCAGCCCTAACCGCCCGCCCGCCTCTGCAAACCGGATCAGCCACGAAAGAGCGCAAAATCTTTCTGCAGATGAAGGGTGGCGTGGCGCCTACAGGCGCCATGGAGAGTCCCGCTGCGAAAAGGTCCTTTGCGCGCCTTCGCGGCCAATTCTGCCTGAAAACAAAGCTTTGCGGGGATCGAAAACGATTTCCCCGGCCGGGAAACTTCCTGCAACCTCGCGGTTTCCTCCCTTTCTCCACGCTTGCCCGCCCCGCCCGCAGGTGGTTTGCTGGTCGCTTTCAATTTTTCCCATGAAGCCGACGACTGCCAAAACGACCCTTAACAAGACCAGGCCCGCCGCACGCAAGGACCACGCGCCCGACGCCACCCGCCAGTTTTCCTCCATCGTCCACGACGGAGCCGACCGCGCCCCCAACCGCTCCATGCTCCGCGCCGTCGGATTCAAGGACCCCGATTTCCGGAAAACCGTCGTCGGCGTGGCCTCCACCTGGTCGATGCTCACCCCGTGCAACATGCACATCAACAAGCTCGCCGAATACGCCGAGCAGGGCGCCAACGAGGCCGGCGGCAAGGGCATCATCTTCGGCACCATCACCATCGCCGACGGCATCAGCATGGGCACGCCCGGCATGCGTTACTCGCTCGTCTCCCGCGAGGTCATCGCCGACTCCATCGAAACCGTCGTCGGCGGCGAGGGTTTCGACGGCCTCGTGGCCATCGGCGGCTGCGACAAGAACATGCCCGGCTGCGTCATGTCCATGGCCCGCCTCAACCGCCCCAGCGTCTTCGTCTATGGCGGCACCATCCTGCCCGGCATCCATCCGGAAAACAAAAAGGAGTGCGACATCGTCTCCGTGTTCGAGGCCGTCGGCCAGCACGCCGCGGGCAAGCTCGACGCCGCCGGCCTCAAGGTCGTCGAGGAGTGCTCCATCCCCGGCCCCGGCTCCTGTGGCGGCATGTACACGGCCAACACCATGGCCAACGCCATCGAGGCCCTCGGCCTCTCGCTCCCCAACTCCTCCGCGCAGATCGCCATCAGCAAGGAGAAGGAGGAAGACTGCCGCCGCGCCGGCGCCGCCGTCGTCGAACTCGCGAAAAAAGGCATCCGCCCCCGCGACATTTTGACGAAAAAAGCCTTCGAGAACGCCATCACCGTGGTCATCGCGCTCGGCGGCTCGACCAACGCCGTGCTCCACCTGCTCGCCATCGCGCACACCGCCGGCGTGAAGCTCACCATCGACGACTTCACCCGCATCGGCAAACGCGTGCCCGTGCTCGCCGACCTCAAGCCCTCCGGCAAATACGGCATGGTCCACCTCTCTCGCATCGGCGGCATGCCCCCGCTCATGAAGACGCTGCTCGACCGCGGCCTCATCCATGGCGATTGCCTCACCGTCACCGGCAAGACCGTGGCGGAAAACCTCAAGGACGTGAAACCGTATCCGGCCGATCAGGACGTGATCCGCCCCTTCGACCAGCCGATCAAGGCCGACAGCCACCTGCGCATCCTCTACGGCAACCTCGCGCCCGAGGGCTCCGTGGCGAAAATCTCCGGCAAGGAGGGCCTGCGTTTCTCCGGCAAGGCCATCGTGTTCGAAGGCGAGGAAGCCGCGATGAAGGCGATCCTCGACGGCCGCGTGAAGGCGGGCCACGTCGTCGTGATCCGTTACGAGGGCCCCGTCGGCGGCCCGGGCATGCGCGAGATGCTTTCGCCCACCAGCGCCATCATGGGCCGCGGTCTCGGCAAGGACGTGGCGCTCATCACCGACGGACGTTTCTCCGGCGGCTCGCACGGTTTTGTCGTCGGCCACATCACGCCCGAAGCGGCGATCGGCGGCGCCATCGGTCTCGTGAAAAACGGCGACCCGATCACCATCGACGCCGTCAAGAACCAGATCACGCTCGACATCGCCGCGAAGGAAATCGCCGCGCGCAAGAAGGCGTGGAAACCGAAAAAGCCCTACGCCACCCGCGGCGTGCTCGCCAAGTACGCGAAGCTCGTCAGCACCGCCAGCGAGGGCGCGGTGACGGACAAGTACCTGTGATCTTGCGCGAGCGGCAGCCCTTGTGGCACGGGCTTCCAGCCCGTGCACGTCGCCTCCCCGTTCCGCGTGGCATGGGCTTCCAGCCCATGATTCCAGGCACATGGCCAAGGATGGCCATGCCACGCAATCCCATGGGCTGGAAGCCCGTGCCACATCAACTGCCGTCCGCGTAGCATCAGCTGATGTTACGCGCGGCCTCCTCGGAGCGGCAGCGAACTCAGATATGGATCGCCTCGCCCATCGAGGCGGCGGCGGCTTCCATGATCGCTTCGCTCAGCGTCGGGTGGGCGTGGATCGTCTGGTGGATTTCCTCGACCGAGGCTTCCAGTTCGATCGCCAGGCCGTACTCGGCGATCAGTTCCGTCGCCTCGCTGCCGATGATGTGCGCGCCGTAGATCTCGCCGGTCTTCGCATCCGTGACGACTTTCACAAATCCTTCGCTCTCGGCCGAGGCCACCGCCTTGCCGGACGCCGTGAAGGGGAACTTGCCGACCTTGATATCGAGCTTTTTGTCCTTCGCCGCCTTCTCGGTGAGGCCGATGGAGGCCACTTGCGGCTGGCAATAGGTGCAGCCGGGGAAGTTTTTCACGCGCTTCGGCTTGCCGTGTCCGAACATGCCGTTGACGGCGTTGACCGCTTCGAAGGTCGCGATGTGGGCGAGCCAGGGCGGGCCGATGATGTCGCCGGCGGCGTAGATGCCCTTGATCGTCGTCTGGTAGTCGTCGCCGACCTTCACGTAGTTGCGGTCGAGATCGACACTGGCGGCCTTGCCGAGCACGCCCTCGATATTGGCCACGACACCGATCGCCGAGAGCAGGAAATCGGCCTCGACCTCCTGCTTCTTGTCGCCGGTCACGAGGTCCACTTTCACGGAATCCTTCCCGACCCGGAAGTTTTCGCACTTCGTGTCGACGAGCGTGGTGATCCCCTGCTTGTCAAAGGCGCGATGAAGGGTCTTGGCGACCTCCGCGTCCTCGACCGGAAGGATCTGCGGGAGCATCTCGACCAGCGTGACCCTGGTGCCGAGCGCGTTGAAGAAATAGGCGAACTCCACGCCGATGGCGCCGGCGCCGACGATGATGATCGATTTCGGCAGCTTCGTGTTGGCGAGCGCCTCGCGGGAAGTCATCACCCGGTCCCCGCTGTAATCGAGACCCGGGATGCGGCGCATCCGGCAACCGGTGGCGATAAGGATGTTTTTGGCCTTGAAGAACTTCCCCTTGTGCTCGCCCTCGGTGATCTCGACCATGCCGGCGGCGGGCACGTGGCCCTTGCCGATGAAATAATCGACCTTGTTTTTCTTGAACAGGAACTCGATGCCCTTGGCCATCTGCGCGGAGACGTCGCGCGAACGGCTCATGACTTTCTCGAAATCGAACGAAACGTCCGTGGCCGTGATGCCGTAGACATCGCTCTTTTTCATTTTCTGGTAAAGCTCGGCGCTCTTGAGGAGGGCCTTTGTCGGGATACAGCCCCAGTTGAGGCAGGTGCCGCCGGCGCGCTCGAGTTCGATGCACGCCACCTTTTTGCCAAGTTGTCCGGCGCGAATCGCGCCTGCGTAGCCCGCCGGGCCGCCGCCGATGACAATGAGATCGTATTCCGTAGTTTCAGCCATGATGAGAGTGGAAGGGCCAAACGTGCCTCGTCCGCGAAAAAGGGCAACCGTTCTTGACGCATGCCCCTGCCGCAGAGGGCATATCGGCTGCATCCGGGCTTGCACCGGCGGGTTGCGCATTTACTTATGGGAACCGTCATGAACTTTCTCCCCCGGCCCGCCCTTTTCCGGTTGTTCCTCGTCATCATGATTGCCGGCGTCGGCACGGCCGGAACGCTCGCCGCCGCGACGCGGACGTTTACCGACCGGCAAGGCCGCACGATCCAGGCAGAATTCGTGTCGCTCGAAAACGGCGTCGTGAAGATCCGGCGCGATGACGGCATCACCTTCGACCTGCAACTTTCCTCGCTGAGCGATGCCGACCAGAAGTGGATTCGCGACGAGGCCGCCAGACCGGCCGCGCTCCCGGCCACCGCGCTCGCCGTCGAGATGGTCCGCTCGACCTACAGCACCGAGAAGGACGAAAAAACCCGGCCCGGCCTCGTCCTCACCCTGGAGCAGTCGGGCTACCGGGTAAAAATCACCAACAAGACCGCCGCCCCCCTCTCGCTCACGGCCAAATACCGGGTGTTTGTGCAGAATGACACCGGCTCTTCCAACCAGGCCACGGAAGGCGGCATCCGCAAGACCGAAGGGCAGGAAGAAATCACCGGGCTCCCGCCCTATAAGACCACCGAATTCCGCACCAACCCGATTCCGCTCGGTTCGCAGAAGCTGAAACCCGGTTATGCCTGGAAGGATAGCAAAAAGCCGCGCGAGAAAATCGCCGACGAGATCATCGGCATCCAGTTGCGGGTGTACGCGGGCGATCAGCTCGTGGTCGAGCGCCACGTGCCGCCCAGCCTCGAAAAAACGCAACCGTGGTAAAACGGAGCGGCGAGCGGCGGAGCGCGGGATGGCGGATGCCGCCCTGGTCGCCACCGATTTTTTCAGCCGCAACAGCCGATCCTGCTCCTCCCGCACTTGCGAAGCACTCGCCGATGGCGGACAGTGTCGGCATGTCACGCCGTATTCATCATCCTGTTTTCCCTTTGCTGCCCGGCGCGCTCTTCGTCGTCCTGCTGGTGGCTCTCGGCCTGGCCGGCTGCTCTTCGCCGCAACGCCGTATCGAAAAAAATCTCGCGCTCTTCGAGAGCCTGCCGGCGGAACAGCAGGAACTCATCAAGCAAGGCAAGGTCGGCCTCGGCTTCACGCCCGAGATGGTGTTGCTCGCCGTCGGCGAACCCGACCGCAGATGGCTGCGCACCGACGAAACCGGCGACAGCGAGGCGTGGAGCTACACCACGTATGCCGGCCCCGGTGGCATGATGCTCTACAGCGGCTGGTATCACTCCTACTACAGCGCGTGGTACCCGTACTACACCTCCTATGGACCGCGCGTGGACCGCGAGTATTTCCGCGTGTCGTTCAAGGACGGCAAGGTCGTCAGCGTGACACAGGACGTACGATAAGACCCGGCATTGCCGATGCCGGACCCGGGGCGGGGTCGGGGCTGGGGGCCGGGCAAGCGCCGAGTGAACCGGCATCGATTCCTCGTCCGCGCTTCCCCGTTACAGGATCAGCATCGCATCGCCGTAGCTGAAAAAGCGATACTCGCGGGCAATGGCTTCCGCATAGAGCTCACGCAACCAGGCGATGCCGTCCATCGAACCCGGCGCCAGAAACGCCGCCACCAGGCACATCAGCGTCGAACGCGGCTGGTGGAAGTTGGTGATGAGCGCATCCACGCCGCGAAACACACGCGGCGGGTAAATGTAGATCGAGGCTTCGGCGACATGCGGACGGCGTCCGGCGCTGTCCTGCCGGCCGGCCTGATCGCCGGCGCCGCCCGTCAAGACCGGTTGCCGGGCCAGAAAATCCTCAATGGTGCGCACGGTTGTCGTGCCCACGGCAATACGTCGTCCGCCGTTGTTTCCTGCACGCGGAGCGAGGAGGGCTTGCTGCGTGGCCGGCGACATCTCGTAAATCTCGCGGTGGATGGGATGCTCCTCGATCGTGCCGGTGGCGATGGGCTTGAAGGTCCCCAAGCCGACGTGCAGCGTGACATCCGCCGTGGTGACGCCGAGCCCCGCCACCCCGGCGAGCAACTCCGGCGTAAAATGCAACCCGGCGGTCGGCGCGGCCACGGCGACCTGCCTTGCCCGGTCGGCATAAACGGTCTGGTAACGCTCCAGGTCCAGCGCCCGCCGCCCGGCGGCGTCGGCGGAAAACGCCGGGTCCGTCACCTCCGCCTCCACGCGGGCGCGTTCGATGTAGGGCGGCAGCGGCACATCGCCGAGCCGGTTGGCGACCTCGACAATGGACCCGCCGCCGGAGCGGCCTCCGGCGGCGCCCTCGCCCGATGCCGCCGGCACGTCGAACCGGACCAGCGCCGCGCCCTCCGCATCCTTTTCCAGAACGACGGCCGAAAAATCGGCGCCATGGGCAAAGATGCCGCCGACGGGCAGTTTTTTGCCCGGACGGACGAGACACCACCAGACATTGTCGCCGCGCGCCGGTTCGGGGCGCAGCAACAGGCACTCGACGGCTCCGCCGGTAGGGCGCCGGGCATGGAGACGGGCGGGCAGCACGGCGGCGTTGTTGCGGAAGAGAATATCGCCTGCGCGCAGCCATCGCGTCAGGTCGGAGAAATGCGCGTGTGTCACCGAGCGGGCGGCGCGATCCACGACCATGAGGCGCGAGGCATCGCGGCGGGCAGCCGGGGTTTGCGCGACGAGATGCGCGGGCAGGTGGTAATCGAAAAGATCGGTGGAAAGTGGCACGGACGGAGAGAAAACGGTGGTGTGAGACAGAACGGGAGAAACGGAGCGGGAAAATGAAGCTTGCGCTTGTGTGGCGTGCGAGTTTGTTCCGCAGTTCCTCACCAAGGCCGATGTAGCTCAGTGGTAGAGCAGCGGTATCGTAAACCGCTGGTCGTCGGTTCGACTCCGACCATCGGCTCCACTTAATACCCAAGCACTTACGAAAGTCCGGGCGACCGGCTGGCAACCGGGTTGCCAGCAAAAACGAGGAAAATTGGCAACCGTCACCCGCTCGTCTCGCACTGGATCGTCACCGAAAGGCCGCTGCGCGAAAGATTCCAGGTCACGGTTTTCGGCATCCACTGCCCATCAATTTGCGCGGCAACGCCGGCGATGACGACCGGCGCATCGGCGCTCGGGCTCATGTCCTCCGGCGCGGGTAGCGTCACGTTGAGCGTCTTCCCGTCGCGCAAGACGGCATCGAGGCGGGAGCGGGCCGCGGTGATTGCCGTCGCTTCGTCTGGATAGGGCGTCCGGAGTCGGTCGGTCGGTGCAGTGGGATCGAGGTCGCCGGCCACAACCTCACGGTCGGTGGCGGCGTCGGCATCGCGCCAGACGGCCACCACGCGCTTGTAGATCTGGCGCTTTTTGTTGGTCCAGTCGATGCGGGTATAGCCGCCGGGCCGGATGGTCAGGGGTGGCGGCGCGGTCGGATCCACGGGAGCCTTTGCGGCGGCCTGGGCGTCGGCAGCGGTCACGAGCGCGATCTCGCCGTAGGCAATCTTCACCCACCCTCCCCTGTCGGTAACGATGCGCTGCAAAAGGTTGAGGTCGGTTTCGTCGGTCTGGTCGATGTGGGGCAGGACAACGGCTCGCAGCGAGGCGCCAACCCGGGGCTTGAGGTTATGCTCGGCGGCGATCCTGGCGACCATGTCGGTCAGCTTCGTGCCGGCCTCCCAACTCCGGCTTTTCTTGGTCTGCATCGGGGCAAGGTCGCCGGGTGTGCCTTGGTCACTGTGCGATGCCGTCCGGGCCGTCAGGCTGAACTGCGCCGGGGGGTCGGACCATTTTACCTCGTCGAGGGAATAGCTGCCCATATCGCGCGGCGGGTGACCCTTGAAGCCAAGGGAGAGACGGAGGATGGTGTCAGGCTCGGGGATGACGGTCGCCTTGGCGGCGTCGGCCAGCACGAGGGTCAGGCTGTCGGCCTGGACGCCGGCGTTGTCGGTCAGGGTCAGGCTAATGAGGTGGGGAAGGATGCGGTCGGTGATGTCGAGCGCGTCAGCGAGCAGGCGGAAGGTGGGCGTCATGTCCTAACTTTGAGTTTCCTGGGATGAAATTGGGATGTCACCAGAGGCGGCGATGTCGCTGCGGCTCGGCGGGGATGGCGGGGAGCGTGATCGTCAGGCCGGCCGGCAGGCGCGGCGGGTAGTTGAGCAGGTGCGGGTTGGCCTCGATGACCGTTTCCGTGACACCGGCCGTGGTGCCGTAGTGGAGTTGGCAAATCTCGTCGATGGTGTCGCCCTCCGTGGTCGTGAGGGTGCGCGGGTCACTGGTCATCATGGTAGCGGGTGATGCTGATGGTGAATGTCTGCTTGCGAGGAGCGCCGCCGGGAAGGTGGTTTGACTGATCCTCGGTGATGCTCGTAATCACCCACCGCCCGAGTGACCGCCCCTGGCCGTCGGCGAGGGCTTGCGGCTCGCCCTTCGCGGCGAGGGCCCGGAGCTTGTCGAGTTGGTCGAGTCCGGCGCCCGCGTGGAGCGGGAAAACGGTGCCGGGGAGCGTGATGGTCTCGGCCTCGGGGCCGGTGTATTGGAGTATCGGTGACGCGCCAACGCGCTTTTGTTCGGCCCATTCCCATCCGCTGACTCGCTGCAAGGTGTCGAAGGCGGCCGTCGAGGTCGAAAAGGTGAAGGTGCCGAGGGCGAGGATGGGCGTAGGCATGATCAGGCGGGATCGGCGAGCGCGCCGTCGAGGAGGGCGGATTGTTGCTGGTCAATGGCGGCGACAACACGACGGACAAGTGAATCCTGGTCTTCGCCGGGCTGCTGCTGCACGCTGACGCTGACGCTGCTATGGACAGTCTTGTCGCCGGTCTGCCGCATGATTGGAGTCACGTCGGGGAGGCGGGGAATGGTGCCTGATGGCGGGATCGATCCGGATCCAGCGGGGCGGGCAGGGTCCCGGGCGACCTCCTCTTCGGCCCTGCCAAACCCGGACATGCGGAAGAGTGTCTTGATGGCACCGCCGATTTTTGTGAAAATGCCAAACTTCTCTTCGAGCCATTTGAACATCGCGCCGTAGGCACGAATGACGAGGCCAAGTGGAGACCACGAAAAGATCGCCTTGAGAAAGTCCCATGCGATGGAGATGTTGGTTTTGAGCCCGTCCCACAGCCACGACCATGCGGACGCAACGGCGCTGGTGATTGCGACGGAGAATGCCTTGATCGGTTCCCAATGACGACGGAGGAGCCGGAAGACGCCGAAGAGCGGGAAAATGACACGGAGAATGCCGTCGAAAATCGGATGATCGTCGAACCATGTGTTGATGGCGCTCCAGTTTTTCCACAGGGCATAGATGCCGGCAACAAGTAGCCCGATGGCAACTACAACGACGCCGATGGGGTTGGCCGTGAGCGCGACGTTGAATCCGGTGATGAGCGGGATGACGCCGAGGAACGTCCGCCCGAGGCTGATGACGCTGGTAATCATCGTGCCGAATTTGAGCGCAAGCATGGTATAGCCGAGCACGCCAAGGGCAAAGACAAGGGTGTTGACCAGCCAGGGGGCCTTGCCGATCAGGCCGAACAGGAAGCCCGCCACGCGGGCAATGCCTCCGACAAGCGGAGCGAGCCCGCTGAGTGCGTTGGCGAGAGCGCCGATGGACTTGCCGACCGCCCCGCCGTTGCCAATGATGACGTTGCGCAGCGTGGTGTTGAGCTTGGTAAAGGCGGGCATGAGCGTGGTGCCGATGACCCGCCCGAGGCTGGCCCATGAGGTGCGCAGGGCACCAAGCGAGCTTTGGTATTCCTCGGCGCCGCCGGTATCCCAAACCGCGCCGGATTCGCGAGCTTGCTGGCGCATCTGCTCGATGGCCTTGCGCCCGCCCGAGAGCATGGTGTTGAAGCCGCGCCCGGCGTCTTTGCCGAACAGGTCCGACGACAGGCTGGCGCGCGTGTCGGTGTCGGCGATGCTGGCAAGGGCGTCGGAAATCGCCGCCAGCCGTTCGTCGGCAGGCATGGTGGCGAGGACACGCATGTCAAGACCCATGCGGGTAAGGGCGTCGTGCGCAGGGCCGCTTTTTTTAATGAGCGCGTCGTCGAGTCCCTGGCTGAGTTTATCGAGCCCGCCCTCGAATTTTTCCGCCCCCATGCTGGACTGTTCAGCGGCGAAGCGAAATTCCTGCAAGGCGGAAACCGACATGCCGAGGCGGGAGGAGGCTTGATTGATGGCTTCACCCTCGGCGGCGGTTGCGTTGACGAACTTGTATGAGGCGGTCGTGGCGGCGGAAATGATGCCGGCGCCTGCAAGGACTGTCTTCCCCAGGTCAATGGCCCTTGTTTTCGTATCTTTCCAGGCATTACTGAATGCAAGCTGGCGCTGCAAAACCTCGCCAAGCCGCTTATGCTCCGCGGTGAGGGCGGCGACATCCTTGCCCTCGGCCTTGAGGGCAATGGTGCGGTCCTTTATCGCCTTCTCCGACCTTCTGTAAGTCTTCTCCGCCTGGTCATGCTGTTTGGTGAGGCGGGCCAGAATGGCGGCCTGCTCCTCGGTCGGAGCCGCCGCGCTCTCCATCGCCCTTCTGGACGACTCGTACTGGATCATGAGGCGCGCCTGGGCGTCGGTTTGCTCCTTGGTGCGGAATGTGACGCCGGCCATTTTCTCCTCGAACGCAAGGAGCGCCTTTTCGGATTCCTCAAAATGCTTGGCGGCGCGAGTCGAATCTAACGTATCCCGGTATTTGTCGAGGGCCAGCTTGGCGTCGGCGAGAGCTGTAGTGTTTTTCTCGTGCTCTCCGAAATCGGGAAGGCCAAGTCCCTGTTGCTGTGCCCTGGTCTTTTCGACGATGCCGCCGAGTCCGCTGATATCGCCCTTGGCCTTGCCCATCGTGGATGCCCAGCCTGCGCCGAGCGCGGCGCCAAGCGTGAGGGTGACTGCGGTTCCGGTGGATGCCATGCCGCGACTCTAGCGCAGCAGACAGACGGGGTCTTGTGCGGAGGGTGTGACCCGGCAAGAGCGTCAGAGGAAGGAAAGCGTGATGCCGGCCGCTTCCAGTATGGCGACGAGCGCACCCGCAAAAAGCAGGAAGGTCAGACCGGCAACCAGGAGGGTAACGAAGGCTGCAACAGGGTGCTCAATGACAAACAGCACCCCCGCAAGCAGGACGGTGGCGAATGTTTTGAGTGCCTCGATCATGCCGGGAGCCTGCAACAAAATGCCCCGCCCGTCAAGGACGACAGGCGGGGCGCCAATCAGTGGGCGGCAGACTTGCTGAGGTCGATGGCTGCCTGGAGAAATTCTACAAATTCCTCGAAATCGAGGCGATCGATTTCCGATAGCGGCCAGCCGGTGGAGTGGGCGAGCGCGATGATGCCCCGCGTCAGGTCGTGGCGCGGGGGGAGATAAAACCCGCCGCGGCCTTCGAGACTTCGAGGAAGTCGGCGCCGTCCATGCGGTCAATGTCTTCGGGGGAGAGCTCGGCAAGATTGCCGGCAAGACGCGCCTCCTTGTCGAAGTCAGTGCCTCCGCTGTTGTGCATGATGCGCAGGTCGCGCACGAGGGGCCGGCGAATGGTGACTTCGCTGCATTCGGTGCCGTCGGCCTTTTTGAAGGGATGCTTGAGCTTGATGGTTGTCATGGTGGATTGATACGAATTCCAGAAATGGGAGCAGGAGCGGGAATCGAACCCGCACATTCCGCGTTATGAGCGCGGCGAGCTACCGTTACTCTACCCTGCTAAAGGGGCCCGCCTATTTGAGCATCGTTGATAGGCTTGGCAGGCACTGAAAGATTTTACATGCCGAGGGCCCGGCGCTGCTCGGCAAGCTGGTCAACGCCGTTGACGATCCGCTTCATGTTGGGGACGTCGATCTCGTGGACGACGCGCCCGCCTTGCGTGTATTTGTAATACGAGAGCGTGGCCGTGAATTTGACCGTCGCCTTCTCGCCGGGCTTCCAGGCTCCGTGTTCGTGCGCCTTGACGAGGCCGGTCATTTTGACCTCGACGGCCGTAACGGTGTCTCCGAGGGACTGGAGGGCGCCACGGGCGGTCAGGTTGATGCTCTTGCCGAAGGTGGCGAGGATTCCCTCGTCAACCTTGGAGAGGGTGCCGGAGGCTTCGAGCTTCTCCATGCCCTGGTCAATATCGAGCGGGGCGTCCATGCCGGCTGCACGGTATTCCTCGGTCTTGAGGGTGAGGTTGGGAAGCTGCATTTCGTCGATGTTGCCGGCATAGCCGACAGACTCGACGAAGAGGTTGAAGTTTTTGAGGATGTTGTCGGCGGCGGCCATGATGCGGTATCCTTGTTTCTGTTACGTTGGCGGTGCGGGTTGGCGGTGCAGGTTGCGGATTAGCTGCTAGCGAAGATAACGTCGTAGTAGTCCTCGACGGTCTCGGCGTAGAAGGCGATGTGCTCGGCGGGCGGAGGCGGCGTGAACTTGTAGCGGAACCGGATGACGCCCTGCGCGAGGTCGTTGTTTTCGTTGTCGGCACGGTCATACCAGCACTCGCCGCCGAGGATGGCGCCCATTGCGACGAGGGAGCGCAGGTAGCTGTTGACGCCGTCGGCGATGGACTCGCAAAGCTGGCGCGTGACGGGGCGGTCAACGGCCCACAGGTGGGCGCGCTGGATCGAGTCGGCGATAACGTCGGCGGTGCGGCGCGTGGAGAGGAAGGCGAACTGCGGATCGCTGGAGAGGGTGCGGTTGCCCCACAGGCGGAAGCCGTCCTGCCGGATGATGGTGGCGACGTTTTGCTCGTTGAGGAGGTTGGCGCGGGAGTTGGGATCGCCGAGGAGGAAATCGACGGGGCGGGCGGTGCCGGTGATGCCGAGGATTTCCTGGTTGGAGGGGGACCACCAGAAGCCGCGGTCGTTGTCAGACTTGGCGATGAGGCCGGCGACGCGGGCGGAGTTGGGGCGGACGACTTCGACGCCGTCGGCGAACACCTTGACGGCGGGATCGACGAGGTAGGCGCGGGCGTTGCCGAAGTCGCCGGCGTAGGTGATGGCGGCTTCATCGGTGGTGTTGGGCCCGTCGATCGGGACGACGGCGCGGAGGCGGTCGGCGACGGAGAGGAGTTCGTCGGCGCAGGCTTTTGTATTCGTAAAGCCAGGAGCGATGAGGATGCGCGGGGAGAAGCCGACGACGGACTCGGCATCGACTAGGCACTGGATGCCGGTCGAGCCGTCGGGGGTGACGTCGCCGATGATGTTGGTGAGGGTGGCGGCGGCGATTTCAGCGGGGGTGGCGCCTTCGCCTTCGGCGACGCGGACGACAATGACGACGGCGCCGACCTGGTCGAAGATGTCGTCAAGCGCGGCGGGGAGCGTGCCGGTCTCGCCGAGCAGGGCGGCTTCGCGGCGGGACGCGGCGATGAGCACGGGGCGGTTAAGCGGGAAGGCAGCGGCGTCGGCCTCGGGAGCGGTGCCGACGATGCCGATGACGGAGGTTCTGACGGTGCGGATGGCGCGGGGGCCGTTGGTGACTTCGAGGACTTCGACGCCGTGGAGAAACGTGGTGCTCATGAGTTTTGCGGAGAGGTTAGCGTGTGATCGGGAAAGGGTCTTGTGCGGCTTGTGTGCGAGACGGTTATTTTGTCATGCGGTCGAGTTGCCGTTTGATTTCGGCGGTGCGCTCGTCGATGCGCAGGAGCAGTTCGCGGGAGTTTTGCACCTGCTCTTCCAGCGTGTTGATGCGCCGTCCGTGCTCGGAGATCTGGTATTGAGCCACGGCGAAAGAAGAGAACGCCCCGCCGACGGTCACGACGAGAGCGAGCCAGACGCCGGCAGGCAGTTTGACGGGAGTTTTTTCAGTAATGCTGGAGGTATTCACTGGCGTTCGAGTTCGTATTCGAGATCGGCGATGGTATGGAGGGCGTCCCGGCACCATTCGGGCGCGGCAAGGCGGGCAGCTTCGAAATCCGGGCGGCGCATGAGGCGTGCGCCGTTGTCCAGCTTCGCGGATACGCAGCCGGAGAGACAGCCGGAGAGAAGGCTAAGACTGAGGAGGGCGGTCAATGGCTTCATCGGCTGCGGTTTTCTTGGCGTTGCGGCGGCTGTCGGCTTGTCGCTCCCGCGCCCGTTGGGCCACGCCGACAAGCGCCGGGATGGCCCGAAGGATGGCAAGCAGGAATGCGAGGAATTTTGCCATGTGCGGTTGCGGTCAGAGTTTCTTCCCGCCGAGCGCGGAACCGATGTAGCCGCCGAAGTAAAAGATCTTGTCGAGGATCTTGAACCAGGTCGCTGATTCGAGCTTGTCGGTCCAGTCGTCGTCGGTGGTTTCGGTCGTGTCGGCAACGCGCTTGTGCCACCAGGCGACAAGCGCCTGATAGGCGAGGCTGGCCGTGCCGTAGATTGTCAGGGCCGTGAAAACCCATCCCGGCACCTTGGCGAGGACGCTGGCGGCGATGCCCTGCACGTTCTCCGGCAGGCTCTGGATAAGAGCATTGGCGGCGCTAGCGGCTTCCTGCGCGAAGGCAGAGGCAGCAAGCATGTTGAGGAGGAGGGCGAACAGCCCGAGGAACACGAGTAGCTTTTTCATGGTGTTGGTGTTTGGATTTCGGTTACGTTATGCTGCCGAAGCGGCGGGAAGTGGTTAGGTCGTGGCCTTGCCTTCGACGTTGCGAGCCACGCGGTCCGCCGTGCGCTTTTCGAGCCACATCAACCCCGTCTCGAAGTGCGTGATGGCGATGGCGTTTTCGCGGCAGGGGAATTTGCCGTTGAGGTGCTGGATGCGGTTGATAAGGACACGCGCCAACTCCTCATTGGTAGTCCCGTCATTGACGGTGACGAGGGTTGCGGAACCCGGAGACTCCGGAACCTTTTCGATGAACTGAATCACCTGGCCGGGAGCGTCCTTTTTCTCGAAGTTCGCGAGTTCGTATCTGTGTCCTTCCGTGAGGATTTTCATGTTAGCGATAGTGCCACGGCTGCGGGTTGAACCCGTCCCCGTGTTGTGGCGTGACGACGGGAGCGGGTGTTTCGGTGTGTGCCGGTTGCGTGGATACGCACCCGGCGAGAGTGACGATGGCCGCGAGAGCGGCGATCAGGTGTAGTAAACGAGCCATGCGGAATCCTTTTGGGCTTGTGAGAGGCTGAAAAACTCCCGGCGCTGCGGCTCGAAGACGAACAAGCCGCGGTCGGTATAGACGACGTTGACGGCGTGGCCGGTGGCCGGGTTGGCCGGATCGGTTCGGTAGCAGAGAATGCCGATAGGGCAGCCTTGCCCGGAACCGAGATTGAGGAGGCGTGCGCGGTAGTGTTTCCATGCGCCGAGGAAGACGGCGGCGAGGGCGAAGTTGTCGCAGTCGTAATAATCCTTCCACGCATCCCCGCATACCTTGTTCAGCATGTCTTCCAGTTCGCCGAAGAATTGCCCCGTGCCATCGAGCGGCACGGGATCATAGGACGCATCCAGCACGCTGACTTGCGCATTCGGGAAGACGGCGCGCGTCTGGTCGTGGAGTTGCTGCGCGGTGATCATGGTCAGGATTCGGAAATTTGTGCCTCAGATTTCTCGATTTGTGAGACGCTACGGGTTTTGTGACTCACGGATGAGCCGCTACGTTTTCAGCGAACGATAGAAGCCGATCCATTCGGCTTCGGTGGTGAGGGGAGACGCCGACAGTTGCCGCCAGCGCACCCAGGCAGGCGTGCCGGAAGCCCATAAAGGCAACTCGGTAATGCCGGCGGCGGACATGATGCGAAGCCAGGACGCCAAGGACTCCAGCGGAGTGCCCCGCAAGGGCGGTGTCAGGACAACCAGACCTTGCGGGGTGATTACCTCGCCGTAAGCAGCCTGCGCAATGGCCGTGCCGAGCGCGGTCAACTGCACCGGCGAGAGGCTCGCGGCGAACCGGCGAAGCTCCAGCGTGGGCAGTTTTTGCAGGTCGATCGGCGCAACCGCGGGCGGCAATACCAGCGGCTCGACCGGCTTCCACTCGGGTTCGTCGTTATCCGGGATCTCGACGGGCGCGGAAAGCTCGGCGTCGGTGCCAAAGATGGCATCGAGGTCGGCCTCGTTATCCGCGCCGGCCGGCGGAAGGACGGCGAGCGCAACACCCGCCGCCGTGACGAAGAGCAGGGCAACGCCCAGGAGATGGACAAGCGGGTTGTTGCGCATGGCTTATTTGACCTCCTTGAGGAGAGCGATCTGCTTGCGCAGGTCATCAATGCGCTTGTTCGTGGCGGCAGTCTGGTTCGGCAGAAGCGAAACGGCGGTCTGCTCTTTGGCGAGCAAGTCGATGGCTGCACCCTTGTTGGTGTCGGCGATCTTCTTTGCGTGGCCATTAAACCACTTGACGAAAGCCGATTCGACAATGCCTTGACCCAGGTGCTTGGCATTCCAGACCGGCGCGAAGTCGGCGAGGATGCCCAGCGCCTTGGCGCGGCGGATGCCGGCAAGGTAGATGCCGCCAGTCCCACTACCATCCAGCGCGTTCAGTTCATCGGCGGTGGCGTAGTACTGATAATAGTAATACGACTGGCCGCCGGTGCCGATGGTGAGGAGCTTGCGGGCGAGCCCGGCGTCATCGGCGTCCTGGTCGAACACGGGAAGGGTCTTGCCCGTGGCCGGGTCAATGTTCTTCGCGTTGAGCGAAAACTTGATGGCCCAGGTCGCAACGTTCGGGTTGACCGTGGCGATGGCATCGATGTCGGACAGAAGCGACTGCACCGACGCGAGGTTCTCCGTGCGGAAAGCCGCGCTGGCAGCGGTGTTGTCGGCCTTGGCCTGCGCAATGGCGGCCTTGTCGCCGCTGGCGGTGGCAATCTTGAGGCGAGCCGAGTTGGCAGCATACAGGTCATTGCAGGCGGTATAGAGCGCCTGCCCGGTTTCGGCCGGAGAGGCGGCGAAAAGGCCGCTCGCAAAGGCGAGAGCCGAGATAATGAGGATGAATTTCTTCATGGTGATGTGTGGTTGGTTTTTCAGTAATCCGCACGTATGCGGAAAGTGGTTACGGAAAGTCAGTAGGCCGGTGCGACCGAGACCCATTCGGCGGTCGCTTCGCGCCAGAGCGAATGCCCCGCGCTGTCCTGCTCATGCGCGGCGTAGGTCATGAGGTTGTACGTCCACGACAGGTTTGTAGCCGTGGGCTTGATCGTGGCTGTGACCGGGATGTAAAACGTAATGCTGCCCACGCGCCCGCTGGCATCGATCTTGTTGCCGACGCCGCCGGAATCGGTGAGCGGCAGGGCGCGAATCTTGCGAGTGTCCCCGCCCGCCGTCGCACCGGTGCACGTGTAGTAAATCTTCGTTCCGACCGGAATGACCTGCCCGGACACCAGGCTACCGGAGAGGTCGGGTGTGTGGATATACACGGTCAGCGTGCCCGAGGCGTAGTTGTCCGTGGCGAGCTTCAATTCGGCATCGGTAAACCCTTCCGGCATCTGGATCGTTACCTTCGCGTATTGCGGGCGCCCGTCGATGGCGGCACGGGTTGAGGCCGGCGTCATGGCCCGGTTGGTGGCTGTGCCGGCCGTCGCCTCGGCATTGCTCGCAGCCGTCACAGTGATCGTGCGGTTGGCTGTGAGATTGCCGCCGCCGGTGGCGAGACCGCTGGCACTGATGGTGCGGGAACCAATGACGAGCGTGCCGGCGTCGAAGGGGAGACTGATGCTCGGGTATCCGCCGATGCTGATGCCCGGCGCTGTGAGGTAAACGGTTTCATCCCCATTGCTGAACGGGATTGCGGACGGGACGGAAGCACTCGTGCGCATTCCCGGCAGGTCCGCCCAGCCCTGCACGAAGGCGCCGTCGAGCGCGGCGACAATCGCGGCCTCGTTGGCCGTCCAGAAGTCGGCCGGAGCCCGAAGCGTGCCGTCGGGATTGGTGGTAACGGTCACGAACGACGGCGGCGGCAGCGTCTGCGCGGCGGCGGCGAACGGAAGAATGAAGGCGAGGATTCGGGCGAGCGTGTGCATGGTCAGTCTTCGGCAGGTCCAAAGGTGAGGGTTTCGGCTCCGGCATTTCCGGAGACGTAAATCGTGTGAAACTTTCCGGTGGTGATATTCTTGATCTGGTAGACGACTCCACCGTCGAGGGTCTGACGGAATCGGTAGGTGCCGCCCTGCGGGTCGCGGGTGACGAGCGCGGTTGGCGACGTCGGCAAGGCGGTGTTATCGGCAGGGCCGAAGGCGAGTTGCTCCGCTCCGGCGGCTCCGGTGATGTAGAGAGTATGAAAGGCTCCCGTCGTGCCGTTCTTTAGCTGGTAGTAGCTGCCGGTCTCGTCGGTCTTGATGCGGTAGGCGCCGAGGTCGGGAACCTTCGTAGCGACATCGCCAATACCGAGCGATGCGTAGGGCAGGATGTTTACCTGCACGGTCTGCGCGGTAGTGAGGAGGAGGGTCAGCGCGAGCGTGACGGCGGAAGCGTAGCCATCGCCCGCGCCCGATTTGGGAAAGGCAGGGCAGGCGCCGTAGGCGATGAGGAGGCCGTCGATGTCGATGAGGCCGATCTCGCGCACGAGGAAGCCACCGACGTTTTCCGGGAGGACGACCGAAACGCGGATGCCGCCGGCAACCGGCGTGCGGCTGGTAATGTCGGTCCGGTATTCCTCGTGCACGAGGGCAGCGAGCGCGGCGGGCGTTTCGGTGACTCCACTGCCCACGGCAATCTGAGACAGCATGAGGCGCTGTCCGTCGAGGACAGTGGCGAGTTTGGCGAGGCCGGCGTCGGTGAGTTGGAGGGCGTAGCTCATGCGGTGCGTTTCCAGAGGTGCGCGACGATGTAGGGTTGCAGAATGTTGACCGGGGAGTTGCTGCCGACGCTGGTGGTGGCCTTGGCCTCGACGGTGACAGTATGCGTGTGCGCGCCGGCACTGGCCGCCGTGAGAGCGGGGATGGTGACGGTATGCGTGTGCCCTCCGGCGGTCTGGATCAGTTGTGTGCCAAAACCATTTTGGGTGAACCATGCCGCACCCGTATTGTCGCCGGTAATCGGGCGGTCTGCGTTGGTGTTGGCAAAGCCGTATGCACTGGAGGTTTCTCCCGCCGATGAGTTTCCCCAAATGGCATGGGTATGACTGCCCGCATTGGTAGTCGTAACGGTAACTGAATTGGTCGCGTGCGTGTGCGCGCCAGCGCTGGTGGTCGTGATCGTTTGCGCGGCGTTGTTGTGCGTGTGGGCGGGCAGTTGCGCGACGGTCAGGGTGACGGTCTTGTTGCCACCGGTTTTCTCGACAGCGTTGAAATCGGCGTCGCTCGTCGAGAAGCCGGTCAGGGAGCGTCCTTCACCCCATCGGGCCCACGTGCCGAAGCCGAGCAGAGCAGCCGGGTTGGTGTTGTTGACGGTGACGTAAATGTGCCCGACGGGCATCAGCAATTCGCCGACAGCCTTCGCAAGGTTTCCAAGCGTGTTGGGGAGACCGAGGTTTTCGAGCGCCTTCTGTTGTGCCGGAGCGCCGGCCGCTTTGATCTCGCCGAGATTGTTGACCCCGCGGAGGTAGTCGAGTTCGCTAGCAGGTTCGTTCTGCGCGGCGTGGAGCTTCTGGCCGGCGGTGGCAGGCGTGGCGAGTGTCAGGGTAGTATCGTCCTGGATACTGAATTGCGGATCGGCTACGGCCGGACCGCGCAGTCGGACGCCGTCAAGGTAAATGGCGACGCCTTCGGTCGTGCAAACGGCGAGGGTGACGACCGTTTGCCCGGCAACCAAGGTTTGCACTTCCTCGCGGGGCGCGACAAGGATCGTGGTGCCGCTGGCAATATCCACCCATTCAAAATCGCCGTCGGCGTTGGACTTTTTACGGAGGACGTAACCGGTGTTGCCGCCGGGAATTTGGGCGCCGACGGTGAAGTTGTCCGTCACCCATTGGCGGGAGGCAAGGACGATGGCGGGATCGATCCGGAGTTCGACGGCGGAGGTCGAGGAAACGGCGAGGTAAATGCGGACGACGAGGTCGCGGGCGGCTCCCTCGGTGGGGAGCGGCTTGTAGGTGTCGGGGAAGTTGCCGACGGCGATGAGCGCGCCGGAGTCGTCGAACACGCCCACCTCGCGCACCGCCCACCCGCCAACGTCGGTCGGCACGATGGTTTCGGCGACGACGTAGCGGTCCGGGTTGTTCGGATCGTTGGTGAGGTTCGTAAGCCCGCCACGCCAGACTTCGCGGACAAGCTCCGTGGCAGTTTGCGACGGGGTGACGGGGTTGCCCCCCCCATCACCGAGCGCGATGGCGGCGAGGTTGACGGTGACGCCGTTGGCGATGGCGGAGGCAATCTTTGCGAGGCCGATATTGGTAACGATGGTTTCGAGGACCATGATGGTTCAGGCGGTGAGGTGGGCGGTGACGTGAGGGGCGATGCCGAGGGCGATGACGGCCTCCCACTCCAGGGCGGTGACGTTGGTTTCGGGCGCGAGCATCGTGACGGTGTCGATGTCATGCGCGGCGGCGGCGACGATGAGGAGCGCCTCGGCGAGTGCCGGGGTGCGACGCCATGCGGGGAGGACGGCGGTGTTGACACCGCTGTTGGCGGCGGCGGCGAGGGTGAGCCGTCCGTTGCTGCGGAGGATGGCCCGCACGGCGCGGAGGTGGGAGCGGGCGTTTTTGTTGGCGAGGGCGATGCGCTCGGCTTCGTCGAAGGTCTCGGCGTCCATACCTCTGTCACCCACCTCGACTTCCAGATCGAAGGTGTAGGGCTGGCCGGTGGCTTCGTTGATGGCGACTTCGTAGCCGATGGCGGAGAGGGCGCGGCGGAGCGCGCCGACGGTGCCGGCGCGGCGATGGACTTCGACAGAGGCGGCGATGGCGGCGCGCTTCTGGCGCTCGGTCCATGCGCTGTCCCAGTCCTTCACGTCGAGTGACCACGCAAGCCAGGGCAGGGTGTCGGCGGGGCAGGTCCAGGGATTCCAGAGTGTGCGGTTGGGAACGGGAATGGTGGCGGCGCGCTCGGTGGCAAAGGAGATGGCGCGCTCCTGGGGAGTGGAGTTTGGCGGGAGGAGGGCGGTGGGATCGGCGGCAGTCGTGCTCATGTCTCGGTCCCTCCGTGTGTAATGCTGATGCCGTTACAGCGGGCGGCATGTCCGGCAGGACAGATGATGTTGGCGGCGGGCGAGACGAGGTCAGCGCGCTGCACGCCGGACTGGTGGAGCGCGGCGTAGAGCCCGGAGAGCGTGATCGAGCGTCCGAGGCGGAAGTTTTCCGAAACGTATTTCCCGACGGCGGCCTGCGCGGCGGCGAGAACGACGGCGACATCGGGACCGGCAAAGGTGGTGAGGGTAGCCGCAACGGTGTACTCGATGATCTCGGGAGGGTTGACGACGACGTTGTCGGTCAGCGGGCGCACGTCCTCGGCGGTGAGGGCGGCTTGCACGGCATCGAGGAGTTCGGTGGATGGCTCGCCGTCGCCAGCGGTGGAAAGGATATACACGTCAACGACGCCGGGCGCGGACGACGAAACGGAGGCATCGCGGACGCCGGCCACGCTGAGGGCGTGGAACTTGTAGGCACCCGTCGGGCCCGCGGTGGAAAGGCCATCGAGGGAAAGCAGGGCGCGGCGGCGAAGATCGGCGTCGGTCTCCATCACGGCCTCGGCCGGCGGAAGCGCCTCGGGGTCGGCGGGCGTGACGACCTTGCGGATGACGCCGTAATTTGCCGCGAGGTTGTCGAGGTCGGCGCCGGTCGCGTAGGCGAGCATGACGGCCTTGGCGGCGTCGTTGACGCGGGCGCGGATCAGGAGTTCGCGGTAGGCGCAAACTTCGACAATTTTGTAGGCGGGGTCGGACTCGACGAGAGCGGTAAAGGCGGGGTCGCGGGCGCGAAGATCCGCAATCATCTCGGCGAGAATTGCGTCAAAGGACAGCGTCTCGACGACGGCCGGCGCGGGGAGTCCGGAAATGTCGATGATGCCGCTCATGCGGTGGCGACTCCTTCCAGGGTGAGCGGATGGCCGTCGGGGAGGTGGCGACCTTTCAGGGTGAGCACGAGGCGACCGGCGGCGGGGGTGGTGGCGCCGGAATTGATGCCGACGCTTTCGAGGGCGAAACGCGGCTCCCATTTGGCGAGGGCTTCGGCAACGGCAGCGGTTACGGGCGCGAGCAATGCCGGCGTAACGGGCGCGTCGAGAAGCTCAAAGAGGCGGGATCCGTAGTCCCGACGCATGACACGTGAGCCGAGCGGCGTCGTCAGGATGTCCCGAATCGACTGCCGGAGATGGGCGATGCCGTCGATGGCCTTGCCTGTCTGTTGGTCTGTGCCGCGCATGGCGACACGTTACCGGGCGCGGCGTCCGGGGTCTTGTGCGGGGAGTGCGCGGTGGCGCGCGCGAAAGGCTCAATCAGCCTGGGGCCGCGCTGGTTCGCGGCTGGCGTCCGGAGGCGGCAAGTCGTCCGACACCGGCTCGGTCTTGAGCGCATGCGCGAGGGCTCGCGCCATGCCGTCGATGTCCGTCGCGGGGTTGGGGATTTCGCTGTCCGTGGCTTTATCGCCGGGCGTTTTCTGTGTCATCGTCTGTGGTGGGTGTGTGCGGGGCAGGCTTGTCACGGCCCATGTCCGCACTGGTTAAGACCCTATGCCAAGCGACGGGTGACAATTGGGCGGCAGACGAGCCGCCCTCCGCCGCCCGGCATAGGGCGATTCGCGCCTTTGTTTTGGTTGGCTTGTCACGGCCATGCGGGAGCCAATCGGCGGCGGCGACGGAGCGCGAGTCTTTTTCAGGAGGGCGGGTCGGTCTGTGAGCTGCCCCGATCCACACCGCCGTGCGTGTGCTGGATCAGGCTGATGCCGCCGGCCACGTGGTCGCCGGCGCTGGTGATTGTCGAGGTCGTGGAGACGGGTGCGTCGATGGTGACTTGCCCGGCCTTGAGGGTGAGCGCGGCTGCGTCGATGACGGCGGAGCCGTCGGCAAGGGTCCGGATGCGGAGCCCGCCGGGGAAAACGGCGACGGTCTCGGCGGGGTTGTCTCCGGGCGCGGGGTAATCGTCCTGGTTGAGCGCGGGGAGCACTACCGCCTGCGCAAGGTCGCCGGTCGGCGCCAGCACGAGGACTTGCTCGCCGATCGTCGGCGCGGACCAGGTGCGGACGTTGCCGGCGCGATATGTGAGCCAGCGGAGCCAAGTGGTGAGGAGCAGGCCGATCTTGACGCGGACGCGGGGCGGATCGGCACTGAGTTGCGCGACGGTGCCGACGCGCAGCATGTTCGCCTGGCGGCGCTCAAGCTCGGTGATGCGGCGGATGGCGTCGGTCAGTATCCGGCTCATGGCGAGAGGCGGTCAAAGTATTCGTCGGTGATTTGCGGCTCTCCGAACACGAGGGTTTCGCCAATGATTTCATCCGTCCAGAGGTCCTCGCCAACGTAGCCATCGACCGACCAGTCGATGCGCTGGCACTCGACGAGGGATGCGTTGTTGCGTCCGTTGGCGTTGTCCCCATCAGCCGCGAGGTAGTCGGTAGCGATGTCAGTGACGACGGGCTGGCTGACGGGCTGGCCGGCGAGCGGATTTTTGCGGAGATGGTGCGCGATGCGGAGAGCGAGGGCGCGGACGGCGATGCGGTTTTCCCGCTCGTCGCCGATGCCCTTGTAAATGACGAAGGTGGAAAACGAGAGGGTGATGCAAAGGCGTTCGGTGCCGTCGTCGCCGGTGGGATCGAGGACGGCGATGTCGGCAATCTCCGTGAGCGCGGCGGGGCGCGGTGTGTCTTTCGTGAAACGCTCGTGGTCGGCGACGTGCAGCGCCGAAAACTTACCCTTGATGTGGGCGTTGATGGCATCGAGGAGCGGCAGGAGTTTGATGTTGGTGTCGGCGGGCGTGCTCATTTTTTGGCGTAGCGTTTGCGGCGGATGACCTGATCGAGTTCGCGGCGGAAGTTCTTTTCGAGGAGGGCGTCGGCCTCGTCGCCGAGTTGGTCAACGGCGTCGAGTCCTTCGGCCTTGATGCGGCGATAGATCTTGAGGAGGGCGTCGGGGCTTGTGTTGCGGGCCCGGCGGCGGAGCCCGGGGGATTTCTCAAGGGCTGCGGTGGATACCTGCCCGCCGGAATTGCCACCGAAAGAATAGACGCGGCCGGTGTGATCTGCGGGAACATTGGCCGTGATGTCGCCGCGCTTCGGCGGGCGTTGCCAGACCGTCGAGCCGATTTTCTTGATACGGAATCCCTTCGGTACCTTGCGAATCGCGGACGCCGGAAAGGCAGAGAGCGAAACAGGATCGAGCCCGAACCAGATGACGCCGAGCGCGCCTTTCGCCGGCATGGAAACGCGGTGGTGTTTGCGGAGCGATGCGGACTTGGCTCCGGTGATCTTCGCAAGGCGCGAGAGGCCGAGGCGGTGAAGCGTGCGCGTGGTGGTCGTGATGGCTTTCTTCGCAGCGCGCTCGAACTCTTCGACGGAGATTCCCAGCGCCTCGGCGTCGGCGCGCAGGTCGTCGAGGCCGTCGGCGGTGATGGTGATGTCGATGGTGCTCATGCGCCGGTGTCGTCGAGGAGGTCGTCATGCAGCGCGTCGGCGCCGGCACTCGCGGGGCCGGGCGGGGCGAGGACAACGACGGCGAGGCCGGTTCCCTCGGGGAGGATTTCGAGCACGTCGTAGTCACCGGGCCCGGGGAGACCTGGCCCGCGCTCGAACACGGTGACGCGCATGTTGCGCGACAGGCGCGAGGCGTCCGTCATGTTACACGTGATACGCGGCTGCGTGAGGTCGGCGTCGGTCTTGCCGAGTCTGGCCGCCAGGTCTCCGTCATCGAAGATGCCGCGAAACGTGAAAAGCCCGCCACCGATTGTCGCGGTGACGGGCGTGGAGAATTCGCGGAAGAAGATGGAAATATCTTCCTGCACGAGCGGTTACTTTTTGGGATCGGCAGGGGGAGGACTGGCGCCCTTGGGGTCCTTGGATTCCTTGGTCGCCTTGGGCGTGGTGAGGATGCGAGTGCCCTCGGCGTTCCCGACGTCCTTGATGATCTTTCCCCGACCGCGCAGTTCGAGGTTTTTGGCGAGGCCGTTATCGACCTGTACCGTCGATCCCGCCTTGGCGATCTTTCCGTTTACCATGATGGGCTTGATGATTTCTACGACTTTCACAGTGTAATTACCTTTCTGTTACGTGTTTACGTGGTTTGGTGAGATGTAAGCAAGCCAGTCACCGAGGGTTGGTAACTGGCGGATTGTCAGCCGCCCTGCTCGGGCTCGGGCTGCGTGAGGTCGCCGAGGGCGAAGCACTCGGGACGGCGAACCAAGAAGTTGATGTCCTGGAACGCGGAAATCTCGATGCGCGCATTGCGTACCTTCTGGTCGGCGAGGATTTCGAGGCCACCCCACAGGGCGTGGATGATCTCGGACCAGACGCCGAAGAACATGTCGGTCGAGGCAATCTGGTTGGACACGTCGGTCGGGTAGCCGTTGAGCGTGTTGCCGGGTTCCCACAGCACGGACTCGCCGGCAGAGCCGGGGAAACGCTTGGTGGTCTTGCACTGGCCGCGCACGACGGCGTTGAGCAAGTAGAGCATGGAGCCGATGTCGGCGTTCTCGGCGGCGATGGCTGTCTCCAGCGCGACGAGGCCGGCGTAATCGACGGCGCCATCGGCGAACTGGTAAGCGGAGATGCCGGAGACGTTCTTGAGACCGAGCGGCTGGCCGTTGGCACCGGTGCCATAGTAGCCGGCGGTGTCGATGGCTTGCCCCTGAGAGTTGGCGAGTTCGCGGCGGACAAAGGCGTCGATGTCCATCGACGGCTGCTTGAGCATGTCGCGAGTGATCTGCGTATAGCCAGCGACGGTCTTGTGGGAAAGAGCCACCTGGCCGAGAGTGACCTCGGTATCCGGCGCATCGTCGTCTTCCCCGATCCATCCGGAGGTCGCGCCGCCGGTCTGCTTGGGAATCGAAATGGAACCCTGGAGCCCGCCGAGCGGCGTGGTGTGCTTGAGGAACACGCAGCGGTTGCGGAGCATCTCCATGAAGGAGCCCATCATGAGCGTATTCTGGATCACATTACCACCGGTGCCTGTATAGTCATTGCCCGTCTTGACAGAAACGATGTCGCGGCGTCCGGACAGTTCGAGCACGTCGTGCGGGATGACGTGACCGCGGACCTCGCGCCCGGAGGCGCGGAGCTTGGTGGCAGCGGTCTCGGACACCTCAAGCTCGAAGGCAGCGTCGTCGAGAACGTGGCGCTCGCCGGGGCGGGCGGTGATGGCGAGGATGAATTTGCGGAAGCTGAACTTGCTGGCCTCCCGCTCGCCGAGTCCGATGGTGGCGGTCTCGCGAATCTGCTTCTCGGCGGCACGGTTCCCGGTGTTGAGCGTGTCAAGCAGCGTGCGCTGGAACTGCGTAATGTCGTGGCCCTGGCGCAGGGCATCGCGGGCGAGGTCGTGCGCCGTCGGGATGGCGCGAGCGTAGGCGTCCGCGAGGTTGAGGATGTCGGTGACGCTGGTGCCCACCGTGGCGACAACCGGCGCGGTGGCGCGCTGGCCGCCACCCGCGGGAGCGGCGGGAGCCGGGGCCGCGGCGGCAGGAGCAGCCGGGGCAGGAGCCTGCGCCGGGGGCGGCGTCGGCTGGTGGTTACGGTTGCCGTCGGAGGGCGCACCATCGAGGAGGGCTTGAAGCTGTTCGTCGGTGGCGTCGTCCGCAAAGGCAATGCCGCGCTGGCGGAGAGCGGCAATGAGTTGTGCGCGATTCATGGTGCTTTTGGTGTGGTGGTTGTTTTTCGGATACGCACGGCCAACGCCGACGGAGGTGTCGGCGGCGACGGTGACGATGGAAATTTCGTAGGGGCTCCAGCGGAGGGCGGTGTAGGTGTCGGGGCTTTTGCCGTCGGCAGCACGGGTGATCTGCCATTCGAGCACTTCGTAGCCGACGGAGACCTGGCGGAGGATTCCGGCCTTTACGTCCTTGAAGATGCGTTCGCCGAGTTCCGTCTCGGAAAACCTGATGCGGGCGCGTCCCTTGCCTCCCTCGATGCGGGCGGTGCCTTCGACAACCTTGCCGATGTAGTCGTTGCGGTTGTGGTTGAAGAGGGCGCAAGCGCCGTCGTTGAGGCGGGTGAGGTCGCAAGCGCCCGAGGCATGGCTGAGTATCTCGTAATCGCCCCACCGGAGGAGCGGGGTGTCAGACGAAAAGGAGACTTCGACGGTGCGGTCGGTGTCGTTGACGGTGGCGGGGTCGAAGCTGAGAGTGCGGCGCAAGGGCTGCTCGCGCCACGCTCCGCGCTCGCCAGGGACGGCGTGAGGATGGTCGCCGATGTCACCGTTGCCGCGTGGATCGGTGTCGCGGCAAAGCGGGCCCAACGTCCAGGCGGGGAGCGGCGAAAATGTGATGTCCGGTGCGGGCATGGCGTCACCTTGTCACACAGAGGGCAATGCGGTCTTGTGCGGGGAGTGCGCGGGGTCAGCCGAGGGATGGCCGGGCACAGAAAAGCCCCGGCTGGCGAGGCCGGGGCGGTGTCACAGGCGGAGGGATACGGATGGGCGCCCGGCCTTAGCCGGCGAGTTTTTCGGCGTCGGCTTCGGAGAGTCCGAAGAGGATGACCAGGGTATCCTTCTTCTGCGCGCTTGTGAGGTTAGGGTCTTTCAGGATTTCGACGAGCGCGGTCGTGCCGCCGACGCCAAGCTGCACGGCGAGGGCGTCCTTGGCGGCGGTCTCCTGCTCTGCCTCGGGGGGCGTCGCTTCGGAGGGAGTCGTCTCGGCGTCTGCTTTCTTGGGCGGAGGCGGGGGGGGCGGCACAGGCTTCTTGCCAGTGGCGTCTTTGTCCTCGTTGCCGCCCTTCGCGTCGGCGTCCTTGCCCTTGCCCTCCTTGTCGTCGGCCTTGTCCTTTTCCTCGGTCGTCGGGACGTTGGTAGCACCGGCAACGATAACCTCGGTCTCGAGTCCGAGGGCTTCCATGTCGGCATTGTCGGCGGCAATCTCGTTCCACGTTGCCCACGCGTCGGCACCGTAGTCGCGGATGATCGAGGAGCGGGAGCGCAGCTTGAGAGCAAGGGCCTTCTCGGCGGCGGTCATTTCCGATGCGGGGTCGATCCATCCCCACCGGCGTCCGGCAAAAGTGCATGAGAGGTAATCGTCCAGCCGGGCGGGGTTCAGTGGCTTGCCCCTTGCGACGATCTTTTTCGCAAGCAACGAGTATTCGAGCCATGCCTCGAAAGTGTCATCGCATACGCCTTCGATGACGTCCTCCTGGATGCCCTTCCACATCTCGCGTTCGTCAAGCGCGCCTTGGCGGATCGAGGAGAAGTTTACTCCGGTCAGGTCACTGGCGAGGTTGTTGTAGCTGACACACAGGCCGGAGGAGATGGCGCGGAGGGCAGCAGTAGTGAACGGGGCGAATTCGCCAGATGGATATTGAGGGTCGAATTTTATGAACTCCCGGTTTCCTATGTTTTCAAATACGCCGGCTTCGGCGTCCATAGGCAGGTCCTCACTCTCGACGGGATCTGATTCTTCTTCGGGGTCGAGATCTTTGAAGAAGCCTGACTTGCGGGCGCCGACATCGGCGGCGACAAGGGCGGCGTCTTCGTAGTTTTGCAGCACGCGCATCCGCGCAAGCGCAGTCATCATCGGAGGTAGTCCGCGCTTTTGGTTCGTGTACTCGGCAACGTAGAGGTGGATGATTTCCGAGGCGGGAACGACGACGCGCTCGAAGCTCGTTCGGGTGGCTCCCCATAGCCACGCACCCGGCGGCTCTTTCAGGAAGTGATAATTGAGCGGGCGCCCGTCGGCGTTGAATTCGATACCGTGCTTGATGAAGCGATCATCGGTGAGTTGCTCAACGTGGCAGGGGTCAAGGCGGATGGGGTCGATCACTTGCAGGGAAAATCCCCACGGGCCCGCGCCGGGCCCGCACCGCTTGCGGAGGATGAATTCGCCCGTCGTCGCCAGCTCCGTCGCCGCCAGACGCTCAAGCGCCCGCCGGGACATGCGTCCAGTCACCGTGCAGTTTTTCTTCTTCGACCACTTCGCGAACGAATCAACAATCGCATCGGATGCCACTTTGTCGGGCTTTCCGTCAGCACCGGTGATCTGCGGTTGCAGGGTAAAGCCGTTGGGTCCGGCGATGTTGTCCCGGCAAAGTTGCACAAACTTGCGGGCGTGGTCGCTTGTCCGCGCCATGACGCGGGAGCGGGCAACGAGTTTGTTCCAGTGGGAGTAAATGAAGCTGTCGATCTCCTGCGGAGTGATACCCCAGGTGGACTCAAGACGCCCGGTGCCTTCGGCGGTAAGGATGGCTCGCGGCGAAGCGACTCGGCCAGAGCGCGGGCGAGAGTGCGCACGCGATTGCCGGTTCGTATTTTTTACGTCACTACCGGAGCGTCGCAGGAACGGGATGCGGTCAAGCAGGCTCATGGTCAGAGATAGCAAACGATGCGACGACCACCGAGGCGGTCGCGGGGAGTTTCCTGCCGGGCGGCGAGGCCGGCGTAGTATTTGCGAAGCTCAAGGAGTTCGGTGATGGAGTAGCGGTCGAGGCGGCGGTTGTTGATCTGGTAACTCTTCACGCCGTCGTCCGCGCGGCCCGCCATCATGGCGTCAATTTTACGGACGATCTCGCGGTAGGAGACGGCGGGAGTTCCGGGAGGCGAGACGCTGCCCGATGCCGTAACCGGCAAGGCAGCGGTGACGTGGACGTCGGCGGTTGGTGTGGTGTCGGGCATGGCTACCAGGATCGGAGGCGGGAGATGCGGTTGGATATGCTATCGCGCCGGCGCCTCTTACGGCGGCTGCGCGGTGTTTCGTTGTCGCTCGTATCCTGCGCAACATCGGGCGTTTCGTCTTGTGCGGGAGGTGTGCCGGCGTCGTCGGGCGTGCCGGCGTCGGACTCCGGAAGGGTTGCGTCGTCGGCGTCGAGTTCGCGGGCGGCCTGAGAGCGGGCGGCGATCTGGCGCTTCTGCCTGAGCGCGATGCGATCGAGGCGCGGCGACCGAATGAGAAACGCGGCCCACGCATAGACGCGACAGTCGAGGGCTTCGTTTCGGTCGCTGTCCTTTTCCTTTTGCCACGTCGTCACGCGGCGGCCGGCTTTGATCGTGGTGACGAGACGCTCGGCGGTAAGCTGTTCGTAGTAGGTGGCATCGCGCCCGAGCGGAAAATGGCAGTAGCCGGGACAAGGCTCTCCTGACTCGGGCGCCTCGATTTGCAGGCGACCGACGACGGTGTTCTTCAGTTGGTCAACGCCGAGTGTATAGAGAAAAATATGACGCGACTTGTTCTTGCCGAAACGGATACGCGTCGGATTCGAGACAGGGTTACGGTCCCACCCTCCCTTGCCCTTGATGGCAAACAGGCGTGAGCGGTGGGCGTTGACGTAGGAATAAGTGGACTGTGTCTTGTGCCCCTGTGTGTCGATGGCGGCGGCGGTAATGCGCATGTCGAGTCCGCTTTCGTGGCGGTAGAGCGTGCCGAGGAATTCGGTGACGGCATCCCAGGGGGAGCCGGGTTGTCCCTCCGGAATGTCGGGATCGCCGGGGAAGACGCGGTAGTCGATGGACCACGACTCGTGCCCGGCGCCCCACCCGACAACCTCGGCCTCGATGCGGTCATCCTGGGTGTCGAGTCCGACGGTGAGGATAAGGACGCGGCGCGGGACGGCGGCGGTATATTTCTCGGCGCGACCGGCGATTTTCTTTTCGTCGATTTTCTCCGAAACGCCAGCGTAGCCTTCGCCGAAGACGGTGTTTTCCAGCACCTGGATTTTTGCGGGGTCTCCGGACGTGCGGGCGTCGTGGATTTTTTTCGCAATCTCGTCGAGCGTCATGAATGGCGAATACGCTGCCCACACGAAATAGCCGCGCCAGCCATTGAAAGGCGCGGTGGGAATCCAGCGGGCACGAGGGGCGGGGTCGTCGGAGGGGAGAAGGAGCGTGGCGATGGCAGCGTTTTTGGCCGCGTTGTCGTAACCGGTCTGGCAATGCGGACAGATCAGGCGCGCGGTGCCGGGCCTGGGGGACTTGTCTTCGCGCTTCTCCCACGTGAGCATGTCGCGGGTGATGACGTGGAGCGTCCGGCAATGCGGGCACGGGATGTGCAGGAGGCGCTTGTCGGTGTTCTCATAGGCGGCGATGATGCGCGAGGAACCGAGGAGCGTGGGCGTGGATACGCGGATGCCCTTGCGGTTTCGGAAGGTCGTCGTGCGCGCCCATGCCAGTTCCCAGGGGTCGCCTTCGTCACCGGAGCTTGCCGCCTGCCGGTCGTCCTCGTCGGAAAGGACGATGCGGATCGGGAGGGAGGCGAGGTTTGACGGAGAGTTGACGCCAACGATCGTGATGTCGCCGCCGACGAATTTTTTATACTCGATGGTGTTGCCGGTGTCCCTGGACTTCGGGGATACGAACCGCGTGCGTAATACGGGCGTATCGCGGATCATCGGGGCAAGGCGCTTGATGGAGAATTTACGCGCGTCCTCGACCTTGGGCATAAGGTAGAGCATCGCGCATGGATCGATGTGCACAGTCTTTCCGATGGCGTTGAGCAACAATTCAGATCCGCCAACCTGTACCGACTTTCTCAATACCGTCCCCTCGACGAGCGGGTCGTCAAAGGAATCCATCGGCTCAACCAGGAGCGGGTTTTTCTCGTTGTGCCATCTACCCGGCGAAGCGGTTGTCTCGCGCGGCAGTCGCCGATACTTATTCGCCCACTTGCTCGTCTTCAGGTTCGGCGGCGGGCGCATCGCTTCCAGAGACTTCTTTAGCAATTCGCTCAGCGACTTCTTCCATACTGTGGTCTGCAAGTTCATTCAGGGATTCGTGGATTGCGGCACGCGTGGCGACGCGGGCCTCGGGTGGAACCTCGCCCTCGATGGCGAGGAGCTTGGTCTTGATGACGGTGGCAAGCTCGATCCATGCACTGGCGTAGGCTGCGATGGGGAGCCATGCGCCCTCCAACTGCGCGGCCTCGGCCTCCTTGATGCGCGCATTGGCTTCCTCGATCCGGCGACGCGGGCTGGTCTCGGCGGGACGCTTGGCGCCCGCGTAATCGGATTCCTTGTTCCCGATGCTCCGTTCCTGGAGATAGCGGATGTATCCGTTCACCGAGGGCAGCAGGTAATAAAGGCCGTGCCCGGCCTTGCGCATGACTCCCCCGTTTGCCAGTTGCGAGCATCGGGCGGGCGTCAGGTTGCAGAGCTTCGCAAGCGGACCAATCGCGACGGTCTGGCGGTTCGCGTCAACGTCACTCATCCGCCCTCCCCTCCCACGGCTGGATGTCACCGCACGACGCGGCGGCGCGGCGCGGGTCGCCTTTTACGAATACAAGCACGTTCTGGTGCGTCTTCCCGAGTTTGCGGGCGACGGTGAATTGCTTGTTGATGCGCAGCGGGAGTGAGCCGGCCATCGTGACAAGCACCGCCTCGTTGTAGAGCGCAAGGCCGGCGGCGTGGAAGGCCGCGATGGTGTCGGCGACGAAGTTGCGGTAAAGGCCGGTAGCCGGGTCGCGGATGTCGCCGACGACGAAACAGGCGAAGCGATCGTTGCGGAGCAACGCCGCGGACGCGCTGATGATTTCCCGGTAACATGTAATGAATTGTGAATACTCCATCGTGGACAAATCAGCGGGGTCGTCGCTGTAAACTTCGAGATCGGCGTAGGGCGGGCAGGAAAAAAGAAAGTCGGCGCGGACGTCGGACGCGAGATGCGCGATGTTGCGCGAGTCGCCCACGTGCCAGACCGGCGCCGGGTGAGGAGGCTTGCACAGGATCTCGGCCTGTGCGCGGTTCGCCTCGACCTGTTCGGACCGAAGATCGACGCCCACGTAATGCCGCCCCAACTCGGACGCGACCACGCCGCGGACACTCCCGCCGGCGAAGGGATCGAGGACCACGCCGCCCGCCGCACAGAACCAGGTGTAGAGCAACTCGCAAAGCACCGGGTCAAAGATGCTGGTCCCCTTGGGTGCGTTGCCGCCGTGCATCCGTCCGAAGTTTTTCGCCGTCTCGGACTCAAATATCAGGCTGTCGCTGCGGCCTTCCTCTGATGCCAAGCCATAGGCCAGCCATTCGTTTTTCCGGTCCTGCCACCAGCCGGCGCGCGCGTCGAAAACCGAAAACGGTGGCGCACCGAACCGCTCGGACAGGGCGCCGGAACCTTGCGGCGTATCGGCACCCGACGCGAGCGCCGCAATGTCCGCCGCGGTAAAGCCGGTGAGGCCGGTGTCGAAATCAAACCGCTCGGCCAACTCCTCGAGCTCGATCCGCAAAAGCTCCTCGTTCCAGCCGCCGCCGATTTCCGCGAGCCGGTTGTCGGCGATGCGGTAGGCTTTACGTTGCGCCTCGGTCAGGTGGCTGAGGCGCACGCACGGCACCTGCTCAAGCCCGAGGCTCTGCGCGGCCAGCACGCGACCGTGGCCGGCGACGATCACGCCCTCGTCGTCGATCAGCACCGGGTTGTTAAAACCGAACTCTTTTATTGCGCCGGCGATCTGCGCAACCTGCGCGTCTGAATGCAACTTAGCGTTGCGGGCGTAAGGTATCAGCGAGGCGGTCGCGAGGTAGTCAATCTTGAGTGGTGCGGTGGTCATTTAGTAAAAAGGTCACAATTTTTCGCTAACTACAGAAACTCTGCGGTTGTTTTCCACCCGCACCCCTCCCCCCAGGGAAGAACCTATACCCCCCCCCGCCTCCCCCCGCCATCCATCATTTTCTTGCATGGATTTAGCGTCCCGTATTACTCCATCAACTACGCCTGAGCCAGTCACCGAACGCCGCAGGGCAGCCCTTACGCCGCTTTCTGACAGCCCTGTTATGCACGCTAGATCACGGATACCGACCCCGAGAATCGTGGCCTTCTGCATGGCCGCAATCGCCTTTGGCTTGAGCGCGGCAGTCCAGCATTGCGGGACCAGGATGACCTCGCCGGGAAATGCGGCGTGAAGTTTACGCGCGACCTCCATGCCGACCATCTGCACGACGGCGCAGTCCTCCTTGAGTGCGTGCGGGATGGATACGTGACGACTCTTTGCAGCGGCAGCGAGGCGGAGTAGGTCAGGGATGCCGATCACGTCTGCGATGGCCTTGCCGTGGGGCGGAAGCGAGTCGTAGGTGGGGCGGTCCGCTGGTGAAAGATTCTGCTTTGTTTTGCTTCGATTTTCTTTGTTTTGCTTCATCGGCCGGTATTGCCGGAAATCGGGATTCGCGCGCAGCCACTCGCGCGCCTCGGCGAGTGTCGCCCGGTTGGCTGGCATGGGGAACCCGTCGCGGATCATGGCGGTGACATAGGCGTATCCTCGCCCGAGCGCGGCGGCGAGGGACTTGCGAGAGAGCAGATCGTTGCTGTCGGGCATGGCTACGGATTACCAGAGGGCTGCGTCGTCGGCTTGTGCGTGCGATGCGCGGGCGAAGCGGGAGGGTGTTTCGTAACTCCGTCCTGGTTGCGCTTCGTGGGTTCGGGGCGACAAGGGTAATCTCCCGGATGCGGTCGTTTTCATGTCAAGCCTGTAGTTGGTTTGTGGTTACTTTAGCAGTTTGGGTTATGGGGCCGTGAAGGGCGTTCACCGAAGTTGATGACTTCGCAGAGATCGAGGAGGCGGCGGAGTAACGGCTCCTGGCGAATGGCGCTTTTCTCGCTCGTGCCGGCGATCTGAGCAGACGAAAGGTTTGTCGATGCGAGGAGCGGCAAAGCGTGCTCGCGCCGAAGGTCAAGGAAGCGGAAAAGCCAGGCTTGTGCCCAATCGGCGCGGGCGGTGCTGACGGCCTCTTGCCCGATGTCGTCGAGGATGAATATCTGCCGCTTTGCTTGGGCGTGAACCCATCCCCTGGCATCGTCGCGTCCGTAATTGACCCACGTCTGGAGCCTGGCGAACCAGTCAGAGGCGTTTGTGTAAAATACCTCGTGCCCCTCGTCGATGGCTAGGCGGCGATAGAGCGCGGCAAGAGACCGGGTTTTCCCGCGTCCGGTTGGGCCGGAGAGCAATAGTCCTTTGGGCGACACCTGCCAGCCAATCACGCGGTCGATTTGCTCGCGCCAAGGCTGCATTTTGGGGTGCGTCCAGTCGGACTCTCGGTAGCCGGCACCGATGTCATGCTCGAATTGCTCGCGGCGGGATTTGGCACGTGCCTCGGAGATGGCTTTGCGCGAAAGCGCCTCGTGGTCGAGCGGCGGCGCGTTGCGCACGGCGTTGATGTCGACGCCGGTTTCGGCAGCGAGCACGGCGAGGAAGTCGGGCCTTGGTGCTGGCGCGATTGCCTGCGCTTTGGCGGCGTCGTTTTCGGCGGCGCCTATGTTGACATCGGCTGGCGGCTCAATGGCCGGATATTCGGGTGTGTCGGCGTCTGTGGGCATGTCAGAAGGCACGGAACAGTTCGGGGTCGGAGGGCGGGCGGCGTGGCAATGCACCCTGTGTCGGTTTTGGCGGGAAAAGTCCCTGCCATTGGTTGCGGACCGAGTCGCGGATTGCCGTGATGGCAGCGGATTCCCCCCATTCGGCGAGGGTGGCCAGTTGTGCGGTGACGGTGCGAGGCTTGTAGGCCGACAGCCGCCGTTCGCGACGGTAGGCCAGCCAGTCGGCCCAGGCGGTGCGGAATTCGTGGGTGTCGAGGGGTGGCGGAAATTCCGGCGGCGGGGGTGGGTGAGACTTTTTTGCCGAAGCCTTCGCGCCCCCCTCAGGGGGGAGGGGGGGTATTTCTTCTTCTTCTCCTTCTCCTTCCCCTTCCGCATTGGCGTTCGCTATACCGGTCGCCATTTTTTCGCCAATGCCGTCCGCTATGCCGGTCGGCATGCCGGTCGGCATCGTTTCGCCAATGGGTTCGGTATTGGCAGAGTCGCTACGCTTTCCCCATCGCGCCATTGCGCCCGCCATCCCCGCCCCTCGTGCCTGCCTCACGTGCGCCTCTTTTGAGGCAGGGTAGCCATTGACGATCACGTCATCTCCACTGACGCGCAAGAGGCGGGAGGCGGCGCGCACTTCGCGCAACGTGACCCCGCAAGACTGCTGCCATTGGCGGTCTTTCCATGCGGCAGCGCCGACAAGTATGCCGCCGCATTCGATCGTGCAGGCATACGCAATTACCGAGAGCCATGTTCCGCGCTCGGCAGGTGAGCTTCCGATGTATTCGGGCGAGCGAATGACGGTCGGGATATGCAGGTTAAGCCAGTCCATTTGATCCAAAAAAGGAACCCGTCACTCCGAGGCGTGAGAAATTGGCCGACATGATTGGCCTGCTCTCGGAGTGCGGGTTAAATTGTTGTGGTGATGATGTATTCATGTCTCGCTTCGGCTTTCTCACGGCCGCTGTCCGCAGGGGAAGGCGTTGATTCGCGTCGGAAAACTCTTGGGCGAATTGCTCGGAAAAAACCAGCTTCGCGTTATTACGGTTCTCGTTAATCCGTAATATGGCGGATAGCGGGTCACGGAAGCACCTCCTGCGTTTTCCATTGACCTTTCTCTTTCCAAAAGAGCCTGAACTTGATCCACGGATACAGACGGGCTGCTACCTTGACCTTTGCAATGCCGGCGGGCTTGTGCTGACCCTTCACCTCGTGCCCCTCGATTTCGCCAGCGCGGACGACGAGGAAATCGGGCTTGTAGACGACACCGTTTGCGAGCGGAAGAGTAGGCTCGCGGTAAATGTGATGCCAGAGGGGACGGATGCGGCCAAGGTGCTCGCGCTCCCACCCGTTGAGACCGTCGCCCGATTTTTGGCGGATGCGCGGTTTGGCGGATGGCGCGACGGTGGGCTTTATCGCCGGCGCGGCCTTGGCGGCGATTTGGCGATATGCCTCGACCTGAAACTTCGGCGAGAGGTCGGCAATGGTTACGCGGCGGCTCATTTTAGGTCGCTTCTCTCTTTGTAAATAAGAACGGGGTCATCTCGTCGTCTTTTCCTGCACTCATGTTTTATTGTGTCCGGGTCCACCGCCCCAAACACCTCTTCGCATTTCGCGCAGAGGTAGTGGCGCTTCCCGTATCCATCGACGCCCCACGTTAGTGAGATTCGGTTGTCTGCATTAGGTTTTACGTTACTCGTTTCATCTTTATCTTGATCGAGGATCATAAAGTCTCCTTTCCGGCGAACTGGCCGTCATTATTTCGGCGATACGTACGAGGCTTGGTGTGTTTAATGAACGAATCGACCCAGCCTCGGCAGTAAGCACGATGCAAAGCCTTCGGGTAGCACCTGCACAACACCACCGCACACGGGACGGCGAAACTTAATGCGCCTGCGATAAATACTATGATAGTTTCTTTCATGATTTGTCATTAGAATTTGGTTACTGATATGCGAACCTGTCTTTCCAGAATCAGGTGTTCGGAGAAATACGGACATTTTCCGACACGAATACCTTGGCTGTGGTCATGGCTGCGTCTTGGATGAGGCTCTTGAAATTAGCGTAGCCAGTCTTGGGATCGCGATACAGGCGGTGAAAAGCGTCTTCAACAATGCGGGCAAGCGCCCCGCTCGTTTCCAAAGTGGTCATGTGCTTATTTACCGTCTCGGTAACGATCTGCTCGACCAACTGGCGCACGCTTTCGCGGCTCAATCCGAGTTCATTCATCAGGACTTGCCTGACTTGATTTGCTGTTGTTTGCATGAGGTTCTCCGAACAATGCGATGCACGAAATCGCCGGTTTCGTTTTAATTGGAATCGCCGCCGTGCTTCGGCGATTCGTGATCTGTGGTGTTAGCCTCCGAATGCCCGAAGGATTTTTTCGGCTTGGGAGAGGTCGGCATCTGACGGCTCAATGTCCGTGTCTTCTTCGCGGCGTTGTCGATTTTGCCGCAGCATGAAGTCACGGACGGCATCTTGTGCGACAAGCACAATGCTGGCTGCTTCGCCGTCAGATGACTGACCAGCGAGATCTTTGCGTTGCATCCTGACGGTGCCGTCGGGCTGATCCTCAAAGTAGAGTGCGATTTTCATAGGTGTGATAGAAAAAACAGGCTAACCATGTATTGGCGGAGTCACTACGTGCTCCGCATTGGGGGTGTTCGACCCAAGAAGAGCGTTGAAATGAGCACCGTTCACAGCGGTGCCGGTCACGAGCGCGAAGGCTTGGCGCAATGTGTCGAGTCGAGATGACTTTGCGATCTGCGCAGCAATGCCAAGATTCAGGCAGGCGTGGCGGTGGTCCGCCTCGGCTTCGTGGATTTCCCGCCGCAACTTTTCGATACCGGCGAGATGATATTCGATTTCGGTTTTTGCCGTCTTCAGCATATCGCCCTCTCTGCTGTTCGGGAAAGCATACGAGCTATCTGTCTGCGCGTAGGCGTGGTGGAGATTTGGGAGAAATATTGAGTGTTTCATGGGTTAAAAAGAGGTCGAACCAGTCATCTCCCGGAACGCTCCGCGTCCGGGGCTGGGGTGTTCGCCGACTGATAACCAGCCAGCCATTGCTCCCGCAAAGCTTCGGCTGCTTGCGTGCGGACTGAGAATTCAGCAGGCGGCACCGTCACACCCTCCTTTGCGTCTCTTTCGCCAAGTTTGAATGCGCATGTGAGCATCAGTTTATACGCCTCGATCAGTTCTTCCGTGGACAACGCCGAACCATTCGCACGAGGCAACGGCCTCTTGCGGCATGGCTGGCTGTCGTTCCAGCATCCAAATTCCGGTGAGCATCCGTCGCATGTCATGGCCGTGCCTCCGTTTGGGTGTTCGGCAAAGGACGTGTGTGATGCGTGATCTCAAAAGCAGTGCAGCGGATGTAGGTCTTCCCGCAGTGGTAACAGTCCTCTTCCACATCAAATTCGGAGTAGCTCTCGCTCTCGACCTGATACGACTTGAGGCAGTAGGGACAGATCGCGAGGCAATCATCCATCTGGCTCTCGGGCATTGCCGAACCAGGCGCCGGAGCAGACGGCCCGGCTGCGTTTTCAGTTTTCGTTTTCATGATATTTTGGGCCGCTACTCGGCTAGGTGTTACGCTCACTCACGCGACTTGTCCTCAGCATCAATCGCGTCGGCCTCGCGCTCGTAAATGTCAGCTTGGATGCGGCACATTTTTGCGGCCTCACGTTTTTTTGTCGCGTCGTTCGCCGCGAAGTGTCGCTCGAATGCATCGGGAAGTGTTGCCCCGCTGCCTTGTCCGTCGAAGTAGCCGCCAACGGTCCACCATGGTTTGGTGATCCGAGGGCGGGGCCACTTGTCCGCGATGTTGGTGCCGCGCTCAATTTTGAGAGCGATTTCCACGCTGTCGCTTTCCCCGTTGGCTGCCTCGTAGGCGACCAAGATTTCGTGAAGCGCCTCAACCGCTGCGTCAAGGCGTGCTTTTTGCGTATCCGTTATTTCGATCCGATTTCTTTTGTGTTTTTTGCTCATAGGTAAAAAAATTGATGCGTAACCAAGTCTCCTCAGCCGAGCTTCGCCGGCTGATTTCCGGTGTTCAGCCATTGACAAGAAGTGCCGTGAGAACGAGGCATGCGAAGACGATACCCAGCATGGCCACCATGCCGTGCGCGACTCCGCGCTGGTATGCGACCTGCGCGGCGAGGTCGGCTGAACCGTCTGCCGGAGCCAAGCCGGCCGTTGCGTTGTTAGTTTTCATGATTTTTCAGGAGCCGGCTGGCTCGTCGTGGTGTTGGCCGGAGAGTCCTCGTCTCCGGGTTGATTGGTCCACAAGAGACCGCCTTGGCAGTCCTCGTGGAAGTAGTCTGGTGCGCGTTGCGTGCGCCACCATTGCCAGAAGTCCTCTCCGCTCTTGAAGCGGGCATGATACCGTGGTTTTCCGTCTTCGCGCGGAATGTCTTTCCACCGTTCCCAATTCGCCACGATGGCACGCTTCCAATTCCGTTCAAACGCGGGCCATCGAGCAAACTCTTTGGCCTGCATTACTGGCGTTGCCAATGGGCAACCTACGCAGCCCAAGCGCGTCCATCCCTCATCATAGAGGGAGCAATACGGCAACGCATGTTTGCGGATGAATGCCCATACCTCGTCGTCGGACCAATGCACGATTGGGCAGATGACGAGTTGCCCATTGTAGTCAGCCACTTCGTTCCACCGCCGCGCCCGGCTCGCGCTTTCTGCCTTGCGCACTCCAAACACACGCACGCGACCTTCACCGCTCCGCTCTTTGTATTCGCCACAACACCACCGCATGAGCCGAGTTGGCGGCACTTTGGCGGCGGTGGCGACGCGGTGCATCATGTTGCCGTATTTGGGCAAGTTCCATCCGACATCAGGGTGATGTTGCCGGATGTAACGGACCAACTCGGGCGGATCTATCGTGGTCTGGTTGTAGTGAGCATCGAAACGCACGCCCGCGAGCTTGAGCAGGTGTTTGACGACGATGGAGTCTTTGCCGCCAGAGAATGCGAGGTAATAGCCTTCGTCCGGCTCCCACTCACGGAGCAGGGCGAGCGCGGTTGCCTCACGCTCATCCAGCGTCGCCGGTGCAAACCCGTCCAACCAAACGGTCGAAACAATGCCTTCGCGTTGCTCAGTCATGTTTCACCTCGGTGTTACGCTTCGTCCTCCTCAAGCGGTGGGAGCGCGTCATAGCACTCTTGGCACAGCGGAACGCCTTCGCTGTCGAAGTGAGTCGAAGGCTTGCCGCATCCCTCGCACATACGTTCGCTGGCATGAGTTGCCGCGCTAGCACGTTGCGGGCGGTCGATTTCTCCGGCGATCAGAGTCCCGGCCTTGGTTTCCAGGTGGCGGATTCGCTCCTCCTGCGAGAGGAGTACGGTGACGGCATCGGCAAGCAGCAGATGCAGGAATGCGATTTCGTCCGTGGGACAAAACCCGACTTGCGGATCGTCCCACATGTCCTGGCGCTTCCAGTTTTCGAGGAGGAGATAGCGCTCCAACAGGTAAGGCATTGTCTCGCCGGCCTGCTTGGAGAGCAAAGGCCAAAGCGGAGATTGTTCCGCTCGTGTGGTGATGTTTTCGGTTTTGTAATCCATATAAAATACAGGCTAACCGTTCGACTCGTGCGAGGCTTTATCCGTACCGTCAGCAGTGCTAGACGGACGACGCTTAATCGTGGGCAGTTCGCGCCAGTAATCGGGTGGCGTGCGTGGACTGACATCCGATCCACTGAGGCGCCAACCGCGTGACAATCCCCACCAAACAGCCACTCGTAAGGTTTCCTCGCCATTGCGCTTGATCCAACCCACCAGCACGGGCTTGCCACGGTCCGGGATCACTTCATCCGCGGGATACCACTGGTTTTCGTATCGAAACTGATTGAGTTCGGATTCGAGAGACTTGATCGGGACATGCTCGTCAATCATGCGCGCCGTCTTCTGGACCAAGTATTCATGCGCGGCGTATCTGGTGTCGATTCCCCGGAGGAAATCGACGAGCTTTTGTGCGAGTGGTGGTATCGTGTCGTTCATTTATGTGTCCTTTCTTTCATCCGCCTGAATCTCCCCGATAACCTGCTTGCAGTAGGCGATAAGGCCGCGTCGCAGGTGGCACTTCTGGTAGTGCGCGCAAAAGCCCCAAATCCACGGGTTGGCGTCCGAGCATTGCCACAACCAGGCAGTCAGCGTTCCGGATGGGTTATGCGCCTTTCCGTCCAAATCCTCACAGTAGTTGTCGCGTAAGTACGTCCGGATGATTTCAGCGAGCGTTTCGTAGTTTTCTTCAAATACGTTCCAGTTCCGCCGGGCATCACGCAAACACTCGCCGGACCAACGCAGCGCGCATTCCTCGGCGTATGCCTTGCGGTCGCGCCTGACAGGAGAGTTCACCGGCGCGGGCGCAGGCGGGACGCCGGGGAGAGCGATTGTCAGTTGCCCGGTGCTCGCCGCTTTCATGCACCATTCTTTGGATACGTGGAATTTCATGTCAACGCATGGACTCCGGCAGTTTTTCTCGGGGCAACCACACGACCAGGCCGACGTGATCGGGCTTGCCTCCGAGAACGGCGCATTTCGCCAGTTGCGATGCTTTCCCCTTGCTGGTCGCAAAGGTGATTTCACCGTCGTTTTTCTTCTGCACGACGCGCACAAGAGATTGCTCAAGATTTTGCATCTGGATACATTCGTCGCCGACGTGTTGAATTAGTTCTGACAGTTTCATGCTTGCACCTCCGGCCTTCCGTTGTGCTCCACGCCGTCGAGGAGGCGCCCGGCGGCTTTCTTGCCGACGCGCACCATGACCGCGCCGCCATTTGTCCGGTCGCTGTGGTAGCAGTGGACAGAGCCATCAGGCGCGACAATGAAGGCGGGCGGGCTACTAGCACGGCCCTTGCTTGTATCATATTCCTCACCGGGTAGCGGTTCGCGCCACTCGCCCTGTTGCTTGAAGAAGAACGGTACGTTGGCGGCAGCGCACTGGTCGCGCAAAGAGCGAGCCCATGCCGGGTGCATCGGGCGTGCGTGCGGTCCGCTCTCGCCACCGCAGATCACCCAATGGATACCGCGGCGCATGAGAGGGAGTCCGTCCTGTATCCCGTATTGCACCAAGTCAGACGGGCGCGATGTCCACTCCTCGCCGCCTGATGGGTCGTGCAGGTGGTTGTATAGATCCACCGGGCCGAGCATCGGCTCGACGCTGAGGAAGCGCACGCGGGCGGGAATCTTGAGCAACTCCGGAATGCGCTTGTCGGCCATGTCCTGGTTCTCGACCGTCGTGCCGATCCAGACGTTGGCAGGGGGTATGCCGCCGCGCAGCCAGTCGAAGGCCATCCCCCATGTGTCAGACCAGCCTGCTTCCGACATGCCCCTCTTCCCCGCAAGCCCGCAAGCCTGCCCGATACGCTTTTCCCACAACTCCGGCCTCTTCGTGAGCAGCTGCCAGTCGAGATGCTGAGTGCGGCGTATCAGGTCGAGCAGGTCAGTCAGCCACTCGACCGGCACCTCCGGATCGAGCCAGTCGGCGAGTGAGGCACAAAAGACGCGAGGGCGACGCGGAGCGTCAAGATGCCCTCCGTCTGGCCCAAAAGCCATCTTGAGTTCAGACGTCATGGCTTCCGCAAATCTAGCCGCCTCGCGATCCCATCTGAGCACCTGCCGCCAGTTGGCCTCGCTCGTGCGTTTGCGCGGCTTGCCTTTGCCGAAGCCCGCCGGCGTCCAGTGCCGGAATGCATCCTGTGCGGCAGCGTAGCAGTGTGCGCAGCCGGGACTGACTTTTGTGCAGCCAATCCACGGGTTAAAGGTGTGGTCGCACCATTCGATTTTTGTATATTCAGCCATTGGTTGTATCCTTTTTTTCGATTTTCATCCGCTTGATAAATTCATCAGGGAAAAGCACTTCGCGCTTGCTGACCGGCGCATCACTCCACCTGTCCGTGATCTCGTCGCCGTATTGGTCTGTGGTTGCGCCGCGCGGCTGGGCTTCGTCGGGCAACTCGACCTCGCATCCGCCCTCATCGCGCACGTATTGGTTCTCGGCGCGCCAGCACTCGGGGTGCTGGTAGTCATGAAAGAAGTCGCCTTCCCATTTCCCCGCGACGGAGACGGCTGCGCTCCCGATCTCGATGCGCTTGCCGCACCAGCGACACCGATGGACGCGGCGGGTTTTGGCAATGGGCGTTGTGCTGGAAAAGCTCATTGGTTTTTCCCTTCGTATGTATCCAAAAGTTCGAGCAGTTGTGTGTATGTGATCATTACAAGCTCCTCTCCGTCGCCGCCCGACTGGTCGCGCGCACTCTCGCGGATGGCTTTCAGCGTCTCGGGGTGCATCCGGTAGCGGCGACTCGCGGGCGGGAGCATCCGGAGCGCATGCACGGCGTCGTCCATGTGCCCGAGTTGCACGAGATGGTGGATGCGCAGGACTCTTTTTGTGTCAGGCATGTCGATCACCTGCCCATGCATGAGGCGGTTGACCTCGTCGATGTGCTTGAGAGTCACGCGGCGGTTGTCATGCGGAATTGTTACGCGGTCGGTCATAGCCCGTTTTCCTCCGCTCTGAGGTCGCGCATGTATTCATCCATCGCCTTCTTGTAGTCGTAGCTTGGGCGGAAATGGATTTCCTCGATCTGGCCATCAAAGCCTTCTGCATCGAACACGCGGGTTGGCCCCTGGTAGATAGCCGCGAGCGTGCAGGCCGGGCAAAAGTCTGCCGCTTTTTCAACTTCCTTGACCCTCTCGGCCTCGTTACTCGCATCGACGCCTTCAAGCAGCGCAACCAACTCCGGGCGCGGCCACTGCGACTGGCAAATTGAGCAACGGCGCTCAGGATTTTTGAAGCATCGCGCCTCGTGATCGCGGATCGCGTCGGCCCGGCAACCGCTTTTGCCGCAATGCTCGCATTTGTAGCGCCAGCATTTATATTTCTTCATGCTTCGGCCCTCCATGCGAACGGCAACGGCTCCGGAAGCACCCAAAGGTGCCGGATGTTCGCCACGTTTACCACGTCTCTGTCGGGTGGAAAAATCTCGACGGCCTGCCGGTCGCCGAAGCCCACTGCTGCCTTGATCCGCTGCAACTCATCCCAGGTGATGCCGTCGCGCCATCTGCCGTCGCGGTCGATGTCGGTGCGGTTGACCGACAGCCGGACAACGCCACCCGTCTCGGCGAATGCTTGCACGAGGTAGTGCCGGTTGCGATACGCAGTGATCATGTTCGACTGTTTTAGCGGCCATTCCGATCGCGGGATCACCACGAAATCCAGGCCATATCTCGCGTTCTCCGATTTGAGCGCGGAGCGTTTTATGCGGAGGTCCGGGCTCATGCTGTAATCCTCCTAAACTCGTACCGGAAAACCCACGGATTTGGGCATACGTAGCAGGGTTTACCTCGATTGATGCGTATCTCAGCTACTCCGTCGAATGGATAGCTGACGTAATGCGCAGGCTTCCCGTCTTCCCCAAGGACAGGCTCCGGCTTGGCGTTGATACTGTTCCACAGGACGCGAAAAGCCTCAATCGGAGACTCCTCCCATTCGGCGTCAGAAAAACCTCGATACACAGTCGGCTCGGGGACGTGTGGCAAATGCGGTTCGTCTCCCCACCCCGTGAAATTCTCTTCTTGAAGCCCCTCGCGGATCGCATCCGCATCCCTGATGTGCTGCAACCGCTCGGCGTGAACGCTGACAATTTCCAGTATCGGCATGAGCCCGCGCAGGTGGTCCGGGAGGAAGCGACCGGGGCGGGATTTGCCTAGGTATTCCGACTTCGGCTCGCCCATGCCAGAATGCCAGAAGTCGGCGAACGGATGGGTTGCCTCTTCCAGCGTGATCTCCCTCGGCTTGAGGTGGTCAAACCCCTTGCTTACCGCCCACGTCGCGAGCATGGCGACGCGCTCGCCGGGACGATATGCGGACCGGATGTCACACCAGCGGTTATCCTCCGACAACTGCCGGGCGAAAAATTCGCCTGCCAAATGACGAATGATGCCGCCGCCCTCTGGCTGCGGATTGATGATCCGCCGCGTGACCGTCTTGCGGCCCTGCATCACGGCGACCGCCATCGGGGGAGAAAATGGCATCCCTTTCACTGTGCACCCCCTTCCGTCAGCTTGGCCTTTGCCTTCTTCCGCTCCTCTTCGCCGATGCTGTAAAGCTGGAAGAAGTCATCGATCGCAGCCGTCTCGCCGCCGTAGTAACGCTTCGCGGCTTCTTCGAGATGCTCATACATCTGGCCGCGCATGTAACGCAGCCCCTTGTTCTCGCGGCGCTTCGTAGCCAAGACGCCCTCCCCACTTACCACGAATCCCTTGCGGTCAGGTGCAAAAATTACCGTGCTCATTGTAGTGCCTCCATCATTTCGACCTTCCGGTTGTGTTCATTTCGCAGGAGCCAAGTACGAAATGATTCGCCCGTGTCCTGCCTTAGAAATTGCTGATAACGTTCTGCCGAGCGACTCCGCTTCGGCGGCTTCGGTGACTGCAACGCCACCGCGTCAATGCCTGCCTGCGTTACCGAGAAACCGTGGTCGCCGCCGTAAATTTCCCTCGCGCCGTGATCGATCATCAGTCCGGCGTCCGCGAGGGCCCGGCAGTCAGCGAAATCATCGCTGCCGGGGCCGGTCACAAAGCGGTTTCGATACTGTGTCCCCTGCCCGTATTTATCGACGCCGAGCGAGTGCTGGAGGATGTGGAGTTGTTTGGGTGAAAGAGTCATATTTTCCTTTTTTGTGATCTGCGAATTCCCGCCTGTCTTATTATCTTGGATACCGTCGGTTGCGATGTCCCGGTAGCGATAGCGATTTCCTTTTGGTGGCAACCCTCGCGCCCCATAGAAACAATCGTTGCCACAACATCTGGCGGAGTGGTGTAGCGGGCCATGCCGCACCGATGGGCGTTTGTCGGCGCGTGGCCTTCGCCGGTGTGCTCGGCATCCCACACCGCCCGGACCTGCTTTGCGACCATGCCGGGCAGCAAGCCGATCCACTTCGCGCCACAGGTGCAGTAAAGCCGGAGGTCTGTCACGGCTCCTCCCTCCCCGGCATCCGGTGCGGGTTGAGCGCCGCATCGAGGCGACGCGCCAGGTCGTCGGATTTCCCCTTCTCCTTTCCGAGAAGTATCAAGAGATTCAAGACTTCTTCGGTAAGAATGCGGAGGGCGATGTCGCGTGACGCTTCCCTGTCGCGTCGATAGTGGTCAAGATCGGTCTGTATTTCGACGATTCGATGCGAATCGCCACGGGCAATCGCCCGAGAAAGCGCCATTGCGCAGCCGACGGCATTCGTGAAGTTGGCCGTCTCGGGGTCAACGATCACGACCTTGCGCCGGGCGAGATTGGTTTTGAGCGCGGAAACGTCGTCAGGCTCGACGCCGACGACGGCGCGGCAAATGTGCGTCTCGGGATCGGTGCCGATGGCGAGGACTTGGCCTGGTAGGATTGTCATGACGCGTCCTCCCTGTAGCGCACCTTGGTGAACGGCGTTTTGCCGATGTAGCTGTTGCTGGTCGCGACACAGGCGTTATCACCCTCTCGCCCGACAAGCACTCCGGGGAAATCCTTATATTCGCCGCCTTGCTGATAGAACGATGCAATTACGCGCGTCCCCGGAGGGAATGCCTCGTCGAAACATTGGCATGCTTTGCTGTACCATCCGCTCGCCTGCCCTTCGGCTCTGCGTTCGGCCGCAAGCCATTCATCGCGCTTTTCCAGCGCGAAGCGAAGCTGGCTGATGGATACGGACTGTTGTGCAGTCATGTAGTTGTCCTTTCGTTACTCGGTTCTTTTTTTCGCTGTCCAAAATCCACGCCATCCGCCCGCTTTGCGCGGATCAGGGCGATGCAGGCGGCGTCGCGCCCTCGCGGGCGCGTGGATTGAAACTTCCGGTGCCATTTGCGCGCCCTCCGCTTGGTGATGCCGAGCGATTCGAGGACGGCGCGGGCGTCCTGGCGAGGGCGGCTTCAACTAGCTTCCGCGTTTCGCTGTGCTCGTGACACGGAACGAACGGGTTTGCCATTTGCAGCGCTTCCCGTAGCTCCACCGCCAGCGCCTCTGTGGCGATTTTCACAGACTCAAGACCCTTGTAGAACTCCCAGGCAATCCCGGGCGTTCCTCCAAGAAGGGAGAACGTGTCACGCCATTCGCGCAACTCCGCCACCAGCGCCTCAAGCTGCTCGTATGTCGGCTTCGGCTGCACGGGATGTCTCAACGGTCGCGCAATCGGCCCGTCGTTTATCAGGCTGGCCTCCTCGCGGCGCTCCTGCTCAATCTCCCGTTCCCGCTGCTCGCGGATTTCGTTGTCTCTCGGTTGTGGATACATAGTCATGCTGCGATTTCTTCTTCGATCATTTCCGGCAGGTTTGCCCTCACCAGCGCCTCTGCCATCGGCGGGCACACGCTGTTTCCGCACATGCGAACCTGTGCCGTTCCGGTGAGTTTGATTTCGGTCAGTCGGCCGGTCTCGGGATCTTCATCCAGTCCGCGGTCGATGATGTAGTTTTCCGGGAAACCTTGCGCCCGGTAGAGTTCGCGAGGTCGGAGCATCCGCATGCCGATGTCCACGATCACGTAATCGCCCACGCGGGCAAATTCGCCATCGAATTCGACGCCATGCTCACGAAGGAACGCGGCGACGAAGCGGGCCGTCTCGGTTTCGCCGGGGATGTGTCCGACGGACTCGGGGCGGTTCACGTAAGTGTGTACCCAATACGCGGGCCGATCCTCGTCGGTGGCGCGCGTGACCTCGACGTGTCCGCCCGGAAATACGATACGGACGCTGGCGGGTTCGCTGTTCTTCCTGCCGCCCGTGATTTCGACAATGGCAACGTCGCTGCCGGATGGACGGACTAGCTTCACGCCTGCCCTCCCTTCGCGTCGGCCTTTTCGGCGATGACTTTCCAGTCGGTGCTAGCCTTGGTCTTGAGTGCGGACTGAATTTCTTTCGGAATGCCAGCCCACCAGGTGCGGAACGCGGCGGTTCCCTCCGTCGCTTTCTCGGCGCCGTATTGCTCGAACTCGGCCAGCTTGTCGGGATCGATGGCGGAGGGTTGCGCCTCTGTATTCGAAACCGCTTTCCTCTCGGAGGGCATCGGCTCCACGCGGAACGGCTTCCGCTTCCCGCGCGTCTCGGTGAGCGCGATTTCAAACGGCCCTTCGAGGTGGCTCGCATGTGAAATTCGGATACCGCCCACCTTGTCGCCGCCGAACTTGATCTCGGGTTCACGATAGAGCACGAGGCGGCGCCCGACGTAATCCTTACCCTCGCTGCCCCACATCGCCACGAGGACACGGCGCATCGACTTGCCCGGCTTGTAGGGATGGCCGTCGTCGCCCTCATATCGGATGATTACCGGCTGCTCTCGACTGCCCGCCTCGACCGAGGTAATCCTGATCGTGCGCGGACCGGAGATCAGATCATCGCTGTTCATCTGATCGGACTTCGGAATGATGGTGCTTGCCAAGTTCATAATGTCGTGTGCGTGGGGTTAGTGTTAACTGGTGGAGATCATATCGGCGTATCTGTTTGCGAGATACGCTGGCGGGCACGCTTCGAAGGTTTGGCCGAGGTCGCCCAGGGATGGGAAGCGGTCCTCTTTGACCGCGACGCTCCATTCGCGGACCGCCGCCCGCTGCTCGATGCGGCCAAAGTTTGCCCACTCGTCGGAGAGCACGACGCGGCGCACGGTGTGGGGCGCGCGGTCCTCCACGAAGACAAAAATGAAGCTCATGCGCCCTCGATATTCGGGGAGCGTCGCCTCCAGTCCGTCGAGGTAATGCGCTGCCTGGATGTCGTAACGAAACTCGGCGATCTTGTTGTTGATCGCGTGGTCGCTTATGTCGCTAGTGACCTTCCAATCCCAAACGTCGGCGCTGTGTGCGTCGATCATGAGGCGATCGTATCGCGCCCGGCAATACACCTCGCCGCGTTTCCATACCGCCGTAACCTCCGATTTGCCGTGAGTGGCAAAGGGGGTATTGTCGATTCCGATAGAAGCCTTCTTGCGGACCGCTTCCACGATGGCGTGAGCCGAATCTAGGTTTTTTTCCAGCACGGCAACCTTGCCTTGCGCCTCGACGCTGGCTTTCCATGCCTGCGCCGCTCCGCCCTTGAAGCTGTCGTAAGTGGCGATCTCGAATTCGTCATCGTTGCCGGAGAGCAACGCATGGACAAGCGAGCCGGTATTCATCGCCGGCGTGGCGACCTTGCCCTTCCCGCCGAAACGCGGGTGCTCAAGCCAGGCGTGGGCGAGCGATTGGCCGATGATCGTGCGGGCAATGCCACTGGACAGCGATGGAAGCGGGCAAGGATCGCTGTGATAGACCTTCGCGGGCACGCCGTAGTGCAGGCCAACGTCGAGAGGTTTGGGCGCGTCGCTCATTTCGCTTCTCCTCCGAGCTTCGCGGCCTGCTCCTCGATCCACTTGGCGAACTTCTCGACCTGCGCCGTGATGGTCGCGGCGATGCGCTTACCCTCTTCGCTGGTGGCGGTCGGGATCGGCAGGGAGCGGACGGCATTGGCAAAGCTGGCGACCTTCTCGCGGTCGGGCGCCTGCGCGGCTTTGCGGCGCGCCTTCTCCTCTGCCGCCTTTCGCGCCTCCTCGGCCTCGCGCTGCTTGCGCAATTCCGCCTCTGCACGTTCGGCGCGCTCACGCTCTTCGCGTGCCTTCTCCTCGGCTTCTGCCTTGGCCTTGGCGGCAGCTTCCTTCTCGGCTTTGGCCTTGGCTTCAAGGGCGGCGCGTTCCTTGCGCGCTTTTTCCTCGGAGGCGCGGGCTGCTTCCTCGGAGGCGCGCTTCTCTTCGGCAGCGATCCGCGCCTTCTCCTCGCGTTCGGCGTGCTGCCGCTTCTGTGTGTCGAGGAGCGCCACGAACTCGACCTCACTAAAAACGGCGAGGTCCATAAGGCGGGCGTCTGCACCCTGGGGCATATAGGGCGCGAGCACCTTCACGCGCTCGGCCTGCAACGCATCGCGCTTGCGCTTGGCTTCGGCTTCGGTCTTCTCGCGGGCCTCGCGTTCCTCACGCTCTTTGCGTTCGCGCTCCTCGGCTTCGCGCTTCAGGCGCTCGTTCTCCTGGCGGATGCGTTCGCTCTCTTCGGCTTCCGCCTTCTCCTTGGCGATGCGATCCGCCTCGGCCTTTTTCTCGGCTTCGACGCGGGCTTCGTGGGCGGACTTCATGCCGTCGAAAAATTGTTGCCACGACGCATCGTCCATCCCTCCGAGCGGGTAAATCGACGCATTGATGACATAGGGGCGCAACGCTTCCTCGCGCTCTACCTTGAGCTTCTCCATGCGAGCGGCCTCGGCGTGCTCGGCAAACTTTTCCATCTCTTCCAGCTTCTCCTCGACGGGAACGATGGCGTATTTGATAATATTATACACCCCCTGAATCGCATTTCCCCGACGGAGTGAATCCGCCTTGAGCTTCTCGCGCAGATGGTCGGCATCGATCCGGATGACGCGGAGGGCGAGACGAGCGGCACGAGCCTTTTTGATTTCCGTGACCTGCGTCGCGTCGGTCACGCTGATCTTCTCGGCGTCGGCGAAGACGGCCTTCGCCTTGGCAAACAGGGGGGCGAACTGGTTGAGCAGACCTTGCGCCGTTTCCGGCTCAAGTCCCACATTCGTCACAGCGGGGACCAGTTCGGGCGCGATGACCTCGGGAGCGAGGACGGTTTTGACTTCCTCCGGGTCGTTATTTTCGGGCAAAGCAGTGGCTTGAAGTTCCATTTTGTATCGGGAATTTGGTGGCGCGCTTGCGCCGTGATTAGGTTACTTGTGCGCGGTGGATCAGGCTGCGTTCGCGTCCACCGTGTGGACACCTTCGTCGTCGATCTTCACGCCCTTGCCGGTCTGGTCGGTGATCGTGACACTGTCGCAGCCCTTCGGGCGGAGCTTGCTCAGGTTGGCGCGGGTGATTTTCCCGTCGTCGAGATCGAAATAAAGCTGGCCGGTTTCTTCCACGATCCCGCGGGCCTGCCGCACTTCGCAGGAGTGTTCGCCGTGCCGGCGGGCAATCTCGTCGAACCAGCCGAGTTGGCGATCGTGCTTCTTCATCTTAACGACCGGGCGGTGCTGGCCGTCGAGCTTCACGCCGTCGTCGTTGTACTGGATCTCGATGTGATAAAGCTCGTGATCGAGGAGGGCGTCTTTCTCTTCGCTCGTCATCTTCTCGTATCGGACGTAGTCGATGACGATCTCGACGTCTCCGTTGCCCTTTTTCGCCCGCTCCTTTTGCGGGACGGCGCGAACGACGGCGTTAGCCGGGTAGCCCTGATGTTTGAGCGCCGCGCCTTCCTTGTCGCTGGCGACCATGAGCAGGTCGATGCGGAGCTTGTGTTTGTCGATCTCCGGGTAAAAGCGGCGGACCAATTCCGCCACGCGGTCATACGCCTCTTCGGGCGCCTTGCTGTATGTTTTCATGATGTGTAGGTTCTGCGGTTTGTGGGTGAAAAATAGTCTTGGGGCTTGCCGGGGTGCCACCCGCCCCGGCCCGGGTTTGTTTTTCGTATCCGTATTTTGTTACAACATTGCTGCTATCCTTTCTCATTGGCTTGTTATGCGGGGCCGCCTGCCTCGCGTTGACTGCCAGCCGTCTGGCCCGTTCGGCGTTTCGATGCCTCATCTAGTTTGCCGGTTAAAAAGAACTTGGGGTTTGCCGCCGCCCGCTAGGCAGGCGGCGGCTTGCTTTGAGCCCACTCCGCGAAACCCCTTGCGCGGATGGGAAAGGGTCAGGCGACGGGGACGCCGGTGATGGGCGAAGGAGCCACGTGCGGGCGCGGCTTCGGGTCGAGAGCGTCGGCCTCGGCGAGGAGAGCAGCCGCTTCTTTGCGTTTTTTTTCAGCGATGGTCGCAGGGTCGGCAAGTCGCTCCGCCAGCCCGCGGATGGCGCTCTCAGAGCTAGGGCACGACACCACGCAGGCGTTGTTGATACCATGCCCATCCCAATCGGTGTGGGGCTTTTTATCGCCCGCATACTGTTTCGCCTCAATGCCGATTACGGTAATGCCGGGAACCATCTGCTTTGCCTTGACCAAGAGGCGCTTCATCGCCTCTTCAATTTCGACGGGCGTGATACTGTTGGCAACGTCCTCGCGGATCGCGGGGGCGGCGGGTGTGGGTTCGGTTGTGGTGCTCATAGCATTTTATGTATTTGTTATTGTGATACTAACGGGGAAAGTGTGAGGCGCATTCAGGCGCACGGATCGCCAAAGTCGAAGTCGGTCGGCTCATCCAGAATCCAGAGCCCGCCGCCGACCTCGACGACGAACGGGTAGCAGTCGCAGGCATCGAGAAGCCGGAGGAACCGCAAAGAGTCGCCGCCGGCGCGCAGATAGACCGGGCGAAGGAGCGCGTTCAGTAATTCGCTGATCAGCCAGCGGTTGAAAATGAGAAAGGCTTGCGGGGTCATGGTATTCATCGCGTATCCAATTTTTGTTACATGGTGAATTAGCGGCGAAAGTGCTTCGCCAAAATCGGGTTTCCGCCTGTCATGCGGTAAAGGTCGAGGACGCCTTCGGTCCAGCGGACCTTCATCGGACCGGTGGTGCCGGCAGGCTTGAGAAGGTCAGGGACGCGCACGCGCTCCGCGTCGAAAGAGCGAACCGACATGTTCAGAATGCGGGCCGCGCTTTTCCGGTCATGAAGCCGAAGCGGATCTTTTGCGGGCGGCATGATGGCACCATCTGCGCGCAGCATTTCGACAACATGCAGTGCGATGGACCTCGCCAGTTCTCCGTATCGCTCTGGCTTGCGGCTCATTTATCCTCCTTTCGCAAGTCAATGGTTCCGTAATTCGGGCGGCTTGGCCTCGGCTCGCGTATCAAAAGTGCGATGACGCAGGCCATAACGAGCGCACCGACTCCGGCGGCAATGAGATGGGAGGCGATGGGGTCGATGTTCGTCATGCGGCAATCTCCTTCCCGTGAATTTCGGCGAGGCGAGCGAGTCCCTTGGCGGTGACAAGCACCTGTTCTCGGATTTGCTCTTCGCCGGCTACGGTGATGGTCGTTACCTTGTGCTCAAGCAGGCCGGACTGCACGCGGTCCTGGTAGCCGAGCCACGACTTACCCCCGGCACGGCGGTAAATCCACCGGTTTGCGCTCAACCAGTCGAAGAGCGCCTTGACGCCCATTTGCAGCGCCTTGGCCGCATCGGTGACGCAGAGAGTGCCGCCCGTGCGTGTGGCGATACGGTCGAGGGCATCGACCTTGGGGGCCTGCGTTGCCACCGTGGACTCAAGGGCAAGAACCCGCTCCGTGTAGTTGAGGAGCAGCGACCGCATTTGCGCAGGGTCGTTAAGCACGGCCAGCGGATCGGTGACAAACTGGCGCTGCGCCTTCGCCATCTCCCAAAACATTTTTACGAGCGCCTTCTTGAACGAACGCACCACATCGCTGTTGCGCATGTAGGTGAGCAAGAGCGTTGCCTGTTGCTCGTTGAGGAGGGCGACCTCGCGGTTTTGCGTTCCGCCGGCGGTCGCAAAGGGTCGCATTTCAAATGCGACCCCTCCGAACTCCTCAAGGTCGGTGAGATAGTTGCGGGCGAGCTGAAGAACGGCACGATGTTCGTTTTGCGTGCCCTCGGCAATCGCGAGAGATGTGGTCACGGCCTGTCCGTCTTTCAGGAAAACGAGCGGGTTGCCGTCGGTCTGCATGTGGGGGGTGAGTGTCTGGCTCATACGGTTTTCCTTTCTTGGGTTCGCGGGGTTGGGGCTGAAATTTCGGCTCCGATAGGGTCGTGTCGGATGTCAGAGCCGATCTTCACGTCGTGCCCCTTCTTCTTGAGCGCCTTCGCCAACTGGCGGGCGAGACCGTCCATGTCGCGGGCAGGGGGCGGAGGACGCATACGGTCACGCAAGGGTGGCTGCATGCGGTTGGAGTCGCTGGCGGAAGGGTGCTTCATGACGCACCTCCTTTCAGTCTCGCCAACCGCTCCTTTGCCTCGGCCAGCTCAATGCGCAGGCGGTCAATGCGGTCAGTGGTATTGGCTATATCGTTCTCTCGAAAGGACGTAGATTGCGCCAAATCGAGCACCGCCTCTCCGATGGAATCTCCTGAGCCTTCGCGGGAATTATATCTTCCTCCGACGATCTCGACCGCAATGGAGGAGTAACCAGATCGGCTTGCCTCACCTGTTTTGCTGATGCGTGCGTGGAATTCCACCTCAACTGATATCGGGCCAAACGTATCACGCGCTTTGGCCGCCACCTTCTTCATCTCTTGGATGATGCAGGCGGGAAGAGGGCATGGTGTATGTGTCTGCTTGCTCATACCTCCTCCTTTCTTGCGGCGAGTTCGGCGCGGATGGCGGGGAGTTGCGCGGTGAGGTAATGGCTGACGCGCCGACCGGCGCAGACGTGGATTGCGTGGGTGATGGTGACGCCGAAACGCTCGGCGAGGATTTTGGCTTCCGGGTATTTTGCCGGACGGCCTTGGCGGAGGCGGGCGTAGCTCGCCTCTGTGTAGCGATACCCCGCCTTTCCCCTCTTAAACCTTTTTGCCTTATTGTTGCCATCACCCGCCTTACGTGTAGTTGGCAGGGTGGAACTGGTTTCTGTCGGGTTCATGACCAGACGGAAAACAGATGAATTATCACAAAACAATCACGATTTTATCACAAAAATATAAAACAATGAATATCAATAAAATGACTGCTAAAAAAATTCAAGATAAAATCAAAATCCTAAAATCTTTTGCGGGAAGTCAGGCAAAGTTGGCCGAAATCGCTGGTGTCGCTCAGCCGCTCGTCTCTGCGTGGATAAATGGGCAGCGCGAAGTTCAGGACGAAGCAATCAGCGCACTCGCCGAATTCTTTGAAATTCCCGTCGGCATGTTGACCAACGACGCCGAGGAGTTGGTCATCAAAATAGATGTAAGGGAAAAAATGATACTGCTAAGGAAGCGTGCCCAAAGCAAGGCTGATAAGCTAATCACCGTTTGTGACCTAATTTCACTCCTGAAAGGATTCCCTCGAAACGCTCCCATTACCTTCGGGCCGCACCCCTGTGGGCTTGAGTTTAGTCAAGTAGAAATGCAAGGCCGCTATGCGAATTTTCAGTTCAACCAATCCATAATTCGAGACCCATTATCAGGGGAGTGGATCATTGAAGATACGGATGGCGGCAAGGCGGCCAGCGAATACGTGAGGCACAGGAGGTCTTTGGCCAGGGGGAAAAAGAATCCGATTGGTAAGGAGGTGTCGAAATGAGTGACGACTTGCCCGCAACACCATTTGCAATGCTGCGGGCGATTGTTCCTTACTCCGGCCCCTTGTCTCGCCCGATTGCATCAAGCACAGGACACCTTGTTCTAAACGGGAAATCCTCGTCTATCGCGGCCCACTGCTCTCTGACATACTCAATCTGTATCTTTGTCAAAAGCGGCCTTACCAGCCGCGCAAAAAGCCGCTCACGCTGCTCGCGGCACTCCTCACATGCTTTCTCTAACTCCTTATAATTATGATATTGCATCCAACCATGAGCCGCCCGCGTGGGAGAGCGGGCAAACATTTCCTGTGTAACTAAAATCTAACTACAAACATGAACGCATCCGACTTCGCAAAACAGCTACGCAAAGAGGTTCTGAGAACTGATCCCAAGGGAAAAGGAACGATACAGAGTCGGTCTCTCATAAAATATTTGGACAACACCATCGCCCAAGAGGCGGCCACGGCATCAAACGACGCGCTACCAAAGCAGACATCCGTAGAGCTTCATCTGGCCCACTACAACGCGCAAGTGCAGGCAAACTTGCTGGATCGCGAGCAGATGTTTGCCTCGATACTGGAATACGGGAAGCGCTCCATCAATGCAGGCATGATAATCAATGCGGGAGCAGCAGTAGCAATCCTTTCATTTATTGGCAGCTTAACCGCAAATCCGCACTTGAGTGGGGCGCAATTCGCAGAGTCGTTGCTACTATTCACGGGGGGCGTTTTGGTGTCAGCCCTTGCGTGCGGATTGTCTTACTGCACGCAGTACTGGTATTATCACTACGAAAAAGGACGGCTCGGTCCAGTTTTTCACTGGGCAACGATAGTATGCGTCATTGGCGCATACGCCCTTTTCATCGTCGGCGCATACGCCTCCTATTTGATCCTCAAACACGCACCTTAGTCCCCTTGCCCGCCTTCTTCCTTCGTAACCAAAATAAAACTACACTATGAGCACCCTACCGATCCGCGTCGAATTTCACCTCTTTGCCCTCGGCCAGAAACCGCCGCGCCGCCCGCGCAAGGATACCTCGACAGTCGCCTTCGTCGATGACCTCGCAGTCGAAAATTCCCGCCACCTCACGAACATCCAGAAGGGCGACTACCTGGAGATACGAGACGGATCACCTCTCACTCGCCCCACGCCCCACACCACCGGCATCCCCGCAGGCCGCTACGTCGTAGACAGTCGCGGCTGGGTGTTTTTCCCGACCGACGAAAGTCCGGCCGGCTCCGCCTATCTCCAGATCGTAATCACGCCTTGGCAGGCATCCAAAAAGCGTAGCAAAACGAAACGCTAACAATCCCACCTCATGAGCGCATCGCCTGATTCAAATAAAAGTCACGTCAGCAAAGATGAAAAAGACGACGAAAAGTTCATGCCCAAGTGGGTAATCGTCGTGCTGGGGATTGTAATTTTCGTACTGTGGATTGGTATCCCGTGGTTGGTTAGCTGTGGTACTACATTGCCGCCTAACGCTGGAGAACGAGGTGATGCCTTCGGCTCCGTCAATGCCCTGTTCACTGGCCTCGCCTTCGCTGGTCTGATTGTCACTATCCTGATCCAAGGTAATGAACTGAAGCTACAGAGGGAGGAGATTCGGATGCAACGGGAAGAAACTGCGCGATCAAACAAACTGTTTAAACTTCAGAAGGAGGAGATGACGAGAACCGCAAACGCTCAGGACGAAATCTCAAAAACACAGAAAGAGACAGCAGAGTTCATGCGACAGCAAGTTGACTCGCAAAGATTAACCGCAGAAATTCAGGCATTTATCCAAGCCAAGGAAGTCCGCCAAGACCGACTAAGGGGCCTACGAAAAAAAGAAAGCGAAGAGATGCCACGATTACATCAGGCCGAAGATGGTATTCGAATGCATGCCGCTTCCGTTAAGGCGGGTCATTATAATGAGCAGTCCGCAAAACAGGCAGAGATATACCACAGAACAGTTGTGGAGGTCCGCAAAATTCTCGAACCGATATTAGCCGAAATCGAAAAAGAGGAGACTACCATAAAACTGATGAACTCTCGCCTCGTGAAAATCGCAGACGAGTTTGGCAGCCTTCACCTTGTGACGCGGTTACGCGAAGCCCCTCAAAAACCTTCACATCAGGAACCCTCGACTGACTGACAGGCAGTTTTCCGGAGAGTTCTTTTGTGCTTCTGATTCCGGATACCCCCTGATATTTTGTCCCGATGACACACGAAGAAAAGGCTATAGCTGCAAACGAAATACATCGTGTCGCGACGAGGTACCGGGGAGAATTTCTAAATCGTCTTGCTTTCATTGAGAATGAAATGGGCCATTTATTGGCGGAATATTTTTGCCCAAATGATGGAGGGAAACGGACTCTCCTCTATGATGAAATCCTGACCACCAATTTTTTCGGTTTGGAAAGGAAAAAACAACTATTCCGAGCCATAGTAAAAATCGATTACCCTTCTTACTGGGAAGAAAACAAGGAGACCTTGGTAGCCTTTGACGACGTCCAAAGGTTCCGAAATAAGTTGGCGCATTCGCGCGTGGATGTGTCCGAAGAGGCCTTGGCCCGTCCGCTAGAACAAGGTGTCGGTTTCACTGATTGGAAAAACAGTGAACCTGTAACGGAAGCACAATTTCAGGACATGATAGCGAAGGTGAATATGATCATTTCTTGCATTCTGGAAATCAAACGTCTGCTTCCATTCAAGGAAAGGAAGCTCGTTACCCACGGGCTTGCTTCGACGCCGACAGACGGGTGATGTGGGGCCACATGCCCTCCTCCACTCTTTGGCCCGAAGTCCTCGAAAACGCCCTCAACGCCGGCAAGGTGCGTGCAGGTGACGTGTTCCACTATCCGCCCGAGGCGCATGCGATGGAGTGGGGCAAGGCGCTCGAAATCCTGAAATTTACCGCGATCGTTACACTCGCTTCCGATGCCTCAAAAGACAGCGACGGCGTTGTGCATTACACGCTTTACCATCCCGTGCTTGACAAGGTCCAGGAGGCATCTCGCAGCGAGCTGAACCAGCTCAGTTTCCGCGACCTCTTGCGGCGAGGCACCTTGGTCTGAACTCACTCCGGCATAATCTTCCAGAATGTTTTCACTTCTGCTCCCGGTCGCGGGTGCTTGTAGTGCGCATAGATCATGGTCGTGCTCGTGCCGCACTCCTCGGCGACCTCGTGCATTGGCGTCTTTTGCCCGGCTCGCATCGAAATGTAGGTGTGGCGCTGGATGTCCTCATCCCAAGTGATGGGCGGCACCTCCGGCCGGCGCTTGGCAATCCACTCGTTGGCGAGCGTTACCGTCCGCCGATGCAGCGTCACATTGAAATGCCCCGGTGCCGGCTCCTTGTCGGCCTTCACCGATTTCAGCCAAGCCAAGGCAGACGGCTGCATTTTCAGGATGCGGGGTTTTGCGCCTCGCTTGCGTCCCATCACCGTCATTTCGCCTGTCGCAAAATCGACCTCGCCCCACGTCAGCCGGGTGGCCTCGCTTTCGGGTCGTAAGCCGCAGAGCAGGCAGAGCGTCACCCATCCCTTGAGTCGCCTGCACTCGGCGCCCTCGACCGCCCTTAACAACGCCTCTGCTTGCGCCGCGAGCAGTACTGACGGCATCGTCGCCGCATCCTCCCCCGTCCTCTTTTTGCTGATACGGATTCCGCCGCCGGGGTTTTCCTTGATGTGGCCGCGCTCGACCAGCCACGCGCCGAAGCGGTGAATCGCGTTGCGGTAGTTGGCGCGGGTGTTGCGGGCCTTGCCGAGTCCGTCGATCCATTCGCGCACGAGGGCAGGTGTGAACTGTGATGTGGTCAGCGACGAGTGATCGCGGAAGAACTTGCGCAGGCGGGCTTCGAGTTCATAACCCCACCGCTCTCCGACATCCTTTTGCACCATCGGCAACCACTCCAGGAGCAGCGGCATGACGGGCTGTGACTTTGGCTGTGTTTTCAGGGTGTGGATGCCGGCAGTGACGACGTCGGCCAAGGGCCAGCGACCGGCGATCAGGTTGATGGCGGCTTCGGCGGCCCTGATCTGGTTCGGCAGGAGCCGGGTCTGGACAAGATTTAGCGGCGCGGCGGCCTCTGCGTTGACTGCCTTCTGGTTTTCGAGCGCGCAGACCGCTTCGGCAGTGGCCGCGCTGTCGTAATTTTTGCGCAACCGGACGCCGCGCCACGATCCGCCGACACGCCATGACTTGGTTCCAGAGCGATTCGTAAAGCTGGTGACAGAGTAGGGGAGATTCTTCATGCTGCACAGTGTTGCAGAGGATTGCACAGGCTGGCAACCGATTTGACAACCGTGGCGAAAAGTTGCCAGGCGAGTTGCCAGATTTTGCAATTTTACGCGATTTTTCGCTTTTTATTGCGACTACTCACGAGGGAAGCGTTTTTTCTCAGTCTCAACCGTTCAAAATCGTAAACCGCTGGTCGTCGGTTCGACTCCGACCATCGGCTCCACTTTCAGATCCCCTCCTGGCTGTGATGAGGGTCGGACCCCCCTCGCAATTCTCTCCCCCCTCTCGCCGCTACCGTCCGCTTGACCGTTTGCACCGGTTTCCGTTGTGTTGCCGTTCATGCAATCCAAGCCGGCTTCTCCTCTTCCTCCCGCCCAACCCGCGGCGCCTTCCGCAGTCAAATACAAACGTATTGTCCTGAAACTCAGTGGCGAGGTTCTCCGCGGCAAAGGATCCGAGTCCATTGACGCCGGCATCCTCGAACGCATGTGCTCGCAGGTGAAAGAGATCCATGACATGGGCGTCGAAATCGGCGTCGTCATCGGCGGGGGCAATATCTTCCGCGGTCTTCAGGGCGCCAAACGGGGCGTGGACCGCACCACCGGCGATTACATGGGAATGCTCGCCACCGTCATCAACGGCCTCGCGATCATGGACTGCCTCGAAAAGATGGGCGTCCACACCCGCGTGCAGACCGCCATCCCGATGGACCAGGTGGCCGAACCCTTCATCCTGCGCCGCGCCGTCCGCCATCTCGAAAAAGGCCGCGTCGTCATCTTCGTCGCCGGCACCGGCAATCCCTATTTCTCGACCGACACCACCGCCGCTCTCCGCGCCTCCGAAATCGGCGCCAATGTCATCATGAAAGCCACCAAGGTGGACGGCATCTACGACAAGGATCCGAAAAAATACCCCGACGCCGTCAAATACGAGGAAATCACCTACATCGACGCTCTCAGGCAGCGGCTCAACGTCCTCGATTCCACCGCCTTCTCGCTCTGTCTCGACAACAGCATCCCCATCCTCGTCTTCGATCTCAACGACCCGACCGCCATCAGCCGCGCCGTCCACGGCGAGAAAGTAGGCACTCTGGTTCACAACTGAGCCTCGCCGGTTTTCCGGACTCCGTCCGGTCTCCATAACCCTGACACCAACACCCGACCCTCCTCTTCATATGTCATCCGCCATCCTCACCGAAGCCCAGGCCCGCATGAAAAAATCCGTGGACCACACGCTCCACGAATTTGCCAACATCCACACCGGCAAGGCCAACCCGACCATGGTCGAAAGCGTCATGATCGACGCCTACGGCTCGCAAATGCGCATCAAGGACTGCGCCGCCATCATGACGCCCGACGCGCGCATGATCGTCATCCAGCCCTGGGACAAGGGCCTCGTCCAGTCCATCGCCAAGGGCATCCAGATCGCCAATCTCGGTTTCAATCCCAACGTCGACGGCAACCTCGTCCGCGTGCCGCTCCCCGAGATGAGCCGCGAGCGCCGCCAGGAATTCGTCAAGGTCGCCAACCGTCTTGCCGAGGAAGGCCGCGTCCAGGTCCGCAACGTGCGCCGCGACATCCTCGAAACCGTCAAGAAAGCCAAGCTCCCCGAAGACGAAGGCAAGCGGCTCGAAAAAGACATCCAGACCCTGACCGACAAATCCATCGAGGAGATCAACCAGCACCTCGCCTCGAAAGAAAAGGAGCTCCTCACGGTCTGATCTTTGGCCGCGGCCAAGGATCAGCAGTTCAGGGTTTGGAGTCCGGAGTTCCTGCAAAGCCGCGTTTGAGAAACCCCGGACTCTGAACCCTGAACACTGAACTCCAGACCCGGCCAGCGGCAACGCCGCCTCACCATGCCCACCCGCTCCCTCCTCTCCTCCCCTCCCCGCCGCATCGTCGTCAAGCTCGGCACCGGTGTCCTCACCACCGGTATCGGCCAACTGGATACGGCCCGCGTCGCCGCCATCGCCGACGAGATCGCCGCGTTGCGCACCGCCGGCACCGAGGTCATCGTCGTTTCCTCCGGCGCGGTCGGGCTCGGCATGGGACGGCTCGCGCTCACGCGCAAACCCGCCGAGGTGGCCCGCAAACAGGCCTGCGCCGCCATCGGCCAGTCGCTGCTCATGCAGACGTGGCAGGACGGCTTCGATCCTCACAATCTCGCGGCGGCGCAGGTTCTCCTCACGCATGAAGATCTCCGCAGCCGCCACCGCTATCTCGGCGTCAAGGCCTGCATCGAGGAACTCATCGGGTACGGCACGATCCCCGTCATCAACGAAAACGACACCGTCAGCGCGGCCGAGATCAAGTTTGGCGACAACGACACGCTTTCCGCGATGGTCGCCGCCCTCGTCGGCGCACAGTACCTCGTCATCCTCTCCACCGCGCCCGGCCTCATCGACATGAAGGGCTCCGGCCTGATCGTGCCGGTTGTGGAAAAAATCACGCCCGAGATCGAGTCCATGGCGGGCGGCACCACGAGCATCACCGCCACCGGCGGCATGATCTCGAAAATCTCCGCCGCCAGGCTGGCGACCAAGGCCGGCTGCGGCGTCTTCATCGCCAGCGGCGCCGAACCCGAAGTCCTCGCCCGCATTTTCGGCGGACGCAATCCCGGCACCTTTTTTGTTCCGTCCGGCCTGCGTCTCGAATCGCGCAAACACTGGATCGCCTATTTCCAGCGTCCGCAGGCCGCGATCGCAATCAATGCCCGCGCCGTGCCGGTAATTCGCGAACAAAACCGCAGCCTCCTCGCGGTCGGCGTGACGGGCTCGCGCGGCCATTTCGAAAAAGGCGACATCGTGGACATCACCGGCCCGGACGGCACGGTCATCGCCCGCGGTGTCACCACCTGGTCCGACGACGAAATCGCCGCCATCGCAGGCAAAACCAGCGAGGAACTGAAACCGCTCTTCCCCGGCCGCAAGCACCTCGAAGTCATCCATCGCGACAATCTCGTGGTGCTGTAAATACGCCTGTCCGTGTCGCGAAGCATCCAGGTGGTACGCGAGTTGCGCCCGGCGAGATAGTCAGCAAGCCGGGTGCAAAGCAAGGTGATGTTATGGGGAGGAGGGAGCGGAGGGATGGCGTCACAATCCCTTTTGTTGACGGGAGGTCTGATCCTTCTCCTGTTCGGCGTTCAGCAGGCGGACGGCGCCACTAAAGTAGAGGTAGTTTCTTCCTTTTTTGTGAGACGGTTTTTTTATGCGGCCTGACTGGCCGGTCTCGCTGTCGCAGTCGCGGATTGCCCAAGTGATTTTCGGGTTGCGGGTTTCGAGGTAGGTCGTGAGGCGGTAGGGTTTGTTGGTGCCGCCGGGGTAGCCGAAGGGATAATCGGCGCGCGTCTCCGGCCTGCCTTGGTAGTCGGCAGGGAGTTCGTAGCTGCGTTCGTCGATGGTGGTGTCGTGAGCGTTGGTCATACGGGCCAGGTGCGCGGGGCATCGCATGAAGGGCAGCAGTTGTTGTTCGCTGGTTGGCGTCTGGCCCATGTAGGGAGCGATATAACGGGAAAGTTGTTGCTGGGTGTTGTCCCGGTAAAAGGGTGACTGAGGCGTCTGGAGCGGACCGGGCAGCATGCCCTTGTTGTCGTCAACAAACATCATGAGCGCGAGGTGGACTTGCCGGAGGTTGCTCTGACAACGGGTGCTCCATGCCTGTTCGCGCACCATGCCGACAGTGGGGATAAGAATGCCCGCAAGAATTCCAATGATGGCGATGACGGTGAGGAGTTCGATGAGCGTGAAACCGTGCTTTTTCGCGAGGCAGGAGTGCTGAGGACGGGGGGAACGTTTCATGATGTTGGAGTGGTTAACAAGTTCAGTTGCGGGAAAGTTCGTAGGCGAGGGTGACACCGCCGGGCGTCACGGTGTCGGCGATGAGAATGAGGGCGGCGCGATCGGGCGAGCGTTTGAGCGGGACGCTGTGCTGGCGGCGTCCGGTGGCATCAACGGCCCATGCCTGCCAGTGGGTGGATGAGGGCGAGGGGAGTTTGAGCGTGAGGGTGGTGGTGCCACGGCGGATGAGATGCGGGAGAGTGCCAAGGTCCTCAACAACGCGGCGGGTGGCATCGGAGTATCGCATGTCGGTGTTGAGACTGTCGGTGAGGTGAAGGACAAGGAGGCGGCGGGTGCTGGCGAGCGGTTGCTGGTCGACGGCGAGGATCCAAGTGGTGGCGAAGGTGTCGCCGTTGACGACGGCAACGCGGTCGCCTGCGAGGCTGGCGTTGGCAGGTGTGACAAAGCATTCGGCGCGGTCGGTGACGAGGCGGGCGGTGCCGAGGGTGCGGTTGATTTCCATCTGGCCGGTGGTGGCGCGAATGGTGTCAGCGGCGGCGGAGGGGAGGAGCGCGGCGGTTTGGAGACTTTTTTCAAGTCCGTTGGCGATGCGGGTGCCGTCGGGAGCATGCGGCGTCAGTGGAAAGACGGGGCGTCCGGGATTGAAGTTTTTGGGAAAATCGGAGCGCGTGTTTGTGATAAAAGCTTTGATACTCGTTTGCGAAGCGATGACGGGGAGGGTTTTTGCAGAGTCGTCATTGTCGGACGGGAGGGAGCCGATGCGGGTCTGGAGACCGAGCCAGGAAAACTTTTCGGGGAATTTGGACGGCGCACCTTTGGGGCCGTCGAAGGCGGCGTCGCGGGTAACGAGGTAGGCGAGGGCGTCGGGCGCGGGGCGGATGTTGCCGTGGAGGAAGAGGAAGGCGGCGGCACGGTCGGAGAGCATTCCGATGGGGTCGGTAACAACGCTGAAGACGTAACCGGTGCCGGGTTTGTGCGTGGTGGCGGGGATGAACATGGCGGCGTTGTCGCGGGAGCGGGAGGAGTAGTCGAAGAGGTAAATCGCGTCCCAGTCCTGGAGCGCAGACCAAGCGGGCATGAGGACGCCGCCTTCGGAGCGGGCAGGGCTGGGGAAGCAATAGTTGTATTCGGTGACGATGTAGGGTTTGCCAAAGATGCGGGCGGGCATCAGTTCACGCGGTAACCAGAGACTGGATACGATAGCGCTGCGCGGATTGACGCCGATGTGCGGACCTTTGCGAACGGGGTGGTTCCAGTATTCGTGGTTGTCCACGAGGTCGTAGTGCTGGCGGATGTAGGTCTGGGCTTGGGTGTGGATGTTGTTGTCGCCCGCGATGAGGGCGCGGACGCCGAGTTCGTCGCGGAGGCAGGCGGCCATGCGGGCGTCGCTGGCGATTTTGAGTTCGACGAGGAAGCGGTTAAAGGCGGCATCCGCGGAGCGGTCGGCGTGCGTGGTGGCTGAGGGATGAGCGAGCGCGGGAAGCTGGTGGTCGGGGGTGACGTCGTCGGGCGAGATGGCGGGGCGGGCGGGATCGTGGAGCGAGGCGGTGAGCGCGGGGGGCTTGGGGTCGGGCTGGCGCTCACGCCATGCGGCATAGGCTTTTTCGTAGAGGGCGAGGATGTCGGGTTTGCGTTTGGAGATGCCGCCAAAGAAGAAGGATTCTTCGTTGAGCATGTTGACGTTGATGAGCGCGGGGTCTGCGGCCCAGGTGAGGCCGGTGTGGGGGTTTTGGTGGGTGAGGAGTTTTTTGGCGAATTCACGCCAGAGGTTGTATGCGTTTTCGGAGACGGGGATGAGATGCCGGATTTCGCCTTGCACGGGGCGTCCGATTTCGGGGAGTTCGCGGGCGGGGAAATGACGCGAGGTGTAGAGGTCGATGGTGATGTAGATGCCGCGGTTTTTGAACGCGGCGAAGAGGTATTCAAGCTGGTCGAGTTTTTGCGGGTCGATGTCGTGCGAGCCGTCAAGACCGCGGTTTTTTACGAGGACTTGATCGAAGTGGTGAAAGCGGACGGTGTTGTAGCCGGCACGGGCGAAACGGTCGGCGATCTGGTCGGCTTTTTCGCGGTCGAGGAAGAGGGAGTCGAAACAGAGGTTGACGCCCCAGAAACGGGCGCGGCGGGAGGGGTGTTTTTCAAAGGCGAAGTGGCCGTCGGGAGTCGTGATGATGCGTCCGTATTTGCCTGCGGGGGCGTCGGCAAGGACGAGTGCGGAGCGGTCAAACACGCCGCCCGCCGCGATGTCGAGCGGGTGGTCGTAGGGTGCCCAGTCGGGGCCTGCTTGAATGATCTCGGGGGCACAAACACCGGGCAACGCGGAGAGGGCAAAAAACAGCGCGGTCACGATTTTCGTCTGGAGACAAAACAGGGATGAAAAGCTCATAGTGTATGTCACAGGGGAGGAGGACGCTGGCGGGAGTTTTGGGGAACGCGGACAAGCGCAGAGCGCGGAGCGTTTACCGGCGGCGTGCGCGGCGAAGTGCGAACGTGGCAAGGAGAACGAGCGTGCCGCCGAACAGCGCCCATGTTCCGGGTTCGGGAACGGCGGCGGGAATGACAGCGATGACGTTGAGCTTGGTGAAAGTGAGGACGGAGTCGTCCGAGCCTGCAAATCCGGCGATGCCAAAGGTGTCGAAGTTTTCGATGAGGCTGGAACTGACGATGGTAGAGACTTCCGTGTCGTTATTCACTTTTGAGGTGATGCGGATTTCGGTGTCGGAGATGCGTTCAAGTTTAAAAATGCCGGTGAAGTCTGTCACGCCCGCAGAGGTGCCAAGGCGTCCCGTGGAATAATTGCTGCCGATATTCGTCATGCCGCCGAAAAGGTTGCTGTCGGTATTGGCAGGGCGGATCTTGAGCGGATTGTAGGTCGTCTTTTCGGCCCGCCCGGCATAGGTGGCGGAGTAACCCGTGTAGTTCTGGAAACCCGACCAAGTCATGTATTGGTTGTTGCCGGTGATGTGAGTGCTGGCGGAGGAATCAAAGAGGCCGACGCGAAAGGGTGTGTTTTGGTCCTCTCTGAAAAGAAAATGGGTGCTTGAATTGGAACTGACCGTGATGGCGTAATCCAACGTGATGGACGCTCCGATTTGCTTGAGCGACACCGCGTCGAAATGAGCGGCCATCAGACCGTAATTGTAAGTGCCGGGGTTGTTGACATTGAGGGTGAACGCAAGGTTGTCGCCGCTCTTGGCGAGCGAGGCCCCGCCAATAGCGCCGGTGTAAAAAACATAGGTGTTTGCTCCGGAGGTGCCAACGAGTTTGGCGGTGTCGAGGCTGTAGCGAGTCTCGGTGGTTTGCGCTACGATAGAGGAGGCCGCCAGGGCGGCCACGCTGACAAGGGCGAGCAGGATTCGGGATTGGATGCGTGAGGTCTTCGTTTTCATGGGTGGAAATGGCAGGTCGGTCAGGGGACAAAATCGGGATGGGATGATATATCGGACTCGAAACAATGCGCTTGCCGTGATGTCCGCAATGGTGCCGAAATTTTCCTGTAAACTAAATAGACACATAAAAACGATCCAGTTGCTGCAGATTCCTTTCATTCTCTCCCGTCATGCGTCCCCCAAAAAAATTTCACGAGGGAACAAGCAACCGGCTCGCCGCTTTGCTGGAGCAGGCCGTGGACCTGGCCGAATACCGGCGAATTCAGTCGGTTTTGATGCGATCAAGAAACAACATGGACGCCGCCAGCATTGCCGCCCTCACCGGACTCGGGGTCAACACGGTGCGCATTTTGCATTCGCGCTTCTTACGTGAAGGCGAGGCGTGCCTGCTTTCACGCCGTGGGAAAAGAAAACAGGATGTGGAGTCGCAGCCCAAGAGCGGTGCGACGGCGAAAGACGAGCGTAGTCCGGCGCGGGTTGAAGCTCTGCCCCCTGATGCGAATGAAAACATCCGGACAGGCCCAGAGTGTAATAAAACCAAAACTACGGTCGGAATGACTGTCACCTTGCGCGACGTGGCGGCACGCGCAGGCGTTTCTCACACGACGGTTTCACTCGCGTTGCGCAACTCGCCGACGCTTCCGGCAAAGACATGCGACCGGATACGGCGGCACGCCGAGGCACTTGGTTACCGGCCCGATCCCCGGATGCACGAACTCATGGACGCGATGCGTGCACGTCGCATCAACCGCCGTCCGGATACGCTGGCATACCTCATCGCCTACCCGGACAGGGAGACGTGGAAAAAAGACCAGTCACTGTTTCGTTACTACGAGGGTGTTCGCGCCCAAGCCAATGCGTGCGGCTACCAGCTGGAGATTTTCTGGCTGTACGAACCCGGCATGACGGATCGCCGCCTTGGCGAGATCATCCGCAATCGTGGCATCGACGGCGTGATCATCGCCCCCCTCCCCCGGTCGCAACTCTTGTTTCAGGATTTTCCCTGGCATTATTTTTCCGCCGTCGAGCTGGGTTATTCGCTGGCAAAACCGCGACTCTGCCGCGCGTGCCACAACCATTTCCTGTCCATGCAACGGCTCGTGAACCGGCTCCACGCGCGCGGTTACCGGAACATCGGTTTAGCGATGGAGGAAGGCCAGGACACCCGCGTGCTGCACCTCTGGCGCGGAGCGTTTTCAGCGGCTGCGGACCTGCTTCCTGGCAAACGCCGCATCCCCATGCTTGTTCCTGAAACCTGGAAGCGGGAGTATCTGGAAGCGTGGCTGAAAAAATACCGGCCCGATGTTGTCATCTCGGTTGGCATGGAGGTTTGCCGGTGGTTGGCGGCCGATCGTATTCATAAAAAAGATACTCCGGACTTTGCCACCGCCGATCTCCTGTCGGCGATGGGTGACACGACCGGGATCGACCAGAATTCGCAACAGATCGGCGTGGCGGCGGTCGATCTGCTGATCTCGCTCATGCGCACGAATGCGCGCGGCATCCCCGCCGTTCCGAGGATCGTGATGGTCGAGGGCGAGTTTGTTCAGGGTACCACCATGCACGTGGAAAAATTGACGCCGTTCAACCATCCAGCCGCGGCGCGTGCTGTGCGCTGATGCCTCCGATAGTGCGTTGGCACTACCGGATGGCGGCGCCACGTTTCCTCCGCAGCGTCCGCCCCTCTTGCCAGCGCCCTTCCACCAGCACCACGCGCGGATCGGCGGGCAGGCCGAGCTCGCCGCGCGCGAGCTGGCCGGCGAGCAGCTCCGCCGCCGCCACGCCCAGCCGGTCGTAGCCGGGCAACACGCCCGCCGTGCCTTCCTCCGCATCCCAGAGCAGCAGCTTGACCAGTTGCACATCCCTCGGCACCCGCAGGCCCGCCGCAGCGAAATCTTCCACGCCGATCCCCGTGGAAAGGACCACGTCCGGCCGGTGCTCTACCCACCATCCGCGCAATGCCTCCGGCGCGAGGCTCGCGCCAAACCCCAGCGGGGGCACCCGGTCGGCCGGCGGCGCCGCTTCCAGATAGCGCCCGAACGCCGCCAGGTGCAGTTCCTCCATCGCTTCCTCCGCCTCGCGTTTGGCCACCAGGCCGATGCGCCGCGCGCCGCGCGCCCTCACCTGTTCGAGCGCCAGCCGCGTGTTTCTGTAATGATGCGTCACGACGCGATGCAACGCCGGCTGCACAACGGAATACCCTACCGTCACCGCGGCAAAGTTTTCCCACGGAAAATCGACCGTGGAGCCATGCCGCGCCGTCGAGCCCAGCACCACGCCCTCGATGCCCCGCGCCATCAACATCTGCGCCAGCCGCTGCGGGGACAACCCGGGCTCCCCCAGCCAGAATTCCTCCGTTTCGTAACCAAGCTCCCGCGCCCGCACGCTCACGCTGCGGAAAAAATCCGCCACCGCACCGGTGTTGCGTGCGAAATCTTTTTCCTGATGAGGATTCAGCAACGCCAGCTTCCCGACGAACCGCGCCCCCCCCTCCCCCCCGTCCTTGTTCGCGCGAGCCAGCCGCCCCGCGTGCAACCGGGCCATCAGCCGCGTCAGTTCGGGATCGGGGCGATAACCCAGCTCCTTCGCAATCTCCCGGATCCGTTCCCGCGTACCGGCCGACGTGCCCGTTCCGCCGCGCAACGCATAAGACACCGCCGCGCGCGAGACGCCGGCCCGGCGGGCGATGTCGGCAAGTGTCACCCGGACCGGACCCGCCGCAGCATTCGCCGCCGGGGCCGACGCCAGCACAGGCAGCGCGTCTTCCGCTGCCCGTTCCCGTTTTTTCCTCCCGCCGCCGCTGTTGCCGCGGGCCGTTCGCTTTTCGGTTCTTGCTGGTTTCACTTTACGGTTAAGTTACCTGCGCATTGCCAAATCCGTCACGCTGTAAAAACCGGTGGACTGATTTTTCACATTTGCCATGAGCACCACTGCCAACACCCGTATCAATTCCACCCGCGCCTCTTATTACCGCCCGGCTCCGGCCGTGCCCGCCGACCAGCCCGCACACGAGGCCGACCTCGTCATTTATTCGGCCAATGCCGCCGGTTGCGCCGCCGCCATTCAGGCGCGCCGCCTCGGCCTCACCGTGGCGATCTTCAACCCGCATACCCACGTCGGCGGCCTCACCACCGGCGGTCTCGGTTTCACGGATTTCGGCAACAAGGATGCCATTGGCGGCCTCGCCCTCGAATTTTACCAACGCCTCGGCCAGCACTACGGCTGCGAGGCCGAGTGGCGCTTCGAACCCTCCGCCGCCGAAAAAACCCTCAACGCCTGGCTCGCCGAAGCCGGCGTCACCGTCCACCACGGCCACTACCTGAAAAGCGCCGCGGCTTTCGAAGGCCGTGTCACCGAAATCGCTTTCACCAATGGCGCCCGCGCCCGCGCGCCGTACTTCATCGACTGCTCCTACGAAGGCGACCTCATGGCCGCCGCCGGAGTCACGTTCACGGTCGGCCGCGAGGGCAATTCGACTTACGGCGAGACGCTCAACGGCCAGATTGTCCACCCCAAGCACCAGTTCGACAATCCCGTCGATCCGTACATCGTCCCCGGCGACCCGAAGAGCGGCTTCCTCCCCGGCATCGAGCCCGGCCTCCCCGAGATCGGCGCCGGCGACCACCGCGTGCAGGCCTACAATTTCCGCATCTGCATGACGCAGGAAAAAGACAATCTCGTGCCCTTCCCGAAACCCGAAGGCTACGACCGCCAGGCCTATGAGCTGCTTGCCCGTTACCTGGCCACCGGCTGGAACCAGGTCTTCCACAAACACGACAGGATCCGCGGCCTCAAGACCGACACCAACAACCATGGCGCCGTCTCCAGCGACTTCATCGGCGGCAACTACGCCTGGCCCACCGCCTCGCACGAGGAACGCGAAAAACTCTTCCAGGCGCACGTCACCTGGGTGCAGGGCCTCTGGTGGTTCTATGCCCACGATCCCGCGGTGCCCGCCGGTATTCAGGCGCAGGTCAACACCTGGGGGCTGGCGAAGGACGAGTTCACCGACAGCGGCAACTGGCCCAACCAGCTCTACATCCGCGAAGGCCGCCGCATGGTCGGCGATCTCGTCATGACCGAGCTTCACTGCCTTTCGAAACAGAAGGTGGATGACGCCATCGGCATGGCCGCCTACACGATGGATTCGCACAACTGCCGCCGCTTCGTGGACGAAAACGGCCACGTCAGGAACGAAGGCGACGTCCAGGTCAAGCTCCCCAAGCCCTACCCGATCGGTTACCGCTCCATCATCCCGCCCCGGGCGGATCGTGTGAAAAACCTGCTCGTCCCCGTGGCGCTCTCGGCATCGCACATCGCCTTCGGATCGATCCGCATGGAGCCCGTTTTCATGATCCTGGCGCAGAGCGCCGCCATTGCTGTCGCTACGGCGCGCCGCGCCGGCGACATCGCGGTGCAGGACGTAGCGTATTCCGAACTACGCCCGCAGCTCGACGCCGCGAAGCAGGTGCTCGCCTGGGACGACTCGAAGACGCACGCCGGCGATGGCAACGACAGCAGCCCGATCGGGCGCTGATCTCCGGCGTCGTGGCGCGGGCGTCCCGCCCGCAACCACTCCTTCTCATTCTCGTTCTCTTACTCGTTCTCCGGATCGTACTCTTTCTCGTACTCCTTCTCTTTCTCGTACTCGTGCTGCGGCGCGTCGTGCGAATGCCGGAGCAGGAGAATGATCGATCAGGAGAACGATCAAGAGAAGGAGAAGGAGAACGAACCCGGACCGGAGAAAGAGTACGAGAAAGAGTACGAGAACGATTCCGGAGTGTCGCGGGCGTCCCGCCCGCTTCCGTTGCCTCTCCGCTCCGTCCGGAAAACAACCGGCGGCGCTCCACGCCGTCCACGGCCAGGATGGCCGTGCCACACCGGAGCGGCGGCATTCCTGCCGCTGCGACGAGGCGCGTCAGCGCCTCGCCCGGTGCCTCGCTGTTCTGCCTGACTGTCCTGACCTGACCGGCGACGCTCCGCGTCGTCTGCAGCGGCAGGAATGCCGCCGCTCCGTCCAGACCGTCTGCGTAGCTTCAGCCACCGCAAACGTCGAAGAGCCCCAAAAAACTCCGGGCCCGCTCAGCCGATCCACTGCACGCCGCGCATGTCGCCGGTCTCCAGGAAGCGCTGGTGCATGAGGAAGGCGTTGGCGAGCGTCTGCGGGGTGTGGCCTTTTTTCGCCATCTCGCAGTAACGCAGGAGCTGGTCCCTGAACTCGGGATGCGCGCACTTTTCGACGATGAGGCGGGCGCGTTCGTTCGGGTCCTTGCCGCGGAGGTCGGCGATGCCGTTCTCCGTGATGACGACCTGCACCGAGTGCTCGCTGTGGTCCATGTGCGAGACGAGCGGCACGATGGTGCTGATCTTGCCTCCCTTGGCGGACGACGGACAGGTGAAGATCGAGATGTAGGCGTTGCGCGTGAAATCGCCCGACCCGCCGATGCCGTTCATGAGGCTGCTGCCCATGACGTGCGTGGAGTTCACGTTGCCGAAAATATCCACCTCGATCGCCGTATTGATGGTGATGATACCGAGGCGGCGCACCATTTCCGGGTTGTTGGTGATTTCCTGCGGACGGAGCAGGAGGCGCGGGCGGAAGAACTCGAGATCCTCGTAAATGCTCTTCAGCAGGTCCGGAGCGATGGTGAGCGAGGTGCCGGTGGCGAACTTGCACTTGCCGGAGCGGATGAGGCCGATAACGGAGTCCTGGATGACTTCGGAGAACATCTCGAACGCCGGGATGTCGGGATTGGCGCCGAGCGCGCCGAGGACGGCGTTGGCGATGTTGCCCACACCGGACTGGAGCGGGAGAAATTCTTTCGGGATGCGGCCGACGCGGATTTCGTTGGCGATGAACTCGGCCACGTTGGCGCCGATCTTGTTGGTCAGTTCGTCAGCCGGATCGAAGCCGCCGACTTCGTCGGCCTTGTTGCTCTCGACGATGCCGACGATCTTTTTCGGGTCCACTTTCACCACCGCGTTGCCGATGCGGTCGGAACAGTTTTCCAAGGGGATGACTTTCCGGTGCGGGGGATCGAGCGGTTCGTAGATGTCGTGGAAACCGCGCAGCTTCGGCGAGTGGTAACGGTTGAGCTCGATGATGACTTTTTCGGCGGTGCGCAGGAAGGTGGGCGAGGCGCCGACCGAGGTGCTGAGCACGATCTCGCCGTCGGCGGTCACGTCGCTGGCCTCGACGATGGCCCAGTCGAATTTGCCGAGGAAGCCGCAACGCACCTGCTGCTGGAGGTGCGAGAGGTGCATGTCGAAAAAGCGGGTCTTGCCGCTGTTGATGCTTTCGCGGAGCGACTTGTTGCTCTGGTAGGGCGTGCGCCAGGAGATGGCGTCGGCGCGGGCAAGTTCACCGTCGAGCGAGTCGCCGGTGGAGGCGCCGGAGACGATGGCGACCTTGAAGGGGCGGCCGGCTTCGTGTTCCGCACGGGCCCGGGCGGCGAGCGCCTTCGGCACGACCTTGGCGGCGCCGGCGGGCGTGAAACCACTGACGCCAATCGTATTGCCGTGGTTGATAAGGGAAGCGGCCTCCTCGGCCGTAAGGGTGCGGAATGGAAGACTCATGGTGAGAATTGCGAAGAACGGATAGCTCCGTTTCCTGAAGGCCCCGGGCGAACGGGGCAACTGGCTGATAGGCGGGGCACAAAGATTCGCAAGAAATGCGTGAAAATCCGGTTTTTTCGGTAAAAAAAGCCCAAAAACGGGGAAAAATCAGGGCGTTTCGGACAAAAACGCCCGAAACCGGCCTCTGCAAGACTGAATCGGAAAGCAGGCCCCTCGCCCCCGCACACCCCGCGCCCCGGCCGGCGGGTCAGCTCCGGTAATCGGCGTTTTCGCTCACGTATTCGTGCGTGAGGTCGGCGCCGAAGACCGTGGCGGTTTCCGCACCGTTGCCGAGGTCCACGACGATCTCCACGCAGCGCTCGTGCGGCGGGTAGTCCACCGGCGGCGTGAACACGCCTTCGGCGGTCGGCCGGCTCGCGTAGAGCTCCGCCGCCTTCAGGTGCGCCACGAGTGCGAGTTCCTTCTGCGGATCGAGCTGGAACGCTCCGCGCGCAAAAATCTCGATGCCGCCGATCTCCGCGCGCATCCGCGAAAGATCGATGCCGGGAGCGTGCGCGCCCACGTGCTTGCCGATCGCCTGCACGAGACGGCCGACGTTGGGGTCGTTGCCCGCGACGGCGCACTTGAAGAGCGGGGCGTTGACGATGGCCTTGCCCAGCGCGCAGGCGAGCGCGGCCGTGGCGGCGTTTTTCACCTCCACGCGGATCACGTGGCGCACGCCTTCGCCGTTGCGGACAACGTCCTCGGCGAGATCGCGGCACACCTGCGTCAGCGCGGCCTCGAACTCCGCGAGCGCGGCTGCCTGCGCGGCCGCGCCGCCGGAAGAGGAAAGCGACACCGCGCCGGAGGAGACGAGCACCACGGTGTCGGAGGTGCTCGTGTCGCTGTCCACGCTCATGCGGTTGAACGACACCTCCACGGCGCGTTGCAGCATGGCGCGCAGTGCGTCGCGCGGCACGGCCACGTCGGTCAGGATATAGACCAGCATCGTCGCCATGTTGGGCTCGATCATGCCGGCGCCCTTGGCGATGCCGACGATGCGGCCGGCGTTCGCGGCGCCCCCTTCCCCGCCCGCACCGACGGTCGCGCTGCGCACTTTCGGATAAAGATCGGTCGTCACGATGCCTTCGGCGGCGGGCAGCACGGAGTCGCCGCTGCCGTCGGCGGCGAGCGCGGCGGCGGCCTGCGGCAGGTTTTGCAGCATCGCCTCGACGGGCAGCGTCCAGCCGATGACGCCCGTCGAACTCGGCAACACCGCCGAAGCCGGGATGCCGAGCAGGCGGCCGGTCTCCGCGCAGATGCGCTCTGCCGTCTCCACGCCGCCGGGCGCGCAGACGTTGGAAATCTTGTTGTTGACGATGATCGCTCCGAGCGCCGGCTCCGCCAGCCGCCGCCGCCCGACGATCACGGGCGCGCCGGGAAAGGCGTTTTTCGTGAACATGGCGGCAAAGCTCTCCGCCGGCCGGTCGAGTGCGATGAGCGTGAGCGTCATCCGGGCCGGTTTCGGCGCCTCCGCCGGCGTGAAATCGAAGCGCGCCGTGCCGACGCGAAAGCCGCGCGGCAACGCAGCGCGGGAGGCGAGCCATGCGCGGTGTTCCGCGCGGGAAGAAAACGTGAGAGCGGTGCTGGGCACGCGCCTGAAGCTGGCGGCGCGCCGCCCGGAGTGAAGCGGAAAAATGCGAAAGCGCCGCCTCCGGAGGCCGGCGCTCCGGCCGTGTCAACAGGCGTCAACCGTTGTCATACCAAGGTCCCGAATGTTTTTGATTTTACACAAAGGCCGCAAAGGACGCGAAGAAGGTAACTGGCAATCCTTTGCGCTCTTTGCGGCCTTGGTGTAAAAATCTGAAGGCTTTGGGGCTTTGGCATCAGCAGTCCGGGCTTCCGTTCTGCCCGGTTTGTGTGCTTGCGTATCCGGCTGCGATATCCGGCCCGTTCTCCGCACCCGTCGGCGGCGGCCCGCTTCCGCACATTCCGCACCGCACACTCTCTCACGACCACCGCACTACTTCACACATGCGCTTCCACAAATACCACGCTCTCGGCAACGACTACATCGTCCTCGACCCCGCGGACTTCCCGGCCTGGCAACCCGCTCCGTCGGTGGAGCAGATCCGCGTCGTCTGCCATCGCAATTTCGGTGTCGGCTCCGACGGCATTCTCTGGGGTCCCCTGCCCTCCTCGCAGAGCGAATTCGGGCTGCGCATCTTCAATCCCGACGGTTCCGAAGCCGAAAAATCCGGCAACGGCCTGCGCATCTTTTCGCGTTATCTGTGGGACGCCGGGCTGGTCAAAAATCCCGTGTTCACCATCGAGACCCCCGGCGGCCATGTCCGCTCCGAAATCAAGGAAGCCGGTCGCCTCATCACCGTGGACATGGGCCGCGTGAGCTTCGACAGCGCCCGCATCCCCGTTGCCGGTGCCGCCCGCGAGGTGATCAACGAAAAGATCACGGTCCTCGATCGCGAGTTCACCTTCTGCGCCGCCACCATCGGCAACCCGCACTGCGTGCTCCCGCTCCCCGAAGTCTCCGCCGAACTCGCCCACAAATACGGACCCCACCTGGAGACGCACGCCCACTTCCCGCGCAAGACCAACGTGCAATTCCTGCAAGTCCTCGACCGCGCCAACATCCGCATCGAGATCTGGGAGCGCGGCGCCGGCTACACGCTCGCCTCCGGCAGCAGCTCCAGCGCTGCGGCGGCCGTGGCGCACAAGCTCGGCCTCGTGGACGGCAACGTCACTGTGCACATGCCCGGCGGACAGATCGGCATCGAGATCGCCGACGACTTCGCCATCCGCATGACCGGCACCGTCAACAAGGTCGCCGACGGCGTCATGCACGAGGAACTCTTCGCCGTCAAAGTCTGACGGCCCACCAGGTGCCAGCGAAAGCGTGAGCCGCCGGCCTCACGGTCTCACGCCTCACACCCATTCCACCGGGGGTTTTTCGTCCCCGGCCGGGCGGGACGGCGCCTTGCCGCCCCCGTCCGGTTCCTCGCCGGCATCTCCCTCCTTCTCCGGCTTGCCCGGTTTTTCCGACTCCCCGCCGCTTCCGCCTTCCGCCTCGCCGAACGCCTTCCGCAGCTTTTCCCAGGACTCGGTCACTTTCGTCTTCGCCGCACCCCACCCGGACGCTCCAGCCTTGCCGAGTTCCCGGACCGCCTCGCGGAAATCCGCCAGCGCCTTGTCCAGCTTCGCCTTCATCTCGGGCGTGAGTTCCTTCGCCCCGGCCTTCCAGTCCGCGATTTTCTCGCCCGCCTTGTCCGCCAGCCTGTCGAGCTTCGCCGCCGCGGCGGTCCGCGCGTCATACGTCGTTTCGTCGAGCCAGGCGACGCCCCCGCGGGCAGCCACCTTCGCATCCTCGTAGAGTTCCCGGGATTTTTTCTTCGTCGCGTCCCACGCCTCCTCCGCTGCCTTCCCCGCCTTTTCGGAGAACGTCGCATCCTCCGGCCTGCCGGTCGCCTCTTCGCCCGCCGGAGCGCGATCCCGGTCCTGCTCCGGCTGCGGCGCGGAAGATCCGGCCGCAAGCCCCGCCATACCGAAGGCACCCGCCAGCACCCAACAAAGCAGGCAACGGAAAAGGACTGTCGTTTTCATCGTGCCGCCAATCTAGCCGGTCATCCCCGCCACACAAGCAGCCAACGGCAACCAGCCGGCGGCCTTTTGGCCAACCACCCGTCCTGCAATATTCTGCCATAATCTGGAGCAAAACTCGCAAAATCTCTCAAAATCTACCAACCCGGGCTTGCCTTTGCGGCCGTCCTCGCTCTTGCTCTCCCCATTATCCGACCTGTTTCACCCTGACCAAAACCTCCTGCCGATCCACCCGCTTCCTCTTCCGGGAGCACCGCTGTCTTCTCTTCCGACTCTTCACTCTCTCCACCGTTTTCCACCTTTCCTTCCCGATCGCCACTCTCCCCCATGTTGCCTCCGCCCGCACCGCATCGCGCTGAAATCGAACACCTCGTCCGCCGCGCCCTCTATGCCCGCGCCGGTCGTCCCGCGCCGCGCCAGGTCCAGGCGCCCAATCCGCTTCTCGTCAACGTCAGCGCCCGCCACTGCCACCTCACTCCGGAGGCCGTCGAGACGCTTTTCGGCAAGGGCCGCACACTCACCCCGATGAAGTGGCTGTACCAGAAAGACCAGTACGCCGCGAAGGAGACCGTCACCCTCATCGGCCCGCGCAGCCGCGTCATTTCCAATCTCCGCATCCTCGGCCCCTGCCGCGACCTCAACCAGATCGAGCTCGCCCTCACCGATTCCATCGCCCTCGGCTTCGACATCCCCGTCCGCGCCTCCGGCAACATCAAGGGCACGCCCGGCTGCATGCTGATGGGCCCCGCCGGTTTTCTCAGACTCGAGGAAGGCGTCATCCGCGCCGCGCCGCACGTGCACATGCACCCCGAGGACGCCGCCTTCTACAAGGTGAAACCCGGCGAATTCATGAAGCTGCGCATCGGCGGCGAATGCGCGCTGACCTTCGATCGCATCCTTGCGCGCGTCCACGAAGACTTCAAGCTGGAGGTCCACATCGACACCGACGAGGCCAACGCCTGCGCCCTCACACCCAACACCCCCGTCACCCTCCTCAAGGCCTGAACCCTTCCCGCTCCCGCACTCTCCCGATTCTCCGTCTGCGCAAACTCTGAACCCTGAACACCAAACTCTAAACCGTATCCATCATGAGTGAATCCATCGGACTAGTTGAAACCCGCGGCTTTGTCGGCTCTGTTGAAGCCAGCGATGCCATGGTCAAGGCCGCGAGCGTCACGCTCGTGCGCACCGTACAAATCGGCGGCGGCCTCGTGGCCGTGGTCATCAAGGGCGACGTCGGCTCCGTGAAAGCGGCCGTCGATGCCGGCGCCGAAGCCGCCAAGCGCGTCGGCGAGCTCGTCAGCTCCCACGTCATCGCCCGTCCCCACGCCGACCTGCTCAAGGCCGTCGGCCTCGCCTGAGCGCGGCCTTTCCCGATTCTTAATTGTTCATTATTAATTCCTGATTTTTTCCACCATGTCACAACTCGCTCTCGGTATCGTTGAAGTCAAAGGCTTCACCACCCTGCTGGAATCCTGCGACGCCGCGCTCAAGTCCGCGAACGTCACCCTCACCGGCTACGAAGCCATCGGCAGCGCCTACGTTTCCGCCTTCTTCCGTGGCGACGTCGCCGCCGTCAAGGCCGCCGTCGAGGCCGCCGCCGAAGCCGGCAAACGCGTCGGTGAAGTCATCAGTGTCCAGGTCCTCCCCCGTCCGCACGACGACCTCGCCGGTCTCGGCAAGTGGGTCGCCTGACACTCCGCCCGCCACCGCGTATCCGGAAACCACTTACCCCTCTTCACCATCCCGCATCCACGGCATCACCCCGGCTCCGCTCACCCGGACCGGCGGGTGGATGCGGGAGGTAAAGAGGAACCACCTTCCCGCCAGCCGCTCGTCCCCGCTGCTTCTGATTTCAGCTTTCAGCTTTTCAGTATTTCAGCTTTTCCCATGAAAATCCTCGTCGCCAACATCGGCTCCACCTCCTTCAAGTACCGCCTCTTCCGCTTCGCCGCGGAAGCGGACGGCGCGGAAGAGGCGTCGTTGCTGGCCAAGGGCGGTTTCGAGCGCGTCACCGATTACGGCCAGGCCATCGATTCCTGTCTCGCCGAGCTCAAGGCCGCCGGCCACCTCGCCGCCGCCACCGATCTCGCCGGCGTCGGCTTCAAGACCGTTCTCGGCAAAAACCTCACCGGCTGCGTGCCCGCCGACGAGAAAACCGAGGCCGCGCTCACCGCCGCCACCGACCTCGCCCCCGCGCACAATCCCCCCTACGCTGCCGGCATCCGCCGCTTCCGCGAAAAACTCCCCGGCCTGCCGCTCGTCGCCCTCTTCGAGACCGCCTTTTACCAGTGGGTCCCCGAACCGGCCACCCGCTACGCCGTCCCGCAATCCTGGTACGACGCCGGCGTCCGCCGCTACGGTTTCCACGGCGCCAGCCACAAATACGTCGCCGAACGCTCCGCCGAGCTCCTCGGCCGCGACGACATCGCCGACAACGCCCGCAACCTCTACCTCCGCGGCCCCGCCCCGCTTTCCGACGCCGCCGTTCCCCTCCGCGTCATTTCCTGCCACCTCGGCGGCTCCAGTTCCGTCACCGGCATCCGCAACGGTGTGGCCATCGGCACCAGCATGGGCCTCAGCCCCCAGTCCGGCCTGCCGCAAAACAACCGCGTCGGCGACCTCGACTCCGCCGCCATCCCCTACATCCACAAACAGCTCGGCCTCCCCGTCGCCGACATCGAGAAACAGCTCACCAGGGAAAGCGGGCTGCTCGCCCTTTCCGGCGTCAGCAACGACCTGCGCGACATCCACGAAGCCGCCAAAAAAGGCGACGCCCGCGCCCGGCTCGCCATCGACGTATTTGTCCATTCGATACGCCACTGGATCGGCGCCTTCTGGCTGGAGCTCGGCGGCTGCGACGCGCTCGTCTTCACCGCCGGCATCGGCGAAAACAACGCCTGGCTCCGCGAAGACGTCTGCGCCGGCCTCGCCGCCCTCGGCCTCACGCTCGACCCGGCGCGCAACACGACCGCCGCCGCCGAACACAACCTCGCCACGCCCGATTCCCGCACGCAGGTCCTCGTCATCCCGGCCAACGAGGAACTCGTCGTCGCCCGCGAAACCCGCCGCCTCCTGAAAAACCTCCACCCATAACTCCCAGCCCTCGCCTCCACCACCCGCCACCACCTTTCCCGCTCCCGACCACATCAACCTTTAACCACCCAACCTATATGTCCAAAGCACTCGGTCTCCTCGAAACCCGCGGTCTCACCGCTCTCGTCACTGGCGTCGATGCCATGCTCAAGTCCGCCAACGTCACCCTGGCCGGTCCGATGAAGCAGGTCGGCAACGCCCTCGTCACGGCCATCGTCATCGGCGACGTCGCCGCGGTCAAGGCCGCCACCGACGCCGGCGCCCAGGCCGCCCGCCAGGTCGGCGAAGTCATCAGCGTCCAGGTCATCGCCCGCCCGCACGACGACGTCGCCAGCATCCTCCCGAAAGCCGCTCCCGCGCCCGCCGCCGCCGGCAAGAAATAACCCGTGGCGCGGGCGTCCCGCCCGCAACGCGTGTGGCACGGGCATCCTGCCCGTGATGATCGACGGTGGCATGGGCTTCCAGCCCATGTCCCATTCACCCGCGACTACCGCTCACCTTCCGCCATCCGGCACTCACCACCATGTTTCTCGCCCGCGTCATCGGCTCAATCGTCGCCACCAAGAAGGATGCGGCCATGACCGGCCGCAAGCTCCTCGTCCTTCGCCCGCTCCTGATCGACGAGGCCGATCCGACCCGGTTCCGTCCCGGCACCAACACCATCGTTGCGGTCGACGCGCTCGGAGCCGGCACCGGCGAGACTGTCCTTTTCTGCCAGGGCAGCTCCGCCCGCGGCACCGAAGGCATGAAAAACCTCCCCGTCGACGCCGCCGTCATCGGCATCGTGGACACCGTCGATGTCCTCGGCAAACGCATCGTAATTAATTAATAATTAAAAATTAAAAGTTAAGAATTACGATCCGGTAAAACCACCTGCCAGACATCCCCCCCTGCCTCCTTTTTCACGCCCTCTCCAATTTTTAATTCTTAATTATTAATTTTTAATTTCCCATGTCAGCCTTCACCCTCGACGAAACCGCCCTCCGCACCGTAGTTGAAGAAGTCCTCCGCGGACTCGGCCGCAATGGCGCCGCCTCCTCCAACGGTTCCGCGCCCGCCGCCGCCCCGGCCGTCGTCGCCCCCCGTGTCCCCCAAGGCCGCTTCGGTGTGTTCAACGACGTCGCCGCCGCCGCCAGCGCCGCCCAGGGAGCCTTTCTTCAGCTCCAGCAAGCCGGCCTCGCCGGACGCGCCAAGGTCATCGAAATCGTCAAGGATCTCGCCACCCGCAACGCCGTCGAGTGGGGCCGTATCGAGTTCGAGGAGACAAAAATCGGGCGCCTCGCCCACAAGGTCGAGAAGCTGCAAATCGTAAAACTCGTCCCCGGCCTCGAATGGCTTCGCCCCTACGCTCTCAGCGGCGACCACGGCATCACCCTCGAAGAGTGCGTCCCCTTCGGCGTCATCGGCGCCATCACGCCCGTCACCCACTCCGTCCCGACCATCTGCGGCAACATCGTCGCCATGGTCGCCGCCGGCAACGCCATCGTCGTCAACCCGCATCCCGGAGGCGCCCGCTGCGCCGCCATCGCGATCCGCGCGATCAACGAGGCCATCCACGCCGCCACCGGCATCGAGCATCTCGTCTGCGTCATCGCCGAGCCCTCGCTCGAAACCTTCGACGCTCTCTGCAAGAACGCCACCGTCCGCCTCCTCTGCGTCACCGGCGGCCCCGGCGTCGTCGCCGCCGCCATGAAGTCCGGCAAACGCGCCATCTGCGCCGGCCCCGGCAACCCCCCCGTGGTCGTTGACGGCACCGGCTCCCTCGCCAAGGCCGCCGCCGACACCCTCGCCGGCGCCGCCTACGACAACAACCTCCTCTGCGTCGGCGAAAAGCAGGTCTTCGTCCTCGAACACATCGCCGACCGCTTCATGACCGAGCTCGCCGCCGCCGGCGCCGCCAAGCTCAACAGCAGCCAGCTCGCCGCCCTCACCGCCGCCGCCTTCACCACCGCGAAAGATGCCGGCGGCTGCTCGCACCCCGTGCTCAACCGCAAGCTCGTCGGCGTCGATGCCGCCGTCCTCGCCCGCCACGCCGGCGCCACCGTCTCCGCCGACACCCCGCTCCTCTTCGCCGAGACCGACGCCAACCATCCCTTCGTCGTCGAGGAACAGATGATGCCCATGATCCCGGTCGTGCGCGTCAAGACCTTCGACGAGGCCGTCACCCAGGCCACCAGGAGCGAACACGGCTACAAGCACTCCTCGATCATCCATTCGCTCAACGTCGAGCACATGACGCAGATGGCCCGCGCGCTCGACACCACGCTGTTCGTGAAGAACGGCCCCTCCACCGCCGGCCTCGGCCTCGGCGGCGAAGGTTACCTGAACTACTCCATCGCCACGACCACCGGCGAAGGCATCGCCACGCCGCGCACCTTCACCCGCACCCGCCGTTGCGTCATGGTCGACAACCTCCGCATCTATTGATGCGCGAATTAAGAATTAATAATTAAGAATTAAAAATTCCAAGCCCGCTGCCTTCTGTATCCACATACCTGATTCATACTCTCCCGATTCTTAATTTTTAATTATTAATTCTTAATTTTCTTCCATGCAACTCGCCCGAATCGACGGCACGATCACTGCGACCACCGCGCATCCCAGCATGCGCGGCCACCGCACGGTCATTTGCCAGCCGCTCGACGAGAACAATCGACCCGTCGGCGACCCGGTCCTCGCCACCGATCCGCTCAACGCCGGCCTGCACCAGCGCGTCCTCTTCCACACCGACGGCTCCGCCACCCGCGACCTCGTCAAGGATTCGCACTCCCCTCTCCGCAATCTCGTCTTCGCCATCGTCGACGAACCGAAGAAATAAAAACCAAAACCATGCGCCTCGCTCACGTCATCGGCAAAGTCACGCTCAGCGTAGCAGATCCCTCGCTACGCGGCGGACGCCTCGTGATCGCGCAGCCCCTCAACCGCGAGAAATTCGCGACTCCCGGCCACCCCATGCTCCCTCTGGCCAAGGGCAACAGCACCGTCGTTTACGAAGCTCTCGGCGCCGCCGAAGGCCAGATCATCGGTTTCACCGAAGGCGCCGAAGCCTCCGCTCCCTTCGACAAACCCACGCCCGTCGATGCCTACGCCGCCGCCATCATCGACACCATTTCCTACACCCCGCCCGTCACTCCCGATTCTTAATTTTTAATTATCAATTCCTGATTCCTGATTCCTCACCCGCCATGTCCCAACTGCTCACCGCCCGCGACATCGAAGATCTCCTCAAGACCGGAGCTCCCATTCCCGCCACTGCGCGCCTCACGCCCGCCGCCCGCGACACGCTCCGCGACAAGGCCTCGATCCTGCCTTCCTCCGGCGCCCTGCGTCCCGCTGCGTCCGCCGCCGCGAGCGCCACGCCGACCGAGCCGATCGTTCCGGATTACGAATACAAGTGGACGCCCGGCAGCGACCCGAAGACGCCCGCCGAAATCGCCGCCTTCTTCGCCTCCCCCGCCATCGAGACCCTCAAGCACCGCATCGTGGACATCGGCCGCCGCATGTGGGAAAAGGACTACACCGACGGCAACGGCGGCAACATCACCGTCCGCGTCGGCGACAACCTCGTCCTCTGCACCCCCACGCTCATCTCCAAAGGCTTCATGAAGCCCGAGGACGTCGCGCTCATCGACATGGATGGCAAGCAGCTCGCCGGCGCCCGCAAGCGTACCAGCGAAGCCATGACGCACCTCGCGATCATGAAGCGCCAGCCCCTCTGCAAATCCTGCGTCCACGCCCACCCGCCCCACGCCACCGCCTTTGCCGTCGCCCGCGTGCAGCCCCCCACCTGCCTCATCCCCGAAGCCGACATTTTCCTCGGCAAGATCGCTCTCGCCAAATACGAGACTCCCGGCTCCCCCGAGATGGCCAACACGGTCGGCGAAGTCGGCAAGGACAACCAATCCGTCCTCCTGCTCAACCACGGCGTCATCACCTGGGGCAAGGACGTCGAGGACGCCTACTGGAAAATGGAAAACACCGATGCCTACTGCAAAACCATCTGGATCGCCTCCCAGCTCGGCGGCGAGATCGGCGAAGGCGTGGGCGGAGCCAAGGCGAAGGAATTTATAAAAATCCGCAAGGCGCTCGGCATGCCCGACAACCGCGACGGCCTCAAGGAGTGCGAACTCTGCGACAACAGCGACTTCCGCCCCGGCGTCGTCTGTTATCCCGAGACTGCGCCCGCCTCCGCACCCGAGGCCCAGCCCGATCCCGGCATCGAGGCCCTCGTCAAACAGATCACCGAACAAATCCTGAAAAAACTCTGACGAACCCGGAAGTTGGCAGTTGGAAGTTGGAAATTTGTTCCTGACTCCGGCTTCCCGCCAAACCCGACAGGTGCTGCCTGACCAATTTCAAACTTCAAACTGCCAACTGCACTCTCCAAACATGAAAGCCACAATCATCGGCGGCGGCGGCCGCGTCGGTTCCAATGCAGCCTTTGCCCTCCAGTGCGCGGGCATTGTCTCCGAAATCCAGATACTTGACGCCAATGCCGACCTCGCCGCCGGCGAGGCGCTCGACCTCCTCCACGGCACCGCCACCATCGGCGGCCAGCGCATCTACGCCGGCGACTACGCCCGCGCCACCGACAGCGACATCTTCATCATCACCGCCGGCCTCCGCCGCAAACCCGACGAATCGCGCCTCGACCTCATCAACCGCAACGTCGCCCTCTTCCTGCAAATCCTCGCCAGCATCCAGCAGGCCGGCTACCGCAAGGACGCGCTTTTCTTCGTTGTTTCCAATCCCGTCGACATCCTCACCCAGCTCGCCGCCGCCAGGCTCGGCCTCCCCTGGCAACAGGTCATCGGCCTCGGCACGATGCTCGACACCTCCCGTTTCCGCTCGCTCATCGCCGCCGAGCTCAAGCTCAACCCCGCCCAGATCACCGCCCTCATCCTCGGTGAACACGGTGACACCATGATCCCCGTCTGGTCGAGCGCCGCCTATGCCGGCCTCCCGCTCGACAAGGTCCCCGGCTGCACCAGCGCCTTCCAGAACCAGATTTTCGAGCGCACCAAGACCAGCGGCGCCGAAGTCATCCGCCGCAAGGGCGGCGCCGGCTGGGCCGTCGGCCTGACCATCGCCGAAGTCGTCCACGCCATCGCCCTGGACAAACACGCGGTCCTTCCCGTCTCGACGATCCAGCAAGGTGCCTACGGCCTGCGCAACGTCTCCATCAGCGTCCCGACTCTCGTCGGTCGCAAGGGCGCCCTCGCCCACCTCGAAGTCGAGCTCTGGCCCAAGGAACTGCAAGGCCTCCAGTCCAGCGCCCGCGCCCTCCAGGAAACTTACGCCAAGGTCGCCAAGGCCTGATTCGTTCCCGAGTCACCGTCCTCTCTCCGCAAAGCCGAAGCCCTCACGCTTCGGCTTTGTTTGTTTTTCTGCCGGCAGCACTTGAGTGTGGAGTGTTGCCAATTTGTCATCGTTGGCTTTTTGTCAACAGATACGATTCAACACCATCCGATGCGCACCACTACTCATAAGCAATTGTTTGCCAAACGTTCTGCCACGAAGGTGCGGCAGCGGCAGGAGACGCTGGCTTGGTTGGCGTCCGGGAAATTGACCCCGGAACAGGCGCAAGAACGCAATGCGCCGATTCATTCCCCGGTCCATGTAATCGATCTCTGGAAAGACGTCCGTCGATTTGCCCAAAAACGATAACGTCTGCCCCCCTGCTCCTCATCATGTCCCGCACCGAACGCAGACCGGTTGAGGATTTCGAGGCAGTCTTTCAGGCAATCGCCCATCAGGCGCCCGGTTCGGTCATCCTTGTCGGCGGCCACGCTGTAAATGTCTGGGCGTTGACCTATGTTGATCGCATCGGAGACCAACTCCGCCCGCATCGTCCGCTTACCAGTGCCGACATGGACCTGGTCGCAACCCGGAATGCCCTGATCGCACTTCACAAGGAACTCGGTGGCACGCTTCATCTGAGCCAGAGTCGGGAAATTACTCATGGTACTCTGGTCCTCGGCGTCGAGCCGGACACACGAGAAATTGACGTGTTGCGCAGTCTCAACGGAGTTCCCCGTATTGAAACCCAGGATACTGTCACCCTGGCTGTCTGCGGCCATCCGGTCCCCGTGCTGTTCCCGCACCTGCTTCTCCAGGGAAAACTCAAGAATGCCCGTCATCTGGATCAGGGAGGGCGCCAGGATGACAAACACGTAAAAATCATGTTGCTCGTGTTGCGCGAATTCCTGACCGACGTCGTCAGTTCAGCTTCTCCGGAAAACGAAAGGCCTGCTCTCGCACTGCTTCAACATGCTCTTGGAGTTGTGATTTCCGAGGATGCACACGAATTCGTTCGACGACACAAAGACGTACTGCCGACCGATGCCCTGCCGGTAAAACTCATCGTATCCTCTCCACTGAAAAAGTTGTCGGCATTCGGGCAGCAGGAACTTCCTCGCATCCTTGCTTCATCGTAGGATTCCAACGTCATCGGCAGGCGCGAGTTGATCAACTCTCACATCATCCTTCCGGGACAACTCTGCAACAGGCACCTGCGCCATGGAGAGAGATTTATCCCGGTCCTGGGCGCGCCAGCTCCATCAGTGGTTCGGAAGCGAGCCCCGTTGATTTCTGCCCCCGCTATGGCCGGAGCCTCCCGCAGGTGGCCGCGACCGCCGCGAGGCGGTTCTCCACACCGAGTTTCCCGTAAATGTTTTCCAGGTGCCGCTTCACCGTCCCTTGGCTGATGCCGAGGATGAGCGCGATCTCCTGGTTCGTCTTGCCCTCGGCCAGCCAGGAAAGCACCTCCTGCTCCCGACCGCTCAGCCGCAGCCCCCGCCCTCCGGCCTGCCGCGCCTGCAGCGTCCGCCGCACCTGGCCAGGGGAAACCGGTTCCGCCGGGCCGGAGCCGATGGCCCGCGCCGCGAACTCCGCCGCGTGCGCCTCACTCCCCTGCCCCCGCCCCAGCATCAGGCGGAGCAGGATCGGCAGGTGCTCGGCCAGCAGATCGAACAGCATCCGGTCCTCGGCGCAAAAACTGCGCCGGTCCCGGATCACGCAAACGCTGAAGGTGTTCCCCGGCATCCATTCGCAGTCGCAGCCGAGGTCGTCCTCGATGCGCACCACCGGCCGCGCTTCCTGATACAGCGCGCGCCGGTGCCATTCGCCCGGGCTCAAAAAATCCGAGATACACGAGGCTTGCCGGTCCCGCCGCCCCATGGACGGATGCGACGCCATCCCCTCCGCCGAAAACCCCGGCAGCCCGCCCGCCGTAAACACATCCCGCTCCTCCCTCGCCGCGCCCCGCAGGCTTCCGGTCGCCAACTCGCCATCGACGATGCACGGCAGCAGGCCGACCACCCGCGCCAACGGGTCCGGCAGCAGCACCGCCCGGTACATGGCAGCCATCACCGTGTTAAATCGACGTATTCGCCAGTGGCCGGGATTCATTCTTGCCGTATGCTTGCAACAACTGCGCCACCTTTCCCGAACGAGCGCGTTTAGCCAGCGGAAAATGTGCCGGACGGCACATTGTCCGCACCCGGCCGCTGTGCGACACTCGTCACCATGACGCTGCTCCCTGCCGCTGCCCGTGCGAACCGTCCCGATCACCGGCTTTTCCCGCGCCGCCGGCCTTGCCTCCTCGCCCGCGGCGCCGGGCTGGCCACCCTGCTGGCCGGGTTCCCGTTCGCGATGGCACGGGCGGCCGACGCCCCCCGCTACACCTATACCGTGCTCGCGACTCCCGGCACGGACAGCTACGGCTACTCCATCAACAACGCCGGCCAGATCGCCGGCGCGGCCATCACCGACAACGAAACCAGGGCCTTCCTCTACTCCACCGCGGATGACACTTTCCTGTGGCTCGGATCGTCCGTCTCCTCCGGGGAGAGCCGGGCCTACGGACTCAACGAGGCCGGGCAGGTGGCCGGCGCGGCCTGGCTGAGTCCGGGATCGGAAGGCTACCCCGCACTCCGGGAAACCGGCTTCATCCACAACCCCGTTGGTTCCGGAGAACGGACCGGCACGCTCGGCGGCCAACGCTCGAAGGTTTTTGCCATCAACGCCTCGGACCACGCCGTCGGCTGGTCCGAAACCGTCCCGCCTCCCGCGGCCGGCCAGCTCGGCGCTCCGCACGCCATTCTTTACGCCAACGGCACCCTCCACGATCTCGGCGTCCTCACGGGCAAAACCGTCAGCGTCGCCTACGGCATCAACGACGCCGGCCAGGTCGTCGGCTACTCCGGCACGGGCATCGGCGCCGGCGAGCGCGCCTTTGTCTATCAGAACGGCGTCATGACCGAACTCGGCACGCTCTCCGCCGACGCGAACGCCACCAGCAGCGCCCACGACATCAACAACCAGGGCCAGATCGTCGGCCATGCCAGCACCTCCGGCGGCAACACTCACGCCTTTCTCTACACCGATGGCGCCATGCAGGACCTCGGCACGCTCTCGAACCAGGGCGACAGCTTTGCCCACGCCATCAACGCCTCGGGCTGGATCGTGGGCGTCTCCGATCAATACCAGCCGCAGACCTTTTCGACAGCCCGGCGCGCCTTTCTTTACAAGGACGGCCAGATGTACGCCCTCAACTCCCTGATCGACGGCTTCGGCGTGAGCGACAATGTCCTTTTTGCCAGCGACATCAATTCCCTCAGCGCCACCGGTCAGGTCGGCAAACCCATTAACGACTGGGGCCAGATCGTGGTCGGCAAACGCATTGCCGGCCAGGATCGCGTGCTGCTGCTCAACCCCGTGGACATCCTGCAAACCACCCTCGCCGGCGGCGCGGCGCACAACGCCAAGGTCATCGCCGGCTACGACTACCGGCACGTCGCCCCCTTCACCTCGATCGAAACCCTCGGCACCACCGCCACCCTGCTCGACGGCATTGCCGGAGCCAACCGCGACGTCGATCTCGGCTTCAGCGCCGCACCCTCCGGCCGGTTCGTCAGCGACGTGCTCGAAGTCAGCGGTACCGGCGCGGACATCTTCATGCTGCAGCTCACCTACGATGAAGCCCTCGCCACCGCCCTCTTCGGCGACGAGAGCCTCGCCTTCCTCGCCTGGCTCGACCCGCTGGATGACCAATGGAAAAACGCCGTGCTCGGCAACAGCACCAGCTTCATGAACTTCGTCGCCGGAGCCTACGACCCCGAAACCAATTTTATTCTCGGCACCTACGGGATCGACACCGATACAAACACCGTCTGGGCGGTACTCGACCACAACAGCCGCTTCGCCGTCACGGCCGCCATTCCCGAACCCGCCGCCCTCGCCGCGCTCCTCGGCGCCCTCGCCGCGGCGCTGGCCGCCCTGCGGGGAGTGAGCCGTATCCGTAACCACAAGACTTGACCTTTCCCTGCGGAAAAGGGCCTGTGCTGATGCTGCGCAGCATCACCGGGTTTGGGGCGAGGCGCGTCGCGCCTCGTCCGGCAGGCAGCAGAGACGCCTGCCGCTGCTTTTACCGGCTACGACTTTTCCTGAACCGCTCCGGGCAGCACCACGACTTTCAGGCCCTCCTGGCGGATGTTCAGCTCCATCGCCTCGGTGATCTTTTCCAGCGGGAAACGGTGGGTGATGAGTTCCTCGACCGGCAGGCCGATGCCCTGCGCGCGGCGCAGGAAATTGTAGGCGATCGGGTATTCATCGACCGAGTACACCCAGGAACCGACCAGCGAAATCTCCTTGGCGCAGAAATCCTGATGCGGGTTGACCGTGCAGGTACCGTTGTCGACGAAGAAGCCGACCTCGCACACCCCGCCTCCGCGTTGCACGAAATGGAAAATGTTGGACGCGGCGGCGGGCACGCCGGTGCACTGGAAGGCGAAGTGGCAGCCGCGCCCCTTGGTCGCGCCCTTCACCGCATCGATCAGGTCGGGCAGGCCGGGGTAGTTGCGGTAGTTGATCACGGTCTCGGCTCCCATGCGCTTCGCCATGGCGAGGCGGCTGTCCGATCCGTCGAGCGCGACAATGTGCTCGGTGCCGGCGGCGCGCACCACCGCCAGCATCAACAGGCCGATCGGCCCGCATCCCTGCACGAGCACGCGGCTGCGGAAATTGAGCAGGCCGGTGCTCTTGGCGCGCTCGAGCGCATGCACCACCACGGCGGCGGGCTCGATCAGCATGCGCAGCTCGAGGCCGAGATCGTTGACGACAAAAAACGAAGCGCCGGCCCGCACGATCATGTACTCGGCGAAGTAGCCGTTGAGATGGGTGTCGTCATCGGGGAAAAGACCCTGCACGCCGAGGTTTTCGCAGAGGTTGAGCCGGCCCGGAAGATAGAGGCAGGGATCGCATTTGCCGCAGGTGGTGACGCTGGTGACGATCTTGTCGCCCACCTTCACCGGCTTGCCGGAATTGTCGCGCGTCACATTTTTGCCGAGCCGGACGATCTCCCCCGTGCCCTCGTGCCCGAGCACCAGCGGGGCGAGCTTCATCGGGTCGCCCTTGTATTCGTGAACGTCGGTGCCGCAAATGCCGCAGCCCTCCACCCGGACGAGAATCTCGTCATCGGTGATCGCGCGGATAGGAAACTCGCGCAGTTCGATGTGCTTGGGACCGGTGAGCAAGGCAGCTTTGCAGGACGCCGGGACGGCAACGGTCGCCGCCTCCGGCGGTGCGGCGACCGGACGGGAAGAGACCACGGCCGAGCACGCGGGACGGAGCAGATTGCCCTGTTGTTCTTCGATCACTTGCCGGACGATCCGGCTGATGTCTTCAATTTGCATGGCTTGGCTTTTTCAGGGTGTTCAGGACCACCCTGTTGAGGGAAAAAGGCAGCATCACTGCGCCGGTTCCCTGGCGTCAACGAGAGGATGGAGCCGGGCCGACGTTCTTCACGCAGCTTTTAGCACCTATTAACCGGCATGTTTCATACGTTTTGTATCCGGAAACGTGATCGCTTGCAAGTAGGGGCGTCGCTTGCGACGCCCGCGAACGGGAGAGGAGCCTCATCCGCCTGGCGCGGGCCTCGCAAGCGAGGCCCCTGCATCGGCATACGCCTCAGGCTGGCAAAGCGTATGGCCCAAAACACGCCCCTCAAAACGGCACGTCGTCGTCATTGATCGTCTCGCCGGGCTCTTCGGGGAGGGGGGCGCCGTCGTCTTCCGGGGGCGGCGCGTCAGGCGATGCGTCAACGGGTTCGATTTTCCATGCGTTGAGATTCACGTAGTAATTTTCCTTCCATTCGCGGCCCCGCAGATCGAAGGAGACCTTGGCCTTGTCGCCCGGATTGAGGGAGGCGAGGAGGCTGACCTTGTCCTTCACGCACTCGAACTTGATGTCCTGTGGGAAGCGGCCGTCCTCGATAGTGAGGACAAATTCACGCTTGTTGAAGCCGCTGCCGAACGTCTGCTCGTCGAAGATTTTTTTGATGGTGCCGGTGATCTCGAACATGCCGCCCACGATGAACGCAGTCCGCGACCAGTTGCCAGTCTTCGTTGACGCACAGGGCAGATTTCGGGCGAGACACCCTTTTCTCACTTCAAAATTCTCACTTCATCTTCCTGCGTTTCAGTTTCGCCTCAATGGACTTCAACTCGGCCTCGTCGGCTTGGTCGGCGGCGAGGGCTTCCTGTTTTTTGCGGCGGTCATCGAAATCGAGATAGAGCGCGGTGGTGGACGCTTCCATTTGCTCGTGGCTGACGTCGCCGTTGCCTTCGAGGAGCGGGAAGCCGTTGGAAGCGATGATCTGGTCGATGTTTTCTTTCCAGAAGCTCATGCGCGTCTCCTTGCGGTTTTTGGCGCGGAGCTCGGCGGTTTCGAGGAAGATGACGACGAGGCGGTTGAGGGTGTCGATTTCGTCCTCCGTGAGGTAGTTTTTGGCGACGAGGATGTCGGTCTTTCGCACCTTGTCGCCCTTCCACGCGAGCAGGCCGAAATGGGGATCGTCGGGATTGGCCCGTGCGGTGACGAGTCCGGCGGCGGTCTTTTGGCTGACGGCAAAGAGCAGGGAGTTCTGGACGGTGGCGAAAAATTGCTGGGTGGCGCGGTCGGTCTTGTCGTAATCGGTGCTGAGAGCGAAGAGGTCGCGGACTTTTTGATAAAACCGTTTTTCTGAGGCGCGGATGTCGCGGATGCGCGCCAGCATCTCGTCGAAATGGTCCGGGCGGCCATCGGGGTTTTTGAGCCGCTCGTCATCCATGGCGAAGCCCTTGAGCAGGTATTCCTTGAGGACGGTGGAGGCCCAGCGCCGAAACTGAACGCCGCGCGGCGAACGCACCCGGTAGCCGACAGCGAGGATGGCATCGAGGTTGTAGAGGGTGACCGGGCGCCGCACCTCGCGGCCACCTTCGGTTTGAACTACCGAGGATTCCTCGATAGTTGCTTCGCGGCTCAGTTCTCCGTCCTCGTATATGTTCTTGAGGTGCAGGCTGATGTTGTCGGTGCTGACATCAAAAAGCTGGGCCATTTCCCGTTGGGTGAGCCAGACGGTCTGGTCCTTGGCCCGGAGCTGGATGCGGCTCTGGCCATCTTCGGTGGTGTAAAGGATCAGCATCGGCGAAGGCGGTTTAGGGTTGAGCTGCGGGGATTGGCGCGGCGGCGGGCGGGGGCGCTTCGTTGACCAGCGCGGGCAGGTCGAAGGCGTGTTTGTTGAGGAAGGCCGCGAGGATGTCGCGGAAGAGTTGTTTGTCGGCCTCCGACATCTCGACCGGCGCGTAGAGCGAATATTTTTCGTGGCTACGGAGATTGAGCGCGCGGGCATACAGGGCTTCGTCCTTCACGCCTTCGAGGCATTCTGAGAAATCCTTCTTGCCAAAAAAAACGGCGGTTTTTTCCATGATCCCACGCAGCATGTTGAAATGGTGGAAAAAGAGCGTGCCGGAGTGGGAATCAGCGGCCTTGCGCAGCTCGGCCAACATGGCGACGTGGTGGAAAAAAGGCGTGTCGTCGGTGGCGCGCAGGGTGTAGTCGCCGCTGCCGCCGGGGCGGTGCAGGAAGTAGCGTTTGCACTTCCCGGCCTTAAGCTCGTTGCAGACGACGTTGAAGAACAGGGCGTGGTGCGAGGAAACAACTGTTTGCAGTCTTTTATGTCTCTTTTTGGCCTTCTGGAGTATCCTAGCGAGGTCGCTGGCGACTGCGATGGCGTTGTTGTCGTCGAGCGATGAAACGGGGTCGTCGATGTAGAGATACTCGACCCAAGCGTAGGACCAGTGACCGGCGATCACCCGTTCACAGATGGTCATGAAGAGACACCAAATGAATAGACGTTCTTCGCCGCGGGAAATTTTGATATGAGTGGCGCCCTGCTTACGAAAGGAGACTGTCCAGTTGGTAAATTCAAAGGTGAGATCGGTGTAACGGCCGAGGTAAGACTGAATGTCTTTGTTTAAGTCCAACTCATCGAGGCCGCCGAAAAATTGAGAGTCTGAATTGAGTCTAAGGAAACGCTTGCTGTCCGTCGCGAGGTCATTTTCCCACGAAAACAGGTCCTCGGTGAAGGCGTTGAAATAAAGAGTATCGGGGGTGCCAGAGTTTTTGCGTTTGCCTGCGTCCTTGAACTCCATCGAGAGGCGGGTCTTGCCGGTGCCGTTGTAGGCGTAGAGGAGCACGAAGTCGTGGCCTCCGTTGACGAAGTCGTCGCGCAGCCGCGCGACCAAACGGTCGAGGGATGGGAATCGAATGATCTTGGGTTTGTCGCTCATGCCTCGGCCTCCGCTGGGGACGGGAAGAAATGCAGTATGCGCACCCGTGTCCGGAAATGGTGTCGAGACTTCATGTCTTATTCCGCTCCGTCGATGATTCGCCATGCCTTGCGATAGGCGCTGCCGGCAGTTCCCACGGCTGCGTTCCAATCTTGATCCGATAGCGCGGCGAGACGCTGGCGGATCGAGGGCAACGACTCGCCTGTGCGCATATTCAAATTTCGTGCGAGACTGGTGGCGGCTCGGCGCGGAACCCCGAGCAACCGCAGCGTGACCGCCTCGTCGGTGGCGACCCCATAGAACACCTGTGACGGGAGATTGGCCAAGCGGCTATGTGCTTCGTCCGAGAGTTCGGACCCGGTGATAGCCAGCAGGGCATTGAGCCCCCAAGACGAGGTTTGGGCGAGTTTACCGAAGAGGTTTTGACCGCATTTGGTCAGCGCGGTTATGCCATCTGTGTCTTCGTCGGCGAAATGACGCGCGGCTATAGTCGTGAGTTCTTCGCCGTTTACCCAATCTTTTAGAATGAGCGCGAGTTTGTCGCCATCTGGAGCTCTACCGCCAAGAACAGCATTCAGATTCTGACGCAGCTCGGGAACTCGCAGCAGCACTCCCATCATATCCTGCAAGGTTCTGTCTCCATCGCGAAACAGGCGGTCACGGTCCCATGACGCCGGGCCGATATTGCCACGATTTGCCATGACCGTGCGGATGCTCTGAAGCGAAAATCCAGTGCTGTCCACGAGCTTGAGCGGTTGCCTTGGCCGAGTCATGTCGGTAATATAGGCTTCGATGCCGGTGAGAAGCTGACGAGCGACTTGACTATTTGATGCACGGAGCTTCTCGAATCCAAGCGTTCCACGAAGCACCTGTTCGATTTGATCCGCGAAATTAGCCGGCTCTCCCATCTGGCGGTAGGTGTGGACGAGATATTGGAGGAAGCTAGACCATTCCGGGCGGGAGTAGACGATCCTGCCAAGGTCGGACATCAAGTTACCCGCCGCTTGCGCGAGAAGGATCAGCGCAGAATTCAAATCCCCCGTATTGCGACAAATAAACGCCTTTCTCTCAGCAGCCTCGGCCTCATCCTTGGCCACCAAGGCAACCACGCCAAGCTGGCCTTGAGATACGCGACCGGCACGGCCTGCAATATTCCAAAAATCCTCCGACGGCATGGGAACCGCATATCCGGTCGAAAGATAGTGTGTGGCCGCCATGACCACACCGCTGACTGGGAAATTTACGCCTTGGGCGATGGTGGTGGTGGCGGCTAAAACATCGAGCTGCCCTTTCTCGAAGAGCCACTCCATCAGCATGCGGATCTCTTCCGGCAAACCGCCGTGATGCACGCCGATGCGATGGGAGAGCAAATCGACCAAGGGAAACTGCGCGCCCATCTCCGCAGCCACGTATTCCTGAACAAACCGCACATCGTCCGACAATGTCTCGGCTTGTTCGGCTTTGATGTTTTCGGCGAGCTTCCAGACGAAGTCCGGCCGGCTGTGCATGGCGATGACCGGACCGCGCGCCATGAGCTTCCGCGCCGCCATGGCGGCCAAGGTGCCTACATCCCGCGCCTTGGAAAGCGTGGAAGCCAACGACTCCTCCTTCCCCAGCGAGAAGGCGTCATCAATCACGATGGTGTGGCGCGAGGTGTGAACCGACTCAAAATTCAGCCGGTAGTCACGACTGCGCCCATTTTTCGGGCCATTATCCACCGGGCTGACAATGCCGATGGCCCGGTCGTTGGGCTGCCAGTCCACGCCAAGACTGATGTCGTCGGAGTTCGGACCGCCGAGCCAACGGGCGACTTCGCGTGCGTTTTGAATAAACGGCGTGAGCAACAGGAACTGCGCCTCGCGGCATTCGCGGTTGATCGTGGCGAGCAGTAACTCCAGCCGCAGACCGCGCTCCTTGTCCTGAATGGTGTGGGCCTCGTCTACCACGACCAAAGTCAGTGGGCGGCCGATCTTCTCCTCCCAGCCTTGCCGCAGCATCAGGTCGAATTTTTCGGGCGTGGCTACGAGGATGCGGAAACGTGCCTCGTCACGCGACTCGGTGAGCACGCCGGCTTCGACGCCATCGACTTCCATGGCTGGACTCACGCGCTCCACGACAAGACCGAGCGGGGAAAGATCGCGGCGCAGCTGACGTGTGACCTGATTCACCAGTGCGCGGCTGGGCGCGAGGTAGGCCACCCAGCCTTTCCTGTCTTCAAACTGGTTGAGCGCCTGAAGCATTCGGAACTGGGCGATGAGGGTCTTACCGCTGGAAGTCGGCAAGCTCACGACCACCGCGCGACGACTGGAGCCGAGCAGACCGCGCTCAGCGAGGGTGCGGCGTTGCGGGGGCAAAACATCAAACAGAGCCCGGTCGCCGCGTCCCCGGCTCACCAGTTCGCGGACAAAGTCCGTCACCCGCGAATTCACCGCCCGGGTGACCGTCCAAATGGAATTCTCGACCATCTGCGCGGCAGCGCGGGCGAGCAGCCTTGTCATCGGTTCCAGTTCCACCAAGCGGGCGGTTTCGCACGCGGCGAGGGCACGATCGAAATGCGAATCGAGCAGGAGCTGAACTTGATGGTTTCCGTCCACCACGCCGTCGGTGATGAAGTGCGCGAGCACGTCAGCAGCCTTTGCCAAGTGGTAGATAGCAATCAGTTCCAAGGCCGAGCGTTTGGCTGCGAGCGGTGTAAAGGTATGCAGGTAGTCTCGCTCAAAGTCCTGCTGCGCGGTGCGCAAAGCCGCCACGCGTTCCAAAACCATGTCGCGGTCGCTCCAGCCCTTTTTGCGCACGAGCCGCAGCCACGTGTCGGTCAGCGTGGCCCGGCAACGTTCGCCCCAGTTCTGCGAGTCGAGCGGCAGCGCCGGCCAAGCGCGCTCGGTTTCCAAGGCCCGCAGCCAGCGAGCGGCATCCGCGCCGCGATCACCGAGGACGGCGAGGGCAGAGGCGCGCAGCAGGTGCGCCCCAGCCTCCATCGGAACTTCGGGCACGGGGAGCACACGCAAGAGGCGGAAGGCATCGGCGGCGGCCCCGCATCCGAGGGCGCGGCGTTCGGGATCGTCGGCTAGGCGATTAATCTCCAAGTCGAGCACAGCGATTTCCAAGGCGGAGGCGAGTTCCCCAAGTATCTCTTGATCGAACTCCGGGACTTCCCGTGCCATCTCGCGGTAAAACTGGACGCGGTCGGCCTCGCGCAGCGCACGGGCCCGCTTGTTTGAAATCGCATCGAGTAGCCAGTGATTCATGCCGCACCTCCTTGCCGGATAAACTCAGGCAACCGGCTGATAGGCCACGGTAGATAAAGGGCGAGGAGACTGCAACGCGTCGGGTTTTGCAGCCGACCACCCAGGCTGCGCCCGCGAGTCTGAAGGTCGGCCTCACGGGCCTCCTGGTCGCGCACGAGGATTCCAAAGAGCGCCAGATCGCGACGCCCGGAGTTGAAATAGCGGGTGCAGGCTTGGTTGAATGTAACCTCGTGCGGGGTGCTTCTTACACGAGGCAAGAGCCATTTGAGGAGCTGACAGATGGTCCCGAGATTGTTGGCCAAGGTGTCGAGTTGGTGGCCCAATCCGCCGCTACGTCCGCTCATAACCTGCGGAGGCCACTGCGCCTCGGACGAGCATTTGACCTCTCCCAAGGCGAGACGGTGGGAATCGCCGTCGCGTTGGAACCCCACAATGTCCGCGCCGGGCAGCGAGGCGAAGGGGTTGCGCTTGTCGCGCTCCGTGTTCCACGGCAGCACGACGTCGTGTTGATCTTCCAGCACGGCTTCGGCGAGGGCTTCGCCTGCCGCCCAATCGCGCTCTTCCGGCACCTCGGCGGCGAGCACTTCCTCCAGCGCATCCTGTCCCATACCGGTCAAGCTGAGTCCGCGGAGGTGGCTGCTTAATTCTTCGCTGCCTTCCGCATCATTGAGGCGGGCCGCCACCGGACCTGCCAAAAATGCGCCTAGATCGTCTCCGTCCTGCGCATGCAAGCCATTGCACGACACGCAGCCATAAGAGGATTGATAGGCGATTTGGGACGGGAATGGCATCGATTAAACCAAAGGGGAATACTCTGAAGCAAGGTGCTCACAGGCAGCGATTCCGATTTTAGGCTTCATGCCACGGCCTCCAAGGGGGACGGAAAGAACTGTTGCACGAGCCCTTTCTTGTGGGTCTGGAGGGCTTCGAGCTTGTTGCTTTGGGCAGCGATCAGGTCGGTGGGAACGAAAAAATAAGTGGTGTGCATGAGAATTCCGACCTTTTTGGCAGAAGTTACGCGTAAGAGAGGGTCATGAGGGAGAAGCAGATACGAGTGAGGCAACTTTAACGCAGGGGCTCAACCTTCAAGTTGTGGGTTCGGCTTGATGCAAAGGATGTTCCTCAACGACTGATTTTCGCCACGGGCATCAGTACGGGCCGGGATCGGTTCGTATGACCGGATTCCTCTCCGCCACGGTCTGAATCATCCCTGCGTTGGATTGAGGATGCTTCTGTCGCCTACGATTCCAAAAACTCGTTGGCTTGATCGTCGTGAGGGAACAGCGAGTGTTTATCTACGCCCAAAGCTCGGGCAAGGATCACCACCTCGTAATCGCTCACCTTTCTTTTTCCGTTCTCAATCCGGGTGATCGTGTCGCGAGCGATACTCCAGCCCGAGCGCTGGCAGATGTCGGCCAACTCGCGTTGCGAAATAGCTTTCTCGTCGCGAATCCGTGAAAGAACCCTCCCGATCAAATTTTTACGGGTTCTTTTCTTTCGGGGCGGGCGCGCGCTTGAGCACATAATCACAGATTATCGTGGGCGGATTTGTGTCCGCGATCAAACCCAACCTCTCCCAAACCAACCGTCTCTGTGCACAAGAGCTGCGCAAGCCGGCCTGATTACCACAGTGCCGCCCTGATTCAGTAGCCGATCTCAGCAATCAGGACGGATGCGGTAGTGCCGAGTCCGGAGGCGATCTTGATCAACGCAACGATACCCGCCTCCTGCTCTCCACGCTTAATGTTGCCGATGTAGTTTTTCGACAGATTTGCCCGTTCAGCCAACTTCTCTTGCGTCAGGCCCAAGGCTTCACGCTTTTCCCGCACCCATGTTCCCAAATGGGACAGGAGTGGGTTTCGTTTTGGTGAAAACCTTTTCCGGCCGGGCGTGATCCGATTCTTCATTTTAGAATCCGCCACTTTTCAGCAGTTCCGCTCCCGTCAAGCCCAGCGCTTTCGCCACGTGCAAAACGACATCGAGGGGCAGCATTTTCTCTCCGCGTTCGATTTCACCCATGCAGGTCGTGTTGATGGCTTACTTGGTGGAAGATTTTCGGGCAGGCTTTATTGCGTTGGCTGCTTCTCGCAAACGAGACTCTTCCGGGGTCACCGGAGGACAGCCATCCGCATACCACTTGCGGACGATCAAGCCGGCATACTCGGTCGGGTTACTGCTGAGCGGTGCACTGTAGCGCTCAAGCTCTTGGGCAATGTGTTCCGGGAGAGAGAGGTTGAAGCGTCGTTTTTCCATTACGGAACAATGGGATGCAACTTTCTCAGGAAAATCACTTGTGTTATTACGAATCTTTTGATTCCATAAGATTCCGATTAAGGATTTCTTTCCCATGAAACATCCAACCCTCCCTCCCCCATCACCGGCGCTTCGTGCCGTGGCCTGTCTCGCCCTCGCCGTCTCGGCGCAGGCTTTTGTCGCCCTGCCGTCCGCTGTCGCCAGCGAATACACCTACAATGCCTCCGTGGCGGACTGGTTCACCGCCTCGGAGACTCTGCCCGCTTTCACCAAATACGTTGTCAGGGGGACTGGTTCTCCGTCCCAAACGTTTTATGTGACCGATGACCTGAACAAGATCGAGGTCAGGAGCGAGCAGACCAACGCCAACGCAAATGCTCCAGGCACGTATGCCGGCGCCACGTGGGCAGCGCCGGAAGGTGAACAGATCACGAGCATCACCTTCACCTACCAGTCCGTGCTCAGCCCCAACCTGCAACTTTCCGTGTATGTCGGGGAGGGGAATTTCGACACGAAGCTGGAGAGCGTCATCCCGTCAGGCACCATAGACAATCGCAGTACCGGAACCTCCCTGACCTGGACCGTGCCGGATGGCGTGGTGGCCACCGGTTTCCAGTTCCGCAACTGGGACTTGATCGCTGCGGCCGGAGTATCGAATGCGTGGCGCTCCACCATCGTCGCCGTCACCATCACCACCCGGCCCTATGTTCCCAATGTCCCCGAGCCGGCCTCCTGGACGATTCTTGCCGGAGCCGGTGCTTTTGTAGCCACATATATACTACGCAACCGGCGAAAGCTGGACTGAACTTTCCTCGCTTTGCCCTCCGGTTCGTGTGCCGCGGAGAACGCGACACATGAACCGCAGGCACCCGGAATCCACCCCTTTCCCCACCGCCTTTCCTGCCCATGAAACTTCAAAATTCTTCCCCTTTTACGCGTGCCTTCACCTTGGTCGAACTCCTCACCGTCATCGCTATCATCGGTGTCCTCGCGGCCATCCTCATCCCGGTGGTCGGCAAGGCCCGCTCGGCGGCGCATGCGGCCTCCTGCCTCAGCAACATGCGGCAACTGGCCACTTCGCTCCTCATCTGGAGTGAGGCCAATCGCGGCAAGCTCCCCAACTCCACCAATCCGGGCTGGGATGAAGCCGCACTCTCCATTCTCTCCGATGCCACCCCGACTCCGTGGAATCCCCTGCTCCGGTGCGCCGCCGACAAGCTGGAGCGAACCACCAACAACCCGGAGGAGCCGCGCTCGTATTCGATCAATCCGGTGCTGTTCAACCAGAACGGCCAATACGATCATTCCGGCTGGAATCCCGCCAATCCGGGCACCCGGAAAGGCGGCGAAGGCATGCTGATCCGCAATATCGGCAATCCCGCCCGCATGGTGATGTTGTCCGAGAAACATGATGCCGTGAACAGTTACAAGGCCGCCGGCTGGTTCGGCAGCGCCTCCCTGACGGATTCCCACAACGGCGGCATGAACGCGGCCTTCTGCGACGGCCACGCCCGCCGCATCCCGCGAACCGCCGACCTGCTTGTCATGGATGGCAACTACTCCGTTTACCAGACCACCTACATCAGAAACAACTGAGCCTCCGTTTCCGGCACCTCCCTCTCCTTCCTTCATCGCCAGAAAAACGGAGGAGCTTACCGCATTCTCCATCGTCCTCCTGTTCCGTAAACCGTATTTTCCCGAACGTCTCATTTTCCGTCTCATGTCCCCATCCAGACATTTGTCATTTTCCACATCCCTCCCCGGCATCCTCGCTTTTGTCACCGGCATCCTTGCCGTTGCCGTGACGACATCCGGCCTGCCCACCGCCAAGGCGGCTCCGCTCGATTCCGTAGTTGTCCAGCCGAAAGCATTCCCGCACGGCCTGATCGAACTGCGCTCGGTCGGCGGGACATATCGTCCGCTGGATGGCTTTGGCCCTGTCGTCATCGACGGCCCGGCAACCCGCCTGCCCGGAGAGTATGGCACGCGCCTGCTCACCGAAACGCACAGCGCCGACGACCGGGAAACCCGCCTCGTCTATCAGGTAACCGGTCTATCCCCTGCGCCGGAGTTTGCGGTGACGATCAGCCGCGACCCCGGCACGGGGAAAATCGTGCTGACGCTCGAAGGTCTCGCCGGCGAGTTCGCCGGCGCACATCCCGGCCGCCTCGCGGCCGACGCCTCGCTCGTCGGTTTCAATGTCCCCACCCGCTACACGGAAGACTATGCGCAGCACGGACGTTTCCCCGATCTGTTTTACCATCGCCGGCTCGGCCTCTGGTTTCGCGGATGCTGGGATCTCGATTCCAGCAATGCGGCGACCAGCGATTCCCTGTATCCGAAAAACAGAAACACGCTTCAGGGCGAGGATGCCGTTTTCTTCCCGGGGCTTGCCGACGAGGGCGATACGGCCGACAGCCCGGACGCCAACAACAAAAACGCCGCCGCCGGCTACTTTCTCGCCAGCCGCCTGACCTACCTGCCGCTGCGCGACGGATCGCGTCGCCTCTTGCGCGAGCGTTTCGAACTCTCCCTCGCCGACAACCTCTGGGGCGCCGTCGCGATCCCCGCCAACCGGTCGAGCCCGTATCGCGAGACGATGAAGGACCTCATGTATGTCGACCTCTGGGCCGGCTTCTATCCTGACCGCTCGGCGTTCACCGCGTGGATGCAGGAGACGGTGGGCCGCTACATCGGCGGACTCTGCATCGTGCAAAACTGGCAGGGCGGCGGCTTCGATTCCAACCTGCCGCTCGCCATCGCCGACGAGCTCCCGCCCAGCCCGCGCATGGTCGGCACTCCCGAACAACTGAAGGCGTGGATGGAGCAGATGAAAAGCTGGGGGTCGGCCGGACTGCGCACCAACTACCAGCTTTACCGCAGCAAGGAAAAACCGCTTCCGCAGACCGTGCGCCGCGCACTCGACGCTCACGGGAAACCCAAGTGGCACACCCAACCGCAGGACATCCTGCCGGTCATCGAACGGCAGGAGCATTACATCCAGTCCTTGCTCGGCACGACGGCCACGTTCTCCGACCAGATCACGTCGGGCGGCCCCGCCTGGGCCTATGTCGATTTCACGCCCGGCAATCCCGACGCCGGCACGATCCGCGGCGCTCGCTCCGCGCTCCGCGCCGAAGCCCGCCTCATCAAGAGCATCGTCGGAGGTCCGCTCCTCTCCGAAACGCTCAACAGCGAATTCCTCATCGGCGAATTTGTCGACTCGGGCGATTACGGGATTTTCGAGGGTTTCCGTCGCATGATCACGCCCGAATACAAACTGCGCCGCCTGCATGCGCTCACCGTCACGCATGGCATGGGCCTCGGCTACCGCTATTTCTTCGGTCCGCCCTATGGCGGCACCGGACGTCAGGGACAGGGCAGCCGGATGTATCGTAACGACATTTACGGCGCGGGCTCCGACGATTACCGGGCCATGACCATCGCCTGGGGCAACGCCGCCTACCTCGACTACGCGCCCGATCCCGCCGTCTTTGACAAAGCGCTGACCGAAGCAATGACCGTGGGCATCCTGCAACGCCATTACCTGCTCCAGCCGGTGCGCGAAATCACTTACGAGGTCCCCGCTTCGACGGATTCGCCGGCGGACTGGCAAACGTTGGAAGCCTTGCTTCTCGCCGGGAAAAATCCGCTCCCGTATTTCGCCCGCATCAAGGTGGTTTATGGAAACGGACTCACGGTTGTCATCAACCGCAAGGACGATCCGCTGGCCTTGAAACTTCCTGTATTCGGAAACGTGCTACTTCCGAAACATGCCTGGGCGGTGTGGTCTCCGGATGGAGCCGTGGAAGGTTTTTCCGGCATTCCGGACAATCCCGACAACTCCGGGGCGACCGGCGACGCCGCCGCAAACAGGCAGGCCCTCCGCATCGACTACACACGCGACGACCATCGCAAGCTGCTGTTCATCAATCCCCGCACCACCGGGTTTCACGGACTGGCGGCGCCGGCGATTTTCGAGAGCGGCGAGAAGGTTTACGAACTGCCCGAGGATCGCCGTTATCGCGAAGCGGTTCCCGGACGCTTCGAGGATCATTTCACCGACACGCTCAGATGGTCGGGACGAGGCCGGGCGTCCCTTCTCACCGAGGGCGAAGGGGCGGAGCGCATGTCGTTTGTGCGCATCGAATCGGAAGGCCGCCCGGAGCGCATCGACAAACCGGTGGGGCTGACGCTCGCGGGCGTCGTTACGCTGCGCTATCGCACCGGTTCGACAGGCGCCACCGTTCGCGGTGGCGAAACGGGCAAGGCCCCGTTCGCCAATGTCGCCCTGATGCGTTTTGGCGAAAAGGAGGGCAAAAACCGGGAATTGCCCGGACGCCGGTGGCTGGTTTTGCCGGACACGGCGGGCGAGTGGCGTGAGGCGACGCTTCCCTTCCGTCTCGATGCGGAGGGAACCCGGCATGTCGTCCTCCGTCTTGCCGTTTCCGATACCGAAATCAGCGGAGTGAAACCCGCTTCCGGATTTCTGGATGTCGATTCCATCCGCGTCGAATCCAGCCAATGACCGCGCGATTTTTGGGCCTGCCCGGTGTTCTTGCCGCGAGCCTGCTCGCCATCGCAGCGCCCGAAGCGCGCGCATCATCATCAGTCCCTGACCCCTCAGAAAACATGCTTCCCGAAATACGCGTGCCCAAAGTGCATCTCCCGGTGCGGCTGGACGGCCGGGCGGGAGACCCGGTCTGGTCGCGGGCGGCAAGCATTACGCTGCACGACTTCTGGAAAAAACCGGAGGCGGCGCCGGCCCGGCGCACCCGCGTGCTGTTGTTGCACGACAACGAAAAACTTTACCTGGCATTCGATTGTGAGGACCACGACGTCCTCGCGGCGCGCACCGCGAAGAATGACCAGACCTTCCGGGATGACTGCGTCGAGATCATGCTGGGGGCGCCCATCGAGCGGCTGGCCGATGCCGCCTGCCTGGAGATCAACGCCCTGGGCACGCTGGCCGCTTTCTACTACCGGCACGCCGACTGGATAAACTACCGTTTCGATCCGAAAGTGGAAATCGCGGTTTCGCGCGCGCCGGTCACATGGGGACCGGGTGTGCCAGGGTATCGGGTGGAGGTGGCGATCCCTCTGGCTCCGCTGTATCCGGTCGTCGGCCTGTTCACCGGTGAAGGCGCGACCGAAGTGCCGGACACGTTTCCGGAGAAACTGCGGGCCAATTTCGCCCGCTGGGACAGGAACAGGAACGCGGGAGGGGGCGACCGGTTTACGATCTGGTCCAACCCGCAGTTTCCGTTTCCGCATCCGCACCGTCCCGAGCGTTACGGCTGGTTGCTGCTGGACCGGGACAGCGACTGATCACTACGCCGATTCGCGGGCCAGCAGCCGGACGGGCAGGGAGATCCGGCGCGGGGGTTGTTCGCCGTTCATCAACGCCGTGAGTGTGGCCACCGCGTGGTTGGCGGTCTCGGCCAGCGGTTCCTCGATCGTCGTCATCGGCGGGGTCAGGAATTCCGAGACACCGTGCATCTCGCCGCCGATCAGCGCCACGTCCTTCGGTATTTGCAGGCGCAATACGTTGGAAAGCACATTCAGCCCCTCCAGCCCCTCGTAGTTGGAGCCGGGGATGAAGATCGCATCCGCGCCGAGGCGGATCACGCGGCTGACGGCGCCGTAAAACGTCACCTCCTGGTTGCGCATCACGAACAGCTCCTCCACGCAGTCGAGCCCGGCCCGGGCCATGCCTTCCTTGTATCCGGCGAGGATGACACGTTCCTGCGATCCCCACGACCCGACAAACCCCAGCCGCTTGCGGCCCGACTTGATGAACTGCTCCGCCGCGAGGCGCCCGGCGAGCAACTGGTCGCTGCGCACCACCCAGTGGTGGTCGGCAGTCTCCGAAAAGTCGTCGGTCAGCACGACCGGCGTGTGTTTCTGCAGCTCGGCCAGCACCGGCCGGATGGGCGGGTATTCGCCCACCACGATGATGCCGTCCACATGCCGTTGCCTCAGTTCCTCGGGCGTATCCGGAAGCACCATGGTCATGTTGTGCTTGTAGAGCGCAAAGGCGATGTGCGCCCAGACGACCTGGTAATAACCCCAGTTGCGCATCGACTCCCACATGTTGTCGGAAACCACCGCCACCTGCTTGGTCCGTACCTGGACCTGCGGCCGGAAGCCCAGCGCCCGCGCCGCGTCGAAGACCCGTTTGCGCGTGTCGATGTGCACACGCCCACGGTTGTTCAGCACGCGGCTGACCGTCCCCGGCGACACGCCCGCCCGCTCGGCCACCTGATAGACGTTCACGCGCCCCTCGGCCTGTTCTCCCGCCACAGGCACGGCCTCCGCCCCGACCGGGAGAACGGGCAGCCGGGGTGTTTTTTTGCCGCCCGCTTTTTTGACAGGCGGAACGTCGGTCGAAGAAGCAGGCAGGGCGGTGGAAACAGGCCGGGGAGTCGTCGTGGGCATGAAAGGAAATAGTTCGGGAAGCGCGCTTCTCCTGAAGAGTTGAGAGAACTTTTCAGGAAAGACTGCAAAAAAGAAGATCAAAAACCTTGACCAATGGAAACTCTTTCGCAATTTCTGATCACAGTTTTACTCTGTGTTTCACCCATCGCCCTGTTGCCCGCCTGTCCGATGACGTTTTACAACCGCATGTCTTTCAGCATGATTTTCAAAACCTCCCTTGCCCTGTTCGCCGTCGCGGCCACCACCGCAGGCGCGGCTTCGTTGCCGGTAAGCGAAAAGCAGCTCCAGCAACGGGGTGCGGCCACGGTGCAGTGGCGCGACGGTGCGATCGGGCTGCGCTTCGACAATCCCCGGGGCGATTCCGGCCTCCGCCTGCTCCCGCCGGCCGGTAAGCCGTACTGGGACCTTTCCGGTGGCAAGGTCCTCGCGGTGGACGTGGAAAACCTCTCCGCCGACCGGCAGCTCCGCCTCACCCTGCACATCACCAGCGGCAAGTGGGGAGAAAAGTCGTTTGCCGCCCTCAACGCCGGCATCGCGCTCAACCCCGGCGAGAAGCGCACCATGAACCTCCCCCTCCCGCATCGCTCGACGTGGGAAACGCCGGAGGGCGTGCCCGGTCCCAAGGTGCTCGATACCGACAGGATCAACTGGCTCGAATTCGACATGCAGTGGCCCTACGAGGGCGAGCAGCCCGGCCTCGTCGATTGCCGCATCTCCAATCTCCGTCTCGACAACCCGCCCGCCGGCAGCCCGCTGGCCGTCTCGTCCCTCGCGCCCGTGCCGCCCGCCAACCGGTTTTTCCCCTTCATCGACATCTACGGCCAGTACAAGCACACCGACTGGCCCGAAAAAATCCGCACCGACGCCGACCTGAAAAAAGCGCACCAGGCCGAGCTCGCCCAACTGGCCGCGTCCACCCGTCCGGCCGAATGGAATCGCTACGGCGGCTGGGCCAACGGCCCCCGGCTCGAGGCCACCGGCAACTTCCGCACCGAAAAATACGAGGGCAAGTGGTGGCTCGTGGATCCCGAAGGCCGCCTCTTTTTCTCGCAAGGCATCGACGTCCTCATCGCCCACACCGACGCCACCAAATCGACCCAACACGAGAAGTGGTTCGATTTCCCCGTGAAGACCGCCGACCTCCCCTTCACCGACTGGAATCTCCGCAAGAAGTATGGCCAGGACGACTACGAGTCCGCCTGGTACGAGACCCTGGCCCGCCGCCTCGAGGCCTGGGGCATCAACACGATCGGCGACTGGGGCAAGGCCGACCTCATGCTCCTCGGCACGACACCCTACACCCTGCAGCTCACCGACTACAACTGGAGCTTCCCCCGCATCGCCGGCAGCAAGCTCAAATTCTACGACGTCTTCGACCCGGCCTACGCGCACGCCATGAAGATGCTCATCGCCGACAACGCCGCCAAACGCCCCGAAGTGATGAAGTCTCTCACCGACCCGATGTGCATCGGCTACTTCATCGACAACGAGCTCAACTTCGGCAACCGCGGCGGCCGCCAGACGTTTACGGACGACGTCCTCAGGAGCCCGGCCAAGCAGGCCGCGAAGCGGGAGTTCGTGGATGACCTGCGCGTCAAGTACATCACCATCGACCGCCTCAACGCGTCCTGGGAAACCGACTACCCCGACTGGGCCGCGCTGCTCAACCGCACCGTCGTTCCGAAGTCCGGCGGCTACCGGACCGACGCCGGCGTCTTTTTCGAAAAAGCGGTCAACCAGTACTTCCGCCTCTGCCAGTTGGCCGTCAAGGGCTCCGCCCCCCACCGCCTCTATCTCGGCACCCGCTTCGTCTCGACCGACGCCACCCGCCGCGTCCTTTTCGAAGCCAGCCAGAAGTATTGCGACATCCTCACCCTCAACGTGTATGCCCACAGCACCGCCAACCTCCGGACGGAAGGGTTTCCCGACATGCCTGTGCTCATCGGCGAGTTCCACTTCGGTATCCTCGACCGCGGCCTGTTCTCCGCCAGCCTGGCACCTGCCGGCATCACGCAGCAGGAACGCGCCCTCGCCTACACCCGTTTCCTCCAGGGGGCGCTCGCGCACCCGAACATCGTCGGCACGCACTGGTTCCAGTTCCGCGACCAGCCTCTCACCGGCCGCTGGGACGGCGAAGGCTACGCCATCGGTTTTGTGGACGTCGCCGACACGCCTTATCCGGAAATGACCCGCGCCGCCCGCGAGGTGGGCGAGGGCATGTACCCGTACCGCCTGCGCGGGAAACTGCTCAATCCCATGAAGTAACATTCTCTCTGCCGGTCCTTCATGCCTTCAGTCGAAATCACCACATCTATAGTAAAAGAGTTTTACACAAAGAAAAACTATTTGACCAAGGCCTCCTGTTCACTGCATTATTAACCGTAACCCGCACTCATCATGCATACCTCAAAGTCCAGTCCACTCCCCTGCGTCCGAAATTCTCCGCACCGCGCCTCCCGGCATCCCGGCCGCTGCGCCACTCCGCCTTCCCCGGCGGCTTTCACCCTGATCGAACTTCTCACCGTCATCGCCATCATCGGCATCCTGGCGGCGATTATCATCCCCACCGTTGGCAAAGTCCGCCAGGTCGCCAACCGCGCCGCCTGTGCCTCCAACCTGCGCCAGATCGGCATCGCGACTTTCAACTACGCGACGGACAACAAGGACTGGCTCCCCGGCTGGGAATTACGTTCCGAAGGCTACTACGGATTAGAGAGCACTGCGAGTCCCAAGGGATGGACCGGCGGCGGCCAACTCCTGGCCTACCTCCATACCTATCTCGGCGGCCAAGGGCCGAGCCCGGTTGTTAACAAAATATTCGTCTGCCCGGGCAACAACGAGGTGAAGCGCGACTACGAGGCCAAGCTTGGCGACAGCGGCGCCACCCTGCTCGCCGCGTATTACATCGGAGCCAAAGCGCACGTGACGACCACCACCGAGTGGAGGAGGCCCATAGCTTATGATGGGAAACGGTCGGTAAAAATCACCCAGATCGAGAATCCCAAAGCCGCCGTTTATCTTTTCGATCAGGACGTCGAAATGGGAAACCTCGGGATGACCAATTACAAAGGCGGAGCTATCGTTCCTTCAGCGACATCAGGATTACCTCTCACTGCCGTTCACGGCAGCACGCGCAATGTCCTGTATTATGACGGGCATGTGCAAACCATAGCCAAGAATATCGATCCTCACGAAAAATGAGGCTGCATGTGATCAAAAATCTTCCGTAGTTGAAACTTTGCTACGCGATAACAATCTTCGAATAATAAAGTTCGCCAGTAGTCCCGCAAAAATTCCTTAACGACAAAATCGGAGACGCATTTCTCGCAGTGCGGCAGGCCGCCATACCTGTCGCAACGGGCCTTGCATGCCTTCGCAACTCAATCCTCCCATGAATACCCGCAACATCACCCGTCCGAAATTCACACCCGCCCTGCCCATGATCCTGTGTGGCATGGCTCTGTCCGCTATCTCGCTCCATGCCGACAACGGCACGTGGAGCAACGTCACCACGAGTGGTGACTGGAATACCGCCGCGAACTGGAACGGCGGGACGATCGCCGGAGGCGTGGATGCCGTCGCCACCCTTCAGGCCCCTTTGCCCGCCGCCCTGTTGAACATCAATCTTGATGTCGATGTGACCCTGGGAGGGATCACCTTCGAATCCCCCGGAGCATCGACGGCCACGGGCTGGACCATCGGCTCGACCGGTGGTCATACGCTGACCCTCGCCACCAGCACCGCCAACGCCCCGATTCTCAACGTGCGCGGCACGCAGACGATATCGGCGCAGATTCTCGGCACCCAGGGCTTCAGGAAGACCAGTGGTGGCAAACTCACGCTCAGCGGCAACAACCTCTACACGGGTGTCACCACGCTGTCCGATGGCAACATGACGATCACTTCCGACAACGCCCTGGGCGCGACCGGCGCCGGCAACGGCACCGTGGTCAGTCAGGTCAGCGGACAATATCCTCAGCTCCACTTCTCCAACAACGTGACCACCTCCGAGGACATCACGCTGAGCATGAACTGGTACACCACGACCGCGGGTAGCACGGTCGGCGGAAACCTTATTTATAACGACAGCGGCACCACGACATTGAATGGCACGCTCACCCTCAATCGCGAGGCCGGCTCCAATGCCAACATCATCCATGTGATGGGTCTGCAATCCGGCACGGGCACCCTCAACATCAACGGTGCGGTCAGCGGCTCGGCCACGGGTGGCCAGGCGAGCGGCGCCTACGTCGATCCCACCCGGTTGCAGTTCCGCACCACGACGACCAGCGCCAACATCAATGTCTCCGGTGCGATCTCCGACGGCACGCTGACCACCGGCGGTCTCTCCGTCTATACCGCAGCAGACAGTTCCGGCATCGTCCGTCTTTCCGGCGCCAATACCTACACCGGTTCCACGGTGCACCAGAAAGGCACCTTGCTCATCAACAACACGACCGGCTCGGGCACCGGCGCCGGCGCGGTTTCGATCAAGGCCGGCGCCATTCTCGGCGGCACCGGCATCATCGCCCCGAGCGGCAGCAACAGCGTGGTGATCGAAAGCAACGCCATCGTCGCTCCGGGCAATCTCAATGCCTCCGGCGCGATCACCGGCGCGGGCGAGAAGCTCACCTTCAACCTCCGTGACACCTCCGGCAATGCCACCTTCCAGAGCGGCGCGCAGATCAACCTCGATGCGACCTCCGCCGGACTCATCGACAGCCTCGCCTTCACCGGACTCACCGAGTCCCAAGCCACGATTTTCTTTAACGACAACACCGTGAACCTCTCCGTTACCGGCGGGATCCTGGCTGACGGCCTCTACACGCTCGTGACCTTCGACGCCAACAACGCCTACTCCGGAAATCTCGTTCTCGGCAACGGATTCGACGGCCTCGCCGCCTCGCTCATCCACAACGCCAACAGCATCCAGCTTCAGATCGGAGCCATCCCCGAACCCGCCACCATCGGCATGATGCTCGGCCTCTCCACACTTGCCGTCGTCGCCATCCGGCGCCGCCGGCGCAACCGCTAATCCCCTGTCGTTCGCTCATGCCCTCCCGGCCCGCCCGGGAGGGCATGCTTCTCCGGATACATTGTCACCACCTCGACTCGTGAAAAAACTCGGCATCCTCTCCCTCGCCGCTCTCGGCCTCCAGTCCTTCGGCCTTCCCGGCGTCGCCACCGCCGCCGTCGATGGCGAATGGACCAATGGCAAAGGCGGCAACTGGACCACTCCCGGCAACTGGAAAGACGGTCAAATTGCCGACGGCCCCGGCGCCACCGCCACCTTCGGCCAGACGCGCATCGCCAGCGACCGCGGAGTGATCAACGTCGGCGACCGCACCGTCGGGCATATCGTGTTCGACAACGACAAGCAGTGGAACCTCTCCGGCGGCACCCTCACGCTCGCCACCGACACCCCCTCGAAACAACCCACCCTCACCGTCAAGGGCAAGGGCCAGCACTTCATCGCCGCCACCCTCGAAGGCACCCGGGGCTTCTCCAAAAGCGGCGCTGGCAGAGTCATCCTGTCAGGAAAAAACACCTACACCGGCCCCACGCTGATCCGCGCCGGCCAGCTCGTTCTCCGCTCCGACAACGGCTTCGGCGCCGCCGGTCCCGAGAATCCCACCGTCATCCGCCACGACAATTCCTGGCCCCAGCTCCACATCTACGGCGGCATCACCAGCCCCGAGTCCATCACCCTGAGCCACCTCTCGCCCGGCGACTCCACCGGACTCTACAACGATAACAATGACAACACCCTCACCGGCCCGCTCACGCTCGAGCGTCTCGGCAGGCATGGCAAACCCGTGACCTTCGGCGTGCAGGTGATCTCCGGCACGCTCACCCTCGCCGGACCCGTCAGCGGCAAACTTGGCGGCGGCGCCGCCAAGGCCGCCCTTACCGATGACAGCGTGGCCAACCGCTTCCGCGTGGGTGTTCGCGCCAAGGGCGCCGCTCTCGTCACCGGCGACATCTCCGACGGGTCCATCGGCGCCGGCGGCCTCGCGCTCGACAAAATCGATCCCGGCCTGCTGCACCTTGCCGCCGCCAACACCTACACCGGCGGCACGACAATCAACGCAGGCACGTTGCTCGTCACCAACACCGCCGGCTCCGCGACCGGCACGGGGGCCGTCCTGATCGGCGAAGGGGCGACGCTTGCCGGCACCGGCATCCTCGCTCCCGCCGGCAGCAACGACATCACCTTCGGCAGCAAGGCGGTCGTGTCTCCCGGCGAGCTCTCCCCGGACGGCACGACCCGGCCCGGCGGCAAACTCACCCTGGCTCTCGATGCGACCACCGGCCACGTCACCTTCCACGCCGGAGCGAAACTCTCCATCGCACTCGGCAACGCTGCGAGCGGCGCCCTGGTCGTCACGGGCCTCGCCGGGGGAAAAGAGCGCGTCAATTTCAACGACACTGTCGTGGAGCTTTCCGTCACCGGCGACCGCCTGGCCGACGGTCTCCATACCCTCGTGACCTTCGACGCCGACCACGCTTACTCCGGTGAACTCTCGCTCGGCCCCGGCCTCGACGGCTACACCGCTTCGCTCATCCGCAACCCGGACAGCATCCAGCTCCGCATCGGACCGGCTCCCTGAAGCATCTTACGTTAATATCCGTTTTGCAAGGCCGCCGCTTGCCGGCGTGCCGCCGTTTTTTCCTCCGTGTATCCAAAGTGGTTCGACGCAAGGTCGGGCCCTGCACCCTCAACCGGTGGCCACAACTTTCCTTAAGCCACCTTAACCCTGACATCGCCGTGAACCCCGCCCCACTTCTCCCATCCCTGCCAGGATTCATCAAGCGGAGCTATGCCCTCCTTGCGGCCCTCGTCTCGCTCGCTTTCGCCGGAAACGCCGAGGCGGCGCGAGGCCGGCCCTACATCAACGCCGCGGGGACCACGTTCGTCACCGACACCGGCACCCTGATTCGCGGCGCCATCATCAGCACCGAAACCGGCAACGTGCCCGCCTTGTCCGCCGTCCAGGGCATCAAGACCCGCGGGCTCAACGCCATTCACTGCTACGCCGAGCGCGCCGACTACGGCTATGCCGCCGGCAGGCATTCCGCCGCTCTCGACCAGGTCGTGCAGATGACGCGCGACAACGACCTCTATCTCGTCATCACCATCGGCGGCGGCGGGGTGAACGCCGCGTTCATCCAGGATTTCTGGACGTTTTACGCGCCTCGTTACGCGAACGAGACGCATGTGATCTACGAGATCCAGAACGAGCCCGTCGTCCGTCCTCCGGTATCCGCCAGCGTGATCGACATGGAGAAGGCCGCCTGGAACATCATCCGCGCCGCCGCTCCCCACACCCCCGTGCTCCTGATGAGCTACACGATTTTTCAGAATGCCCCGGGCGTCCTGGCCGACATCGCCGCCCTCGGAAGCACCATCGACTGGACCAACGCCGCGATCGCCTTCCATGGCTATGGCGAATATGGACCGGACGCCACCCGAACGTGTCTCCAGGCCGTCATGAACGCGGGCTACGCCTGCTTCCAGACCGAGTTCTACCGCTGGCCCTGGGGCACGGGCGATTTCGCCCTCGTTGACCCTCCTTCGCTCTACCAAAGCGTGGACGAGACCGGCGATCTCGAGCGCCTCGGCGTCTCCTGGCTGACGTTTCTTTCGCTCGGGAGGGTGATGGACGACACCCGTTTCAAGGACAGGCTGGACAACGGCGGCATCGTCTGGACGCCCGACTTCGGCGCCTGGCCTTCCGGCTCGCGCAGCGTGTATGGCAACGGCGGAGAACCGCGCGCGATCCGGTCGACGGTCACCACCCGCATCGAGGCGGAGGATTTCGACAACGGCGGCCCGGGCATAGCCTACCACGACACCACGTCCGGCAACTCGGGAAATCAGTATCGCCCGGGCGAGGACGTGGACATTCAGGCCACTTCGGATACCGGCGGCGGCTACAACGTCGGCTGGATCGCCGCCGGCGAATGGCTCGGCTACACCGTCAACGTCAAGAACCCGGGCCGCTACACCCTCAACGTCCGCGTGGCCGCGCCGACCGCGAGCGGCAGCCTGCGCCTGCGACTCGCGGGCGTGGACCTCACGGGCGCCTGGGCCGTGCCGGCCACCGGTGATTACCAGACCTGGACCACCCTCTCGAAAACCATCGATCTCGTCCCCGGCCAGCAAATCCTGCGTTTCGAAACGATCGCCTCGGGCTTTAATCTGAACTGGATCGAGTTTGTCCCGGTTGCCTCCGGGCTGGTTGCCAACGGCACCTATAAAATCGTCAATCGCAACAGCGGCAAGGCAATGGATGTCGTGAACGCCTCGACTGCCAACGGCGCGAAAATCCAGCAGTGGGGCTACGCGGGCACCGGCAACCAGCAGTGGGTGTTCACGCACCGGGGCGCCAATCAATACACGATCACCAGCGCCCAGACCGGCAAGGCCATCGACCAGGCCGCCGGCCTGGTGCTGAGCGGCGACCACATCCAGATGTATTCGCTGAACTCGTCTTCCGCGAACCAGCGCTGGATCCCCGTGCCGACGGACTCCGGCTACTACAAGCTCGTCTCGGCCAACACCGGCCTCGTCCTCGTGGTCGCCGACTCATCGACCGCGAACGGAGCCCGGATCATCCAGCAGGAATTCTCCGGCTTGCCCGGCCAGCAATGGCAGGTGGCGGCGCCCTCCGATCCGGCTCCGCAAGCCTGGAGGTTGCAATGGTTCGGCACCAGGGAAGACGCCGACGATGCAGCCAATCTGGCCGCGCCGGCCAGGGACGGAATCGCCAACCTGCTCAAGCTCGCGACCGGCGACGGCACGGCCGACCCGCGAGTGCCCGGCACCGAGCCCGGCGAGATCGCGCTGGATGAGCCGGGAGAGTTTCTTGAATTCACCTGGTCCCGCAACAAGGCGGCCTTCGCGGACGGCGTGGTTTTCACCGTGACCTGGAGCGACACCCTCGCGCCGGAAAGCTGGAGCGCCGCCGGCGTGGTCGTGACCCGCGTGGAGGACCAGGGCGCGACCGAACGCGTCACCGTCGCCATTCCCCGCGGCGAAGGCGACCGCCGCTTCGCGCGGCTGGAAGTGACCGCCGACGGGCAGACCGCGGTCACCACGCCGCAGGGCGTCACCACCCTGCGCCTCCCCGGCGACGGAGCGACCGGCGTGATCGGAATCAACCTGATCGCGAAGCCGGCCTACACCGGCCCGGTCTCCGCGGTGGGCGCAAACACCGTGACCGTGGACACGGTGGACCTCGACCGGCGCATGGACGCCGGCCGCGCCTACGCGCTGCTCGTCACCGGGGGTTCGCATGCCGGAGCGCACACCCGCATCACCGGCCGCGACGGCTCCGTGCTGACCCTGGCCGACGACCTCGCGGGCCGGCTGGCGCCCGGCGAGGACACGATCCGGATCACGGAATTGCCCACTCTCCTCGACCTCTTCGGAGTGGGCGGCGAGGTGCTCACCGGAGGTCCCGCGGCCACGGCCGACCTTGTGATGGTGCGCGATTCCACCGGAAGCGACGAACCATTGAGCCTCTACTACGCCACCGGCGGCATCAACGGCACCGGCTGGCGGGCGGCGGGTAAAGGCTCGCAGGATTTTGGCAGCTACCCCATCTATTTTACCGACGGGGTGAGCGTGCTGAAACGCAGTCCCGGCCCCGCCGGGATCGAGCTGACCGGCAGCGTGCAGGAAGCCCGCGTCCACCTGGTGGTCGAAGAGGGTTTTGTTGCGTATGCCACGGTGTTCGCCGCTGGCGTCACCTTGGGGACGAGCGACTTTTACCAGGCCGACCGGCCCGATCGCAGTATCCGCGCCGGCACGGCGGCGAGTGCGGACCACATCCACTTCGACGCCGATGGCGATGGCATCCTGGAAACCTGGTATTACGCCAACGGCGGTCTCAACGGCGTCGGCTGGCGACGCGTTGGCGGAGGTTCGGCGCCCTGCGATTCCGTCGAGGTGCCCTCCGGCTTCTTCATCCTCAGAAAAAGCCCTCCGGTCACCATCGACCGCGACCTTCCCTGGTGATCCGAAAAGTCTCACGAACAAATAAGGGAGGTTCTAAAAATTCATTTTTGAACAGAAGGAAACGAAGAGAACGAAGGAAAAACAAAGAAGACCATGAATGACAAACTATTTATTCCAATTGAGTTAAGCAGAAGTGAGCAGTCTGTATCCTTGGTTGTTCTTCGTTCTCTTTGTTACCTTCTGTTCAATTTTTAGAAGTTCCCATAACATGAAGCTACTTGAATTCACCGCGGTCGGCCTGCTTGGCATCCTGTCCCTGCAGGCCCTGTCCCTGCAGGCCGGTCCCCTCCTTCTGCAAAACCTGACCACGGACGAAACGGCCGGCTATGGACTGTTCGATTCCGACGGCGGGCTGCTTTCCGGCGCAACCACCGGCAACCTTCGCCTCGGTTATTTCAGCCTGGACGACGCAGGGATCGCGGCGGCCTGGGCAGCAGGTGACCTTGGCTTGCTCAGTAACAGTTTTGTTCAATACGGAGCGCGGGGGGATATGCAAAACTGGGGTGGCGCCTACGACGGCCTCTTCCAGACCTCGATCAGCGCCACGTCCAATCCCTTTGCCGGCCAAAACGTGTATCTGTTTGTCAGTACAGGATCGGATTTCACGGATACGGGTGCGGAATACCTGATCTACAAGTTCGACGTGGTCTTTCAGCCGGAGTCCTTCGTCGCGCAGGCCCTGCTCGGGACCACTCCGGGCCAGCTGCTGGTCGGCGGCTACAATCATTTTTCCCACGACTACCAACTCGGCGGCGGCGCGCTGCCCGGCTTCAACATGGTGGCGGTCGTTCCCGAATCCGGCGCCTGGGCGCTGCTCTTTTCCGGTGTCTCGGTTCTGGCGTGCCTGCGCCGCCGTGTGGCAACGCGAGTCGTCGGCGCGGAAACCTGAATCCGGACTCCCGGTGACGCTTTCCGTCAGCGACGATCGAGTTCGCTCTGGATCCAGGCGCGGGTGCCTTCCTGCTCGTTTTGGGCCTCGATGGTTTCGGCGATGCGGCGCTGGATGTCCTTGTTATCGGTGCCTGGGCGGGAGAGGAGTTCGTTGTTGGCGGCGAGGAAGAGATCCTGACGGCCGATGGCGAGACGGGAGAGGTGAGCCTGGCGGGCGAGATCCTGGCGGATGGCGGCGAGGAGGCCGGGCTCGATGGCAGCCTTGAATTCCTCGACGGAGCCGGAGGGTTGCACGAGGTGGGTGTTGGCGTTTTCGATGATGCGTTTGGTGTTGGCGCCGATGCTGCCGATGCCAAAGCCGTTCACATAGCCCTCGACGAGAGGGAGAAAGGGTTGGACAAAAGGCGGAGGCTTCACGTCAACGACGCCGGGGAGCCAGTCGCTGAGTTCGGTGAACCGGGTGTTGGCCGCCTTGGAGGTGATGAACCGGAGGAAGTCGATGGCGCGTTCGCGGTGGGAGGATTGGCGGGTGATCCCGAAGCTGAGGCCGACTTCGGTGGCGGCTTCGGAAGGAGGGCCATAGACGTTGGCGCCATACTTGAGGTGGGTACGCTCGGGTATCGGAATATTGAATACCTTCATTTCGAAAGGAGCCTGCTGGCGGAAGCTGGGGGCATCCCAGCTGCCGGCGACGATCATGAGGGCGCGGCCTTGCACGAAGTAAAAGGTGGAGTCCTCGCGGGTGATGGACATGTAGCCGGGCTGGAGGCGCAGTCCGACGTCGCGCATGATGGTGAAGGCGCTTTCGATGGCGGGGGTATCGAGGGTCCAGTCGCCGCGGAGATAACTGATGCCGATCTCGGCGGGGGATTGTTTCATGGTGTAGTTGCGCAGGACGGTACGGGCGAGGCGCTGGGTCTGGCTGGCGGCGAGACGGTCGACGAGAGGGGGGCCGTTGGCTTTGGAGCCGGCGACGGGGATGATTCTGGAGCCGGTGTTTTCGGCATAGTCGCGGACACGGTCGCAGATGGCGATAAACTGGTCGTAATCGCCGGGGACAGGCGTGTCGCCGAGGATGCGTTTCCAGAGGGAGACGTTGTAATAAACGCGGGTGGTGAACATGGACATGCCCACGCCGTAGTATTCGAGAAGGTTGGCGCGGTAGTTGAAACCGCCGGCGAGGCCATCGACAAAGGTGTTGCGCCAGGCGGTGTTTTCGAGGTCGGTGCCCTTGTTCCAGGGGTTGGGTTGCTCGACGAGATCGGAGAGGGGGAGAAAGAAGCGGGCGAGCATCTCGTCTTCGCCGGCGCTGAGGCGGCCGAGTTGGAGGATGTCCGCGGCGGTGCCACCGATGAGCTGGGTCTGGATCCACTGGGCGTAGGTGCGCTCGGGGATGGCGAGCTGCTCGACCGTCACGCCAGGGTGGAGTTTTTCGTAATCGCGGGCGAGGACGTCGAAAGCCTTGCGCAGGCCGCCCTCGAGCTGCCAGTGGGCGAAGCGGATGACTTCGCCACCGGCGGCTTCGGCGCGGGTGCGTGAAAACACCTTGAAGAGCGCGAAGCTGAAGCAGCCGAGGAGGAGCAGAAGTCCGATGAGGTTACCGATATTTTCGCGTTTCATTCCAGGATTCGTTCCTCTCCCTCCGATCCGACACCGGTGGATACCAGGCATGCCTGTTCGGGAAAATGCCCGGGGCGGCTCCGCTGAAGAGGTCGAAGAACCGGAGGTCTGAACATAGCAAGCTTACAACTTCTCGTGCGGATCGGTATTCTTGTCCACCGCCCGCACATGTCCGTCAAAATACAGGACGTTGCGCGTGCTGCCATGCACGGCCGTGGCGGGCAGCTTGGGAAGCGATGCGGCAAGGGGAATGGTTGTTCCCTTCAGGTCTTTCATCCCGACATTCACCATCTCGGCATCCTGGTCGAAAAGGTAAACGGCCGTCCCGGGATTCTCCAGTTGGGTAATTTTTATCGATCGCGCTCCATCCCAGGCTATGGGCTTTTTCAGCGCGGTGCTGGTGGTCACCCGGGCTTTCAATCCGATATAATACGCCGCCACGGGAAGATCCGAAGCCGCTACTGTTTCAACCGAATCTTTTGCGATTTTGTTGCCGGGGCAGACAAATATCCGGTTGGTGACAGGACTGTCTCCCTTGCCTCCAAGATAGGTGTGCAGATAGGCCACGAGCTGGCCGCCGCCGGTCCATCCCTTGGCGCTGGCGGTGCGCTCAAAACCGTAATAACCTTCACTTCGCTTTTCATAGCCGGGCAGCCAGTCCTTGTTGTCCGCCGCGTAGTTGAAAGTCGCGACGCCGATCTGGCGCAGGTTGGAGACACAGGCTGCACGCTGGGCGGTCTGGCGAACTTTGCCAACGGTGGGGATGATGATCGCCGCCAGGATGCCGATGATGGCGATGACGGTGAGGAGTTCGACCAGGGTGAATGCTGTCTGGCCCGATCGGCCGGGTCGACGCAGATGCCGGGAGGGGCATGGACTTGAGGTAGACATGGTATGGGTGGGTTATAGTGGAGGCTCTTGATCCTTGAAATCGTCTTGCATGGCGTGAGGAAGGGTCGAGGTGATGAGATGAGATGGAAGTGCTGGGTCGGTGGGCGGTTTATTTCATGGGATTGAGCAGCTTGCCACGTTCACGGTAGTGGTACATGCCCTCGCCGACTTCGCGGGAGGCGCGGGTCATTTCCGGATACGGCGTATCGGCCACGTCCACAAAACCGATGGGGTAGCCTTCGCCGTCCCAGCGTCCGGTCAGGGGCTGGTCGCGGAACTGGAACCAGTGCGTGCCGACGATGTTCGGGTGGGCGAGCGCCCCTTGGAGAAAGCGGGTGTAGGCGAGGGCGCGTTCCTGCTGCGTGATGCCGGCGGGCGTCAGGCTGGCGGAGAACAGGCCGCGATCGAAGATGCCGAAGTGAAACTCGCCGATAAGGACGGGCATGTCGGGAAATCCTTCCGTCCGGAGGTTGGCGGTGCCAGGGGCGTAAATGTTGAGGGTGAGGATATCGCAGTGCTTCTGGCTGGCTTCGAAAAGCACCTTGCGGGTGGCATCGGTCGCGATGAAACGGGTGCCGAGATAGAGACGGTGCGGAGCGGAGCCTTTGACGGCCAGTTGGCAAAGGCGGAAGTACTCGTTGACGGCTTTTTCGAAAAAGGCGTCGGCGTCGGTCCGGTAGCCGCCGGACTTCGGGACGACGGTGCGGTTGAACAGCGCGGCCCAGTCGGCGTAGTCCGTTTCCCAGGACTTGTTGAGATTGTCGATGGTGACGTATTTGACGCGCAGGTCATCCACGAATTCGCGCTTCGCGGCCTGTTTGGCGGGGCTCTTGAGGACGTCGTCCGTAAACGTCTGGCGGCTGCCGCGATTGCCGAAGTTGAGCTCGTTGTCGATGAAGTAGCCGATGCACATGGGATCGGTGAGTGACTTCATCACCTCGGGACGGCTGGCGGCCCTGTCGGAAATGAGCGTCTTCATGGCTCTGGCGTAAGCGGGGTCGAAGACGTCGTAAAACTTGAGTTTGCTGCCGGCGACGCGTGGGAGATTCCGGTTATAGTCGGTGAGTTGCAGGGTGTAGGGCGTCTTGCCGAGGAGTATGAGGTCGGCCTTGCCCCAGTTGCCGATCGTGTTGATGCCCCAGGCTTCGAGACGGCGCGTCAGGGTCTCGTAAAAAGCGGCGGCGTAGTCTTCCTGACCATACTTCTTTTGGAGATTCCAGCCGGTGAAGGGGAGGTCGGCGGTCTTCACGGGGAAATCGAACCACTTCTCGTGCCCGGTCGATTTGGTCGCGTCGGTGTGCGCGATGAGGACGTCGATGCCTTGCGAGAAAAAGAGCCGGCCTTCCGGATCCACCAGCCACCATTTGCCCTGATATTTTTCGGTGCGGAAGCTGCCGGTGGCCTCGAGCCGGGGGCCGTTGGCCCAGCCGCCGTAGCGATTCCATTCGGCCGGGCGGGTGGACGCGGCCAGTTGGGCGAGCTCGGCCTGGTGCGCCTTTTTCAGGTCGGCGTCGGTATGGATTTTTTCAGGCCAATCGGCGTGCTTGTACTGGCCGTAGATGTCGATGAAGGGGAAAAACTTGTCGCCGCGCGGCACGGGTGCGATGGACGAGACGGCCAGCGGACTGCCGGCGGGCGCATCGTCGAGGCGGAGGTTGGAGATGCGGCAATCGACGAGGCCCGGTTGCGGTCCTTCGAAGGGCCACTCCATGAAGAATTCGATCCAGTTGATTTTGTCGGTATCGAGCACCCTGGGGGTGCGGATACCTTCCGGTGTTTCCCAGGTGGCGCGGTGCAGGAGGGGGAGGTGCATGGTGCGCTTTTCGCCGGGATTGAGTGCGATGCCGGTCTTGGTCCGGCCAAAGGTTTTTTCCCCCCATTTGCCGCTGGAAATGTGCAGGGTGAGGCGGAGCTGTTTGTCGGCGGAGAGGTTTTCCACGTCCGCAGTGAGAATCTTGCCGCCGCTGAGATCCCAATACGCCTGCCCTTCGGGGGGACGCAGGCGGATGCCGGAATCGCCCCGGGGATTGTCGAAGCGCAGTCGTATCGCCCCCGATTCCAGACGTGCTTCGGCCGAGCCTCTCCTGGCCTCTTCGACCTGCTTTTCGGTCAATGACAGAGTGGCGGCGTGGGCCGTGACAAGGGAGGCGGCGAGCAGGAGGGCGGCGGGTTTCAGGAGCATGACGGACTTCAGAGGATGGAGCGGATGTATAGGGGAGGAAAGGGAGAGGAGGGACGGATTTCTCGATGATGCCACAAGGTCCGGATTCAACCAACGGCCGCGAGTGCAGCGGGTTCGCTGATGGGAAGAAAGGCGCCTTGTTCGCGAAGCACCGACCGGAGCAGCGCGGGATCGAGGTCCCGGGTGGATTTATGCCCGTGACGCACACAAAGGGCGGCCGCGGTGCCGGCGGCCTGACCGACGGCGACAATTTGCGCCGTGATGCGGATCGCGGCATGCGCTTCGTGCGTGCAGTCGAGGCAGCGCGAAGCCACAAGCAGGTTGTCCAGACCGCGCACGCGCAGGCTGCGCCAGGGGATGCCGTAGGATTTGCCGTCGGGCGGATAGAGACGCCGGGTGCCCTCCCCCGTGGGGCTGTGGATATCGATAAACCAGTTGCCGCGCGCAATGCAGTCCTCGAACTCGGGCACTTCAAGAATATCCTCCGCCGTGATTGTATAATCGCAACGGATACGCCGGCTCTCGCGCACGCCGATGTGCGGGGCGGTCTCGATGAGGACGGCATCGCGGCATCCCGGTATGTGGCGGCGGAGAAAGGCCACGATCTCGGCCGCCTGCCGGCGCCCTTCGATCATGGCGTCGGTGACGTCGCTCACCCGGGTCGCGTCCTTGTTGACGATGCGGGTGCCGTTGATCGCCCAGGTGCCGGGGCGCGGGAGGGCAAACAGGAGGAGGTCTTCGCGCGGCACCGTGACTTCGCCGGCCGCCTTGGCGCGACGCCAGGCCTGTTCACAGGTGCGGTCGGTCTTCCGGTAGGCGTGAAGCGCATCATCGTCGATGCCGCCGATCTTGAAAATCAGGCTCATCGGCTGGCTGGCGCCGTCTTCATCGCGGCCGATTGCATAGTCGGCGCCGGCGAGCACGGAGACATCACCGTCACCGGTTGCGTCAATGAATTGCCGGGCGGTGATAACCTGACGCCCCTCCTTGCTCTCGACAATGACACCGGCAAGGCGCGATCCGTCCCGGATCACGGCCGCAGCCTGGGTGAAAAAATAAGGACGGATGCCCGCTTCCTTCACCATGCGGTCGAGCACGAGCTTGGCCGTCTCGGTGTCATATTGGCCGCCGGCGCCGTAATGATTGTTCCAGGAGCGCCAGGCTGCCTCCCGCTGGAGCCGGGCGGTGATTTCGGCAAAAATGCCCCTCACGTAGGGGAAAGGCATGATTGCACTCAGGATGCCGTTGGTCCAGGTGCCCCCGAAGCAGCCGAAGCGTTCGGCGAGGATGACTTTTGCCCCGTTTCGTGCCGCGGAGATGGCGGCGCCGATGCCGCCGGGGCCGGCGCCGAGGACGAGAACATCGGCGGTGTCGAGAAGCGAAAGCGTGCGCGCGGGTTCGGTGAAATGAAATGGCGTTGGCATGATGGGGGAAAAGAAAAGGGATGCCGCCCGGAAAATCGTCGGCATCTCCGGAACCGGGATGATTGAAACCCGGCGCTGTTTACCGGCGGCGGCGAAGCACGAAGGCTCCGGCCAGCACCGTGAGGCCGCAGAGGGTTGCCCAGGTCGAGGGCTCGGGAATCGCTCCGGTATAGACGATCTGGACGGAGTTGAGGAACCCGCGTTCGTCAATGGTGCTGCCTCCGCCGGTGCTGCCGGCACCCGAGGTGGCGATGTTGAGCACCTGCCCCGACGTGAGGGTAACGCTGAGTTTGATGTAGTTTTCGCCTTCGATCCAGGAGGCGGTGGTGGTGCTGCCGGAAAAATTGTTCGCGCCCGAACTGTAGTCGGTGAAATCAAAGTTGCCCGTGATGGAGGAAACGCCGACCCAGGCGGTGATCGTCTCCTGGGGGGAACTGCTGATCAGGCTGGTGTTGCGTCCGCTGATGTAGATGTCGTAGGTGCCGGCAGCGAGGCCGCCGACCTGGACGCCCACGCTGCCGACATTGCGAGCGGGACCGGTAAGCGCGTGGGTCATGAAGATGCCGTCGCGGCCAACCGTATTGGCGGCGTAGATACCGCTGTTGCTGACAGAGCTGCCGCCGAGAGCACTGCTTGTGGGAGTCCGGGCCAGATCGATCACGTTCAGCGCGGAGGCACTGGCGCTGCCGCCGACACTGACGGTGACTCCGGTCGCCGCAGTGCCATCGGCGAAGTGCAAGCCGGAGCCGACGTCCACATTGGTGACCTGGTTCCAGGTCGTGGCGGTAAACCCGGTGTTGGCGGCGTGATAAGGGCTGTTACCCGGGTTGGCGATGGCGGCGGTGGCGCCGAAATCGAGCATCAGGACCTGAGCCTGTGCACAGGTTCCGGCAACGACAAGAAGAGCGAGGGCGAGTTGGGCTTTTTTCATGGGAGGTGAAGGCTTGCGGGTCAGGCGTATCGCGCACGTTGCAGGGATCAATGACCTCGTCACGCACCAGGTGCGTAAATGCCTCCCGCTCGCCTCCCTCGTCCCGGTGGCAGACGTTCGACCGGGTCAAGGCTCCCGGACCGTGAGTTCGCGGGCGATGGCCGTGGCACCCGCTCTCCAGCAACTTTGCAGGGACATGATTTTGGGCGTGTCCGGCAGGCCGCATTCACGGCGGTGCAGGTGGGCGGTGACCATGTCGATGGCGGCGGAGCCCATTTGTTCGGGCATCAGATCGATGCCGCTGATTTCTTCCCGGGAAATCGTGTTGTCGAGTGAGACGTAGGCCACCTCTCCGGGGATTTGCAGGCCCGCCCGGCGCAACGCGGCGAGAGCCGGGCTGGAGTTGCAGATCAGGACGTCGGCACGGTGCTGGCGCAGCCAGGAAGCGACAGCAGCGGGATCGAGCGAGGCGTGCATGTCCAGCGACGCATCCGCGTGCAGGGAACGACGGCGCGGTTTGACTTCGGAGCCTGCCTGGGCCGAACAAAAGACGGGGATGCGCTCCCGGGCGGGAAGATCGCGTTCGTAAAGGCCGTAGGCAGCCACATAGGCGTCGTCCGTGCGGACGCGGATGGCCGGGGTGAGTGCAAGCGCAATACGGCGGTAGCCGAGACGCTTCAGCTCCCGTAGTGCCAGAAGCATGTTCTCGTAGTAGCTGGGACTGATGCGATGCAGCGGCGGCGAAATGACCGAGTGGCCGATGGCGACGCCGGCGAAGTATTCCCACTTGAGATCGAGCCGGACGGGACCCTGTTTGAAGGGACAGACGATCACGCCCTCGATGCGTCGCGCATAGAGGATCGAGGAAAGGCGGGAGGCCGTCATGTCCTCGTCGAGCAGGGAGAACTCCTCCAGCCTGTAGCCAAGCTGGGCGGCGCGCTTTTCCATGCCTTGATAGATGAGGCTGTTGAAAGGAGAACGCCGCCGCCAGTCGGGCCAGCAGGTAATGGCGGCGAGCGCCGGACGGGGCAGCTGCCTTACCCGGGGCAGTTGCGTCATGAGCTGCGAGACGACCGGATGCGGCGCGTAACCGTGCTTCGTCGCCATTTTCTGGATACGAATGCAGGTCTCGCGAGGCAGGCTGGGGTGGTTGCGCAGCGCCCGGGAGACGGTGGTGTGGGCAACACCGGCGATTCTGGCGAGTTCACGAATGTTCATGCGGGGGAAGAGGACCAGGCCATGCCGGCATGGTAGCGAAAGCCGCTTCCGAAAACAAGCGTGCTACCCCTCCGGCAGCAAACGGCATCCATTTTGCCCGCGAAGCCAGCCTGGTCTCGTGCATCCGCGCCGGAACCGGCATCCCGCCGATGCTCGCCGTCCATGGCGGCAGGGATGCCTTCGTACTCTTTGGTCAGGCGGGCGTGGACGCGGACAGATTGCCGCCTCGACCGGCACGTGGGCTTTTTTCCGGTCGTCGCCTCAGAAACCTGTCCCGAGCCGGTCGATGTCGTAACGGGTGGAGACTGGCGAAAACATCACGCTGTCCAGGCTGGCAGACGGCGGCAGCCGGTAATATTGTGCGCCGATCGCCGCCTTGGTGATCTTGTACAGGCGGCGTTCCGTCAGTTCCGGCGTATCGCGAGTGCCATAAAACGCATCGCGCAACCGCGCAAGCGAGACGACGGAGAGATGCTGTTGCGGAAAATGCGCCGAGTACACGTAACGCTGGCGGGCATCCCCCAGGTTGAGATCGTCGCCGACAAGCGCGATGAAAGCCGTCCTCGGAGCCACATTCCCGAGCGCCAGCATTTGCGCTCGCAGGCTGTCCCGCACCCGCGCCGCGATCATCTGGCCCGACGACGTGTCGAACATCGCCGCCTCGCGCCGGACCGGCGGGGCCACGCGTACGATCAGCCCGAGCTCTCGCGAAAACGTCTGCTGCAGCCCGATGGCACCGGCAGGCGGAAATCCTTCCAGCGGGATGAGCCAGATGTCCACCGCGGGCCCGGCCGTGACCACCGCGGGCGATCCGGAAGACCCGGGCCCGGCCTGCGGTCGGGTCGGAGTCGCCAGCGAGGCTTGCCCCGCTACCGCCGGGCGGAAGGGCGGTTGCGCGGGCTTCGATTGCGCCAGAACGCCTCCCGGCAAAAGAATCGCCAGAAAGAAGAGGGGGATACTTAAAAAAAACCGCATGAGGTTGTCTCCGGACAAGCAGCCGGATCAAGAGTGCCCGACAGATTTCTTCCCAAGTGATGTGCAGACACCCCGCCGTCTGCCAAGATTCGTTTGCACCTCTGCGCCGGTTTGGCCGCGATTGCCGACGACAGAACCGGCCCCGGCCGCGCGCGGACCAAACCCGCGATGCGCCTGGTGTTCCGGCGAAAATCGTCCATTTTTTGCCAATCGCCATGCCAACGCTGCCGGAAAACATCAGGGGAATCCTCGCCGATCTCGACGGCACGCTCTACGTCGGCCAGACGGCCATTCCCGGAGCGATCGAAGCCCTGCACCGGATCAGGGAACGCGGCCTGGGCATCCGTTATCTGACCAACACCACCAGCAAGCCGCGATCCGTCATCGCCGGCCAGCTCCACCGGCTCGGCCTCCCGGTCGAAATCGCCCACCTCTACACCGCCCCCTGCGTGGCCCGCGACCATCTCCTCGCCGCCGGCATGGTCCGCTGCCACTGCCTGCTGCCGGCCGATGTCATCGCCGACATGGAGGGTATCACCCACGTGGATACCCATCCGCAGGCCGTGGTGGTCGGCGACATGGGCGGCGGCATCTCCGGCGAAGCCCTGAACCGTGCCTTCCGCTTCCTCCTCGACGGCGCCGCCTTTTTCACGCTGGCGCGCAACCGCTGCTATCGCGCCGCCGACGGCCTGCGGCTCGATGTGGGCGCCTTCACCGCCGCGCTGGAGTACGGCACGCGCCGCGAAGCGACCCTGCTCGGCAAACCCGCTCCGCACTTTTTCCGGGCGCCGCTCGACGACCTCGGCCTGCAACCCGACGAGGCCCTGATGATCGGCGACGACCTCGAAAGCGACGTCGGCGGCGCGCAGGCCATCGGGCTGTACGGCGTGCTCGTGCGCACCGGCAAGTTTTCCGAAGAGGAACTGCAAAAAAGCTCCGTCCGCCCCGATGTCGTCATCGACTCCTTCGCCGACCTCGCCGGCTGAGCGCAATACCGGGAGAGAGACCGCTAAAGAACGCTGAAGAACGCTAAAAAAACAAACCCGGTCATACCGCCCCCTGCCCTGTGATCTGCGGCAAGGTCCGATAATTTCAGCGTTCTTCAGCGTGTTTTATCGGTTTCCTCCGAAAACGATTCCAAGCTATCTCGTCTATAATGACGAATATAGCATATAAAATCAGGATATTCGCCTTTAGAGTCGAATTACAACAATTCAAATAATTCTCCTTTTAAGACGAATATCTTGATTTTACCGGATCTATTCGCCATTTTTGAGGCGTTGTGAAGATCACAAAAACAGTAGCCGATACCGAAATCCTGCGCGAGCTGGGCGAGCGGCTGGCCCGCACCCGGCTGGAGCAGAACATCACGCAGGCCGAACTGGCCGTGCTGGCCGGGGTTTCGAAGCGCACCATCGAGCGGCTGGAAGCGGGGGTGGTCGGCACGCAGTTGTCGGGATTTATCCGCGTGTGCAACGCGCTCGGGCTGACGGAGCGCTTCGATCTGCTGGTGCCGGCGCCACTCCCGAGCCCGATCGAACAACTCAAACTTCGCGGCCACCAGCGCCGGCGGGCTTCGCGCCATGCGCCGATCAAGGGCGCGCAACCCGATCCCGCCGGCACCTGGTCGGTGGCCGAGCCCGGCCCCGCCGACTGGAAGTGGGGTGACGAAACGTGAGCACCATCGCGGAAGTCCGGCTCTGGGGCAGCCTGATCGGGGCCGTTTCTCTGGAAGACGGCGAGAGCATCGCCACCTTTCAGTACGATCCGGCGTTCGCGCGGAGCGGCATCGAGGTGGCCCCGCTCATGATGCCGCTCTCGGACCGCGTCTATTCGTTCCCAGCGCTGCCGCCCGGCACCTTTCACGGCCTGCCCGGCATGCTCGCGGATTCGTTGCCCGACAAGTTCGGCAACGCCCTGATCGACGCCTGGCTCGCCACGCAGGGGCGCACGCCGGAAAGCTTCAACGCGGTGGAACGCCTCTGTTACACCGGCACGCGCGGCATCGGCGCGCTGGAGTTTGCCCCCGGCCTGGGACCGCGACCGCAACGGACGCGTACGATCCGCATCGATGCTCTCGTCGCCCTGGCCTCCGAAGTCCTGCGCCACCGCAACGAACTGCGCACCACCTTCGGCGGCGCCGGCGCGGACCGGAAAAATGCCCTGCGCGACATCCTGCGCGTCGGCACCTCGGCCGGCGGCGCGCGCGCCAAGGCCGTGATCGCCTGGAACCCCGCCACCAACGAGGTGCGCTCCGGCCAGGTCACCGCCGGCGCCGGCTTCGAATACTGGCTGCTGAAATTCGACGGCGTATCCGGAAACCGTGACAAGGAACTCGACGACCCCAAAGGATACGGAGCCATCGAGTACGCCTACGCCCTGATGGCGAGGGCAGCCGGCATCCGCATGAGCGAGTGCCGCCTTTTTGAGGAAAACGGCCGCCGCCACTTCATGACGCGACGCTTCGACCGCGCCGAAAACGGCGGCAAGCTCCACATGCAGTCGCTGTGCGCGCTGGCGCATTTCGATTTCAACCAGGCCGGGGCTTACGCCTACGAACAGGCGCTGCTGGTCATCCGGCAGCTCGGTCTGCCGCCGGAAGCCGTCGAGGAACAGTTTCGCCGGATGGTTTTCAACATCGTGGCGCGCAATCAGGACGATCACCCGAAAAACATCGCCTTCCTGATGGACCGGCGCGGCCGGTGGGCGCTCTCGCCCGCCTTCGATGTGATCTACAGCTACAATCCCGACGGCGCGTGGACCTCCAGCCACCAGATGACCGTCAATGGCAAACGCGACGGTTTTTCCATGGAAGACCTGCGCGCCTGCGCCCGGAGTGCGTCGATGAAACGCGGTCGCGCCGAAACGATTTTCGCCGAGGTGAGCGATGCGGTGAAACGCTGGCCCGACTTTGCGGAGCAGGCCGGCGTCGCCGTCGCCGGGCGCAGCCGGATCGCGGAAACCTTCCGCCTGCAACTGCCGTCGCAGTGACTCCCCCCCGGAGCGGCGGCTTTCCAGCCGCTGCGACGAGGCGCAATGCGCCTCGCCCTTTCGCATTCGTGCGCTGCGGGCTTCCGGAACCTTCCGTTGCCGAATCAATCGGGCGACGCTGCGCGTCGTCACAGCGGCTGGAAAGCCGCCGCTCCGGTATTTCAGTTGGCCCCGCCTGCATTTTCCCTCCAGCCTTCGGGATCATGCCCATCACCTCCCTGGCCCACGTCTGTCTCAAGACCACCGACCTGAAACGCACCCGCGAGTTTTACTGCGACGCGCTCGGACTCGAAAAACAGTTCAACTTCATCCGCAACGGCGCCGAGTTCGGTTTTTATCTGAAAGCCGGCAACGGCACCTTCATCGAAGTATTCCTCGCCGATGCCATCGAGCCGCTCGGCAAGCAGCCCATCCACCACCTCTGCCTGGAAACCGACGATCTCGCCGGCCTGCATGCCCGCCTCCGCGAGCGCGGCCTCACGCCCGGCGACATCAAGACCGGCTCCGATCAAACCCCGCAATTCTGGATCACCGATCCCAACGGCCTCGGCGTCGAGTTCCAGCAATACACCCCGCAAAGCTCCCAGCGCACCGGCAAGGATGTATCCGTAAACTGGTAACAACCCGGCGCCGGTCTGGCCGGTTCCGCATCCGGGAGGCAATCTTCTCCTGCTCAGAAAGCCCCGACCTCCAGGCCTGCAACCGGGGACTTCCTGACCGGCCCCGGACCGGAAGCCCACAAGGCGGCCAGCGTTTCCGGGAATGCATCCGGCAGCCGCAGGTTGATCGCCAGCACGCACAGCAGGGCGCGCAACTGGTCCGCCTCCGGAACGATCGCCCCGCCAGCCAGGCCTTGTGTTGCCCGCATGGCCAGCGCCGTAGTCACGGCATCGGGACGGTCCTTTCCGCTGCGGCCAAACCGGCGCGCGGCTTCACGCCATGCGCTCACCACGAGCGGGCCGATCTGCTCGCGTACCAGCGGATGCCTCACGTTGCTCTCGATGGCGTGCAACGCCACCAGCAAACTCGCCGTTTCCTGCGGCGAAGCCGTGCTGACCATCCGCATCAAGTCCTCCAGCAGGCCCCGCATTCCGGTGTCGTCATGCCCGGGTTCTGCGGCCGCCAGTTGTACAAACACGCTCGCTGCCGTCGCATCGGTCCTCGCGGCCAGATGGGCCGCGTCCAGGCATGCTTCCTCGAGTTGCTGACGAAGTTCCGCCGGTAATCGCGTGCGGTGCCGAAACCGGATCAGCCACAAACCCATGCCCAGGTCCCGCGCCGCCTGGGGTATGGCGGTTGTTTTTTGCCACGCCATCACCCGCGCCATGATCGCTTCCGCCCTTCCCTGCCGCGGACGATCGGCCAGCTCCAGCAAGGCAAGCGCGTAATAAAGCGATTCCACCTCCTTTCCGTCACCGGCATGCTCCCTGATCCGGCGGCTGTTGCCGGGCAGGCATAACCATCCCGAACCGGGATCGAAAGCCCGGTCCCACGTATTCACGATGACATGCAACCATGACTGGCGAACTGCTTCCGTCATCGTGCCCTCCGGAGCGGGTTTCCGACCCGCATGACCCGGACGGCATCGCCATCGGGGGCCGTTTCGTTATAAAAAACCGTCTCGCCATCCGGGCTGAAAACCGGATGCGGGTGACGCGGGTGATTCGCACCCCGTCGCGAACGCGCCAGAAACGTCCGCCGGCCTGTAACCAGGTCGATCAGCAGCACATCGCTGATATTTTCCGCCTCTTCCCAGCCGCGCCCCGGCCGGTCGTGGGGGCCGGTGGTGTCCACCACCGCCCAGCGCCCGTCGCGGCTCACATTCACATGCCAGTCGCGGTCGCCTTCGCTGACCAGACGCGGCGGTCGCCTGTCGTGGAAAAGTTCATACACGCCGCGCGGTTTTCCCGGGCTTCCGCCATAAGCCACGACCAGGACCGTCGGCGCATGAAACGCCCACCGTTCGTGCCCGAGCCAGAGGCCCGCCGGACGCTGATCCAGCAGGCACATTCCCTCCGGAGCCTGGTGCGCATGCCACGCCTGGACACGATCCGTAATGGCATCGGCCCTGCCCTCGTGGCAGAATCCGATCCAGGTTTCGTCGCAGGGCGAAAAATGCACATGCCCCGCATGCCAGGGGACGGAAAACAGCACGCGTGCCTGACCCGTGATCGTGGTGATTTCCATCACCGCATGATTATCGCCCGTGCGCCGGACGACCAAGACCCGTTCGCCATCGGCAGAAATGGAGGGGAGCGATTGCAGACACGCACCCGGCGCCTCTTCGCGATAGATCCGGTCCGCGGACCCCGGGCGGAGGACATCGCAGCACCAGACCTCGTTGTTCGTCACCGTGACGAGGCGGCCGGACCGGAGAGCGATGTCGAACCACAAAGGATCTCCCGCCACATCTGCCGGCAGCACGCCCAGCCTCTGTTCTTCTCCTGTCGAAAGATCGCACCGCCACAAGCTGAAGCCCGTTGTCTCCTGCTGGCCCAGCACGAGAAAACGGCCGCCCCCGGCAAAACCGTTGGCGTGCGGGTAGGTCAGATACCGTCGCCGGGAAAATTCATCGATCGCTTCGGGCTGGAGAGAGGCAGGCATGGGAAAAAGGTTCAGGGCAGGATGACCTCGACGCGACGGACGTATTCGGCAGAGCTGTCAAAGCCGTTGGCGATGCGGAAATCGGAAAAATAGCTCTGCGCGTTGACGAAGTCGGCGTCGGTGATGGCAACGGTGACCGTGCGCCAGGCGTTTGTATTGGTTTTGGGGATATTCACTCCCTTGTGCGCATTGCCGACGGCATTGTACTGGAGCACGATGTTGTCCGTCCCCTGATCCCGGAAGGTGATGGCTACGGAAAGGTGGGTATCTCCGGAACGCACGAGGCTGTCGCTGACGTTGAAATAGAAGAAACGATTGTTGGCCGTGATTTGCCGGCATTCCAGTCCTCCCACGGTCGCGACCGGGTTGTAACCTTCATGGGAAGAATCCGGATCGATCACGTAGTCGATGAATCGGGAAACGGGCGTGGCTCCGAGAATGGCCACCGCCGGATTGATCCGTCGGCGAAGCGTCACCTGGCCCACCGTGAGGTCAGTGCCTCCGGCGGACAGACGAAGATCGGCCGCGTTGTTCTGGCGATTGGCAAACTTGACATCGGTCAGGGTAAACGTGGCGGTTTTCCATGTGCCGGTATTGGTGCGCGCCTGCGAAAGGGACTGGTAGGCGTTGGCCGCCGCGTCGTACTGCAAGGCAAAGTTGCCCGTACCGCTGTCCAGGTACGTGACCTCCGCATCGAGGGTGGTATCGAGTCCCTGATTGGCATCATGAATCCAGTCGTCATTCACGCGCAAATACAGGTAACGCGAGGCGGGAATGGTCCGGGTGTCGTCGGGGTTGTCGATCACATAACTGCCGTCGCCGCTGGTCGCGGGAACATAAAACAGCGTCCGCAGCACTGGCGTGCGAGCGGCATAGGCCGCCTGCAACCCGAAGTCGGTCTCCGCCCCGTTGCAGGCCTGGTAAGCATAAAACGCCGCAAGAGGCGCGCGCGCCGCGGTGAGCAGGCCGAAGTTGTCCTCCGACGGATTGGCCGGCGTGGAAGCGGTGTTTTCGAAGCGATACCAGAAGGCGCGGGCAATTTCGGGGCGCTGCTGATTCCCGTGCTGAATCTGCTCCACCAGGCCGGCCTTGACCGGCTCCAGGGCGGCATCACCCACCGTAGTGTATCCGGTCTCGGTGATCCAGATCGGCTTGTCCGTGATGCCCCAGGTGGTCGTCACGCCGATCATCTGCTCGTAGAGGCTGACATGACGCCGGATCGGACCGTAGGCGTGGTAATTGGTGATGTCGAAATACGAAGCGGCCCCGAGATCGAGCAACTCTTCGAAAAAGTCCGTTCCGGTGCTGACCGCCAGGCCTCCGAGCAACACCTGGTTGGTCGCGTTGCGCGCCTTGATCTTCGCATGGGCTTTGGCCAGCAGGGTGTAATAGTCGGCGACGGAGCTTTTCCAGAATCCGTTCAGATCGGGTTCGTTCCAGACCTCCCAGTACCGGATCTGTCCGTCGTAGCGGTCGACAATGAAGGCGACGTAGTTTTCCCAGTCGGTCCAGTCGGCCGGTTTGTAGCGGGTGGCATCGGGCCAGCCGAGAGCGGGTTGCGACGAGGCCCAGGGAGCGGTGTAGCAGAGGATCCACAGGATATTGACGTCGTGGGCGCGAAGCCGGGAGACGATCGCATCGAGCCGGTCCAGGTAGGTCGTGTTGAAAACGCCGCGCGCCGTCTCGATGCTGCCCCATTCGGGCGAGATGCGCACCCACTTGATGCCGGAAGCGATGATGTCGTCACAATAGGCCTCGTAACCGGAGGTGCTTTGCGGGCTGGCACAGACGCCAAAGGCATCCATGGTCGCAGCGTCGGCGCGAACCCGGGTAGCGGAGCCGGCAAGAATCAGGAGCAACGGCAACACGCGCACCAGGGCGCGGAAGGAAGGGCAAGGCGAGGTAATGGTCATGGCAGTTCAGGGGCAGGTGAAGATACGCCACAACGCGGGGTTTTTCTGGTCGCCGAGCCCGTCGTCGAGCTTGACCCACTGCTTGCGACCGCGGCCGTCGTTGTCGTTGATCACGAAATTGAACCGGAAGCCGCCCGCGGGCGGCCCTTTCAGGCCAAGGAGCGCCCAGGGCAACCGGAGCCGGTAGGTCGTGGTCCGGTCCGAGCGGACAACCTCGCGCTGCACACGCGGATCGAGTGGTCCGCGGGCGAGCGATCCCGCGCCGTTGCCGGGAAGGGTGAATACCCAGCCGCCGGTGCGCCCGTCATTGGCCAGAGCGATGCCTGCCTCGAAGTAACCCGGGGTCCCGTCGCCCGGGCTCAGGCCGATTTGCAGGCTGTCGCCTTCCCAAAGATTTTCGCCCACGTCGGTCTGATAGTGAACGTCGTCGCGGACGGCGACGTGCAGATAAAGCGCCTCGCCGGTAAATGCCAGACGGGCGACAGCGCCGAGGTCTTCGGGACCACCCCAGTGCATGGCGGGCAGCGGCTCGGCCGAGTAAAGGTTGTGGATATCATCCCGGTGATCGAGCGTGATCACCGGGATGCTCTCCGGAATGGCCGCGGCCCCGGCGGGAAGACGGCGGATTGCGGTGGCCTGCGAAGCGGGGATGCTACCGGGAAGGGAAAGGCCCAGGTCGGGCAGCGAGAGGACAAAACGGATCTCGTTCGCTTCCGCCTCCCGTATCGTGTCTGTGGATACAGGCCGGTCGGCAGCGGCATGGAGTTCGACGGTGGTCACGGCGGAGCCGTGTGCGGGCAGGGCAAGCCGGCTCTGCCTTTCGGGAAAATGCAGACCCGCGATCGGGCTGCTCCATGCCATCTCCGCCGTCACGGGATGCGGCAGCGGATTATGCAAGGTCACCGCAATGCGCGACGGTTCTCCCGCCACCAGGACAACCGGCGAGGGCGCTTCCAGCAACGGCCTGACCGAAAGGGCGGGTTCCCCCTCGCCTTCGATGTGCACATAGACAGGATCGTCCGTCACCGGAAACGCCACACCGCCCGAACCGGCTGCCACCTTGATCGGGTTGCCCATCAGGTCGGTCACAGCCGTGATCCGTGCACCGGCACCGGCGTCGAGCCAGACGGGAGTCTGACGGGAAGCGCCTTCCCGCCAGAGCACGAGGGTATGCCTCGCCGGCGATGCGGAGCCGTCGGCCGGCAATCGGTAAAGATGAGCCCAGGCGCCCGCCGGAAGCCCGGACTCGGGCAACGAACGCAGGTAACGGGCCGCACCCAGCTCCCGGATCAGGGCCTGGAACGCCGACCATGCAGGCTTGGGCTGGCCATCGTGGAGCGTGAGGCCGAAGTGGTGTTCGGGCTCGCCGGGATCGAGCCCGTCGTCACGCAGGTTGTACCAGAAGTAGGCGCCGATCCCGAGCGACGGCGCGGTGGAGATTTTCTTTACGAGCCGCCGCGCCTGCTCGCGCTCGCCGCCGGCGAGCAAGGTGTGCGATCCGCCCTCGTTGACCCAGACGGGCAGCTTCACTTTCAGCCGCGGGAGCAAGGCGCCGACCTCCTCTCGCCTTTGCAGGAGTTGCGCGAATGTATGATAATCATGATACGCAAAAATGTCCCAGTTTCCGGGTGAAGCCGAGGCGAGAAACCGGGTGACGAAATCGGGGTTGGGAGGACGCCTCACCATGGCCAGACCGCCGTTGAGGACGAGTGCGCGGGACGAAGTCTTTTTGATGAGCGCCGACGTCCTGTCGAAAAGTTCGACGTAGGCTTCTGTGGGGGCGCGCCAGAAACTGATGTCGGGTTCGTTCCAGATTTCCCAGTAACGAACGCGGTCGCCATAACGCTCGACCACGGTGCGCACGTAGTTGAGCCATGGTTCGAGACGCGGAGCGGTCTTGTTCCACTCGTTCCAGTCCTTCGCCTGCGGATCGCCGGTCGAGGCCCAGCGCGTGGAATACCCGAAGACCGGCTGGATCTCGATGCCATGCCTCGCCAGCGCATCGAGCACCGTGTCGGCCACGGAAAAATTCCATTCCCCCTCGCGCGGCTGGGTCGTTTCCCAGCCCGCCAGCTCCGTGCGGATTATATCGATGCCAAGCTGGCGCGAGAGCTCGACCTCCTTTTCGAAAAACGGCGTGCCGATCTGCCGCCGCATGTGCGAGCAAAGCCCGTAACGGAAATACTCGCCGGTGCTTCGCGGTGCGGAGCCCACCGAAAAACGCCGCGCCTGCCGGTCGAGACCCGTTCCGGCCGCATCGCGCAATTCGAGGACGGCTTCATGCCAGCCAAGCGCAGACGGTTTGTAGTCGAAATCCATGACGATCTCGCCCTTTCCCGGTCTGGCCGACGATACCGGAATCTCTCCATGCGCCACGCCCTGCCGGTTCCAGGTATTGATCGTCCAGACGATCCGTGCACCTCGCAGCGGTTCGCCGGCGGCAGCGGCCAGCGTCAACCGCCAGCGCACCGTTTCGCCTGCCGGCCAGATTTCCGTGAGACGGCCGGTACCGATCGTCAACGCAGGGGAAGGCTGCGCCGCAGCCGGCAAGGCGACGGGAACCGCGGAAACGATGCCTGCCTGGACCGCGCAGAGAAACGCGAGAGTGCGTAAGTTCATGAGGAGGATGACAAGCGCAATGCCGCCGGTTACGGGTCGACCGGCCGGTCCAGATCGTCGGCCGATTTTACCAGCCAGTAATTCAGTCCGCCCTTGGCGACAGTCTCCACATGACCGTCCACAAACAGGACGTTATCTTTTCCCTTGTGCCATAGCGCCATGTAGTCCCGGTACATGAAATGGTTGTTGTTTATAAACACGGTTCCCGTGTTTGAATCGACGACAATGGCAGTCAATGTCGGACGCAGAAACTCCTCCTGGCGACGAGCCCGGTTTACCTCGGTGCCGTTCACGTTGCAGGAAGACATGCTGTAGGAAAGTTTGTCGAAATCGCCAGGCGTCGCATTCAGGTCCCAGTTGGGTTTGCCCGGGCAGCGAAACACGCCGTCCCAGATGGCGGCCTTCTTGCCATAGCCGTCACTCACATCCGGGTTCCTGTTCTCCAGGTAGGACTGTAGTTTTGTCATCCATACGTCAGTGTACCAGTCGCCGTCTCCTTCCGGAAATGCCGGCGAAGCCTGCCCGGCGGACGTTTTGGCCCGGGGGGCGGGGAAATATCCCTTGTTATCCCCGGCGTAGAGGTTGAGCGCCACGCCGATCTGCCGGAGGTTGCTCTTGCAGGCCGCCGCCCGCGCCGTCTGCCTCACCGAGATGGAGGCCGGTATGATGATCGCCGCGAGAATGCCGATGATGGCGATCACGGTAAGCAGTTCGATCAACGTAAAGGCGCGGCGACAGGCCGGCCGCGGGAAGATGGCAGAAAGCGGTGTTTTCATGGCGGGGATTTCGTGAGCGTTTTTTCGGGTGTTATCTGATTTCAGGTCAAGTCAGGGGATTGCAGGATTCGGCATCATCATGTTGCCGGCGACGACGGCGGTGACGCGCGCCAAGAATCCCGGCAAGGAGGCAGACCGCGGCGATTGTCGTTCCGGCTGCCGGTTCCGGTATCGCCCGGGCGGAAATTTGCGCCAGTTGTTCGTTGCTCAGGAAGGCATCGTAGAGACGCACCTCGTCGATCGTCAGTTTGGCCGACGTATCACTGTTGAGACGACCGAGAGCAAGCGACTGGAACGCCTGCATGCCGGCGGAGGCGCCGTTCCAGGTGCCGCCATGCGACTGCCCGTTCTCCCCGTTGCCGAGCCAGGCATCGTAGGCGCTGCTGTTGTTGTCCGTATCCGAAAACCGGATCGCAATGTCGATGAACTCGCCACCGGAGATCGCCATGAATCCGGAGCCGCGGGAAATATCGCCGCCGCTGTCGGTCCGGCCATAATATCCGATCGTGCCCTCTTCGCCGCTGACCACCCGAAGCGTTCCCGAAAGGTGGCCGAAACCGCTGGCGGCCGATACGCTGTCGATGAGACCGAACACCATCGCATTGGTCTGGAGCGTATCGAACCTCAATCGCACCCAGAGGGTGAAGGCATTCGCCAATCCCGGGTACGTTGCGCTGTTGATGGCATCGGCGACGAGCACCTTGCCCCCGCCCAGGGAAAGCGTGCCGTCGCTGTTGGCGCTGAATGCGGTATCGCTGCCGACATCCCTGGCGACAAGCATGACGTTCGAAAGCGATCCGAGATCACTGGTCAGGACGTCGTCTGGCCCGCTGTTGAAGGTCCAGCCGACGAGCAGGTTTTCGGTGTAGTCGGCGCGTGCCGCCAAGGCCGCAGCCACCAGGGCGAAACCGACGACTGCCAGATTCAGGGTTTTGGGAGTTTTCATACAGACGGGGAGCTGATGGAACCTCAACGAACACGACTTTCCCGGCGTCTCAACGGCGCCTCCGTCTTACACGTAAGAATTTCATGGATAGACAGGCCCTGCCGCAGGCGCGATCTCTCCGGTTCCCGCCCGGCGGGAAGGAACCGGGATTCGTTCGCGGGCGAGGTTGGCAAACGACAAAAAAGCGGCAACGTGACGGAACGAAAAGAATGCCGACGACGCCGGGCAAGGTGGCCTCTGATTGCGACGATGGTGAATAACGCCCTTGACCGGACCGGCGATCTGCGCGCGATTTTCAATACAAGATGGCCCCGTCCCGGATACCCACCGTTCGTGAACTCGCCGCCCGGCTCGGCATCAGCCACACGACGGTGGCGTGCGCCCTCCGCAATCATCCCAAGGTAGCCCCTGCCACCCGCGAACGTGTCCTCGCCGCGGCCCGCGAGGCCGGTTACCGGAACAACGCCCTCGTCAATGCCCTCATGTCGCAGGTCCGCCAGCGGCATCGCCTTCAGCCCACCGGCGAAGTCGTCGCCTATCTGACCTCGTACGCCACGGAGGACGACTGGCGCCGGCATCCTTCCCACTTGCAACAATTCGAAGGCGCCCGGCAACGCGCCCGCACTCTCGGTTTCGATCTGCAACCCATGTGGCTGGGCAAGGCGGGTTGCCGGTCGCGCCAGATGGCCCGTATCCTCGATGCGCGGGGCGTGCGCGGTTCGTTGCTCGCGCCCATATCGATCCATCATCAGTCTCTGGAACTCAACTGGCATGAACATGCCGTCGTCGCCATCGGCTACTCCTTCCGTCAAATGGCCCTGCATCGGGCCGCCCACGACAACATCAGCCTGATTTTCTCCTGCTACGAGCACCTGCGCATGCTGGGGTATCGGCGTATCGGCATGGCCCTGCATCAGGATGATCACCTTCGCGTCCGGTACCTGTGGCGCACCGGTTTTCTGGGCAGCCAGCCGATGTACGGCGGCGTTCACCTTCAGCCGGTCGCGCTCGACAGCTACACCGATCCCTCCGCCTTCCTGCGCTGGTTCGACAAACACAAGCCCGACGCGGTCATCGGCATCTGGCCGGACTTCACACTCCCCTGGTTGCAGGAACGCGGGGCGCGCGTGCCGGCCGATGTCGGTTATGCCACCCTGGACCTCGGCAACCGCACCGGCCAGCTCGCCGGCATGCAGCAGGACAACCGCAACCTGGGAGTCGCCGCGATGGACATGCTCGCCAGCCAGCTTTTCCGTAACGAAATCGGGCTGCCGTCGACTCCTGCCCTCACCCTGATCGAAGGCACCTGGATCGATGGTCCGACAACCCGACAGAAATATTCCGCTGGGAAGACAAGCAGATAACGAAGGGCGCACCGGCTGTCAGCCAATCGCCGCGCCACTCCCTCGCAATTCGCGCAACACCTCCCGCAGCGCGTGCGCCGCCGCCCGCGCTGTCAGCGTTTGCGCCACGATCCGCCCGGCGCCCGGCCACTCCACACGCCCCGTCCGAAAGCGTAACCCGCTGTCCTTCCCGCCCGCTCCTGCCCACGGCGACCACGCCACCGCCCACCAGGCAAACGGCGCTGTCACTCCCGATTCCGGCGCAGGCTCGGCAAACCCCGTTGTCGCCACCGCCACTTCCGCACCGAACAGCCGCCGCGCTCCGGCCGCCATGAGTCGCGCGATCGCTTCCGCAACGCCCGCACACGGCTCCGACTCGGCCAGTGGCACGCCCAGCAGTCGCTCCTTCTGCGCCAGCGTGTAGGCCGTGACGCCGCCGAGGAAATACGCCGACGCCCCCGACGCCGCGCCCAACAACGCCTGCACCTGCCCCGCGGTCAGGCTCTCCGCCGTCGCCACGGTGATCACCCGTTCGCCGGCCCTGCCCGCCGCCAGCGCCCGGATCTCGTCCGCCAGGATCGCATCGTCCCCCTTGCCGTTGGCCTCGCCTGAACCGGAATTTCCAGAAAACATGCCCAACCCCGATAGCCGGATTTCCCGGGAGCGCCAGACTCCAGTCTGGCATCCGCCGGCCCGCTGCGCGTAACGTCTGCCTTTCGCACTCTCGCCAATCCATCCGTCCGCACCTCCATGAAAGTCCCGTTCCTCGACCTTTCACTCCAGCACAAGGCCCTGCGCGAGCAGGCGCTCGCCGCCCTCGCCGCGACCTACGACGCCACGCGCTTCTGTCTCGGCAGGGACGTGGAGGATTTCGAAAAAAACTTCGCGGCCACCCTCGGTTATCCGCGCACGCTCGGCGTCAACAGCGGCACCTCCCCGCTCCACCTCGCCGCCGCCCTCGCCGGCTGGGGGCCGGGTGACGAAGTCATCGTGCCGCCGTTCACCTTCATCGCTTCCGCCTGGGGGCCGACCTACGTCGGCGCTGCGCCGCGCTTCGCCGACATCGACCCCGCCACGCTCAACCTCGACCCCGCCGCCGTCGAAGCCGCCATTACCCCGAAAACGAAAGGCATCGTTGCCGTCCACCTCTTCGGCCTGCCCGCGCCGATGGAAGAGCTCCTCGCCATCGCGAAAAAGCACAACCTGTTCGTCGTCGAAGACTGCGCCCAGGCCGTCGGCGCCCGCTACAAGGGCACGCCCGTCGGCCTGCTCGGCGACGCCGGCACCTTCAGCTTTTATCCGACCAAAAATCTCGGCGGCTGCGGCGAAGGCGGCGCGTTTGTCTCGCGGCGCGACGACGTTTTCGACCGGGCAAAACTCCTTCGCGTCCACGGCATGGGCCGCCGCTACTACCACGACCACGTCGGCTTCAACTTCCGCATGGACGGCTTCCAGGGGGCGCTCCTCAACGTCAAGCTCCCGCACCTCGCCACCTGGACCGCCCGCCGCCGCGAGATCGCCAACCGTTATCTCGCCGGTATCAAGCTCGCCGATACGATCCTGCCCGTGGCCAACACCGCCGACAACGCCGGCGAGAGCGTGTGGCACCAGTTCACGCTCCGCCACCCGCGGCGCGACGCCTTGCGCGAACATCTCGCGAAACACGAGATCGGCACCGACCTCATCTACCCCGTGCCGCTGCATCGCCAGGCCTGCTTCGCCTCGCTCGGCTATGGAGAGGGCTCCCTGCCTGTCGCCGAAAAAACCTGCGCCACCTGCACGAGTCTCCCGATCTTCCCCGAGCTCACCGACACGCAGGTCGATCACGTCATCGCCGCGATCAACAGCTTCGCCGGATAGAAAAACACCTCGCGCTCTACTTTGCGGGATCGAACGCCTGGTCATCATTCCATGGCCAGACGTTCGCCGTGCATACATCCTTTGCCGCAACGTGCCAGTCGGCGAAGAGAATCATGGCCTTCCGTCCGAACAGAGGAGCGATGCCCCGGTCGCTGGTCGTGCCTCCCGTGTAGCCTTTGCTGGCAGCCATCGGCGAAGGCACGCCGGTTTCAAGCTGAATGCCGCCGCCTTTGGTCACCTTGATCGCTTCGGTGGTCGCCAGGACGATGAAGCGGGAGGGTTGCGAGAGGCTGCTGTAGCGAACCGGGGTGGCGTTTTTGAGCGTGGCGTCGGGATAGGTGTGGTTGAGGTTGGTGTTGTATCCGAAAACACCGTGCCCGGTGCCGGTGTGTTGAGCTTCCTGCACGGGGTCGCGAAAGATCGGGAGTTTGTAAACGAGACCGGACGCCGCCCCATCGATGCCGGTGACTCGGCCGTCCATACCGAACTTGTTTTGATAGGGGCCGATGTAGGGCATCATGTAGTGCGGCCACCGTTTGTCCGCCGCATCGTCGGGATCGGGCAGGCAGTCGCGGCGATCCTGCACGTAGAGAGCGAATGCTGCGCCCAGCTCTTTCAGGCGGCTGGTGCAGACGGCTTGCCTGGCCGTCTCGCGAACCTTGCTGACAGTGGGGATGATAATCGCGGCAAGGATGCCGATGATGGCAATCACTGTGAGCAACTCGATCAACGTGAAGGCGGTGATGCGTTTGGGGGGAATGCTCATGTCAGGATTTTTGTTGGATATTTCCGGAGTGGTTGCTGGAAGACTTCAGCGTGTCAGCCGACGTCGAAGGGCGGTGGCGGCCAATGCCAGCCCGCCCGCCAGCCATGCCCATACGGCGGGCTCGGGAACGGGGGTACTGGTCATGTCGGTTTGCCAGATGTTGTTGATGGCGATGGTATCGAGCGCACCGGTGGCATCGCTGGCCGAACCGTAGAACTTGATGTTGTCGATCCAGCCATCAAGGGAACGGCCATTGGTGCTGTTGGCACCGAACATCAGCTTGACGACGCTGCTACCCCAGTTGAGGGAGCCGCGGTCAGCAGTGACCGTGCTGGATTCGAAACTGCCCGGTTGTGTTTCGGTCCCCTTCGTTCCGACGTAAAACGTAAGGTTGTCGGAGTTGCTTTTTCCGTTGTAGGAAACCGCTACAAAAATCCATTCGCCGGAGGTAGCGAGCGTGGAAGTGCTATAAGTGCCGAGAGAGGTGCCGCTGTTGAATGTAAGTTTTTGGGAACCGCTGCTGTCGGCACCATCGAAGGCCAGGAGTTGAGTGCCGTTATCGAACAGGCGAGTCGCACCTTTGGTCTGCATTCCATCGGTCTTGAACCACATGGTCACGGTAAACGAAGCAAGCGTGCCGAGGGTGCCCTCGTAATAAGCGCCGCCACCGGCGCCGGACATGGTGGCGGCAGTGTTATCCAGGGCTTTGTCCACAGGGGCACCGGAAAGGCCGGTGCCGGCTGCTCCGATGTGCGCGGTGCCAGAGGAAGTCGCGCTGGTTTCGGGGGTGTTAAAATCGTAACTGAACAGAAGCTCCGCGCGCGCGGAGGATGCGACAAGAACAAGGCTGGCAAGGAATGCCGCGAGGAATGTGCTTTGCGTTTTCATGATGGAGTGTGGATTCAGATGAGTTTGGGAAACAGGAATGGTATGGCAGGCAAACAAGGGGAGGGGGCGGCTCAGCGAGTGGAACTGACGGCGCGTTCATCGAGCACGGTCTGGCATTCGGAAAGCACAAGCGCTCCCGTAGTTTCATTGTCATGACTGTAAACGCGGACGTCGTCGATCCAGCCGGAAAGCGCGCGTCCATTGGCGGTGTTGGAACCGACGACAAGTTCAACTTTGCCGGCCGGCTTTGCCCAGAGCGGCTCCGCGGTGGTGCCGATGGCGAGCGCCTGAATCGGGTCGGTTCCGGAACCGATAAACAGGCGCAGGTTGTCGCGTTCGTAGGTGCCGTCGTAAGCGAAAGCCACGAACACCCACTTGTCAGTCTCCTGGAGCAACGGACGGGGAGTGGTGTGCGACAAAAGGGACCTGTCGCCAAGGTTGACGGTCAGTCTTCCCTGGTTGATTCCGAGGAGCAGATGCTTCGGCGCGATGCCGTGAAGCTCCCAGAGGCGCGTGCCCTGAGCGAGCGGCTGGCCGGGACTGGTGTGAAACCACATCGTCACGGTAAACGCCTTTTGTGGCCCCCAGCCGGCACCCGCATAACGGACGCTGCCGCCGGTCCCTCCGGTCGCGGAACCCATGACGGCGGCGGTGTTGTCCAGCGCATTCCTGCGTGGCGCGGTGGCGCCGGGAATCGGGGCGATCCGGGCTTTGCCCGTAACCACGCCGTTGCGGCCATGCCCGGAAACATCAGGGACGGATTGTCCACTGGCGTCGGCAAAGTCGTAACGAAGCTGAAGCGGCATTTCAGCCCCGTCTTCGATGGCCGCCGCCCGGGAGGGCAGAGCGAACAGGGCAAGCGCAGCAAGGTATGCAAATAACGGAAGAAGTCTCATGTGGTGAAAAGCAGGATGGAGGTACGCGTGAGTTTGCAGGGGTCAGCCGGAGGTTGTTTCGACCGTGATGATCTCCAGCGGGCCCGGAGCCGGAACCGGAGGCTCGGGCGGACGGTCGCGGTTGAAGGGAAGCGATTCGCGCCTCAACAGGTAACGCCTTCCCGGATGCGTCGTGCTCGGTTCGGACGGCATGCGCACCGTGAGACGCGGATCTTCGCCAGTACGACGCAGGAGCTCGGGCGGGACATATGTAGGCAGTTCGTCGTTACGCAGTTTCTCGCCGAGTTTCAGCGTCGTCGGATCGATGCGCCAAGTCCCGCTCCCCTCCACCTTGTTTTCGAGTCCGATGTAGTACCCGACACGCGGGTCATGGCGGAGTTCGGAACAGCTCACATCGAAGGAGATCGTACCGCCGCCGCCGGGAGACCAGCGATAATTCCAGTCGGTGAGGCAGGTGATTTTCCAGACGCCGCCTTCATCGCGGGCGAAATAAATCTGGGTCGCTCCCTTGTCATCATATTTATGATACGAGATTACGGTTCTTCCCTTGTCATCGAAGCCGATGCGGCCAGTGCCGTTGATGATGGCGCCGCCCGGAGGAACGGGATCGATGACGGAGCCCGGTGTCTTGAGCGAAATGGGCAGGGAAAGCGATTTGCCGTCGGCCGTTTCCCAGTGCACGAGATCACGCGACCGGGCGTAGGAGAGGTCGTGATTGGAGCCGGCGTCGGGTGTGCCGCGCCAGACCCAGGTGAGATGCCAGAGGCCGTCGGGACCGCGCACGGGGCCGACGGGATAGGCGTTCATGAGGCCCTGACCATCGAAGAGAGGCTTGTCCGTCAGCCGGGTCCAGCGTCTGCTCTTTTCGTCGTAGCGGTTGTAGAGCGTGTCGCCGTTGCCGCTTTCGCCGTCACGGTACGTGAAAATCAGTTCGTCGCCGGAGCCCTTGATGAACTGCGGATACGTCACGCGCATTTCACGGGCGCCGGTCATGCGGGCCACAGGACGCAGCGACATCACGTCGCCGGGGGTCGTGGTCCGGAAATAGATGAGCGGCGCACAGTGCATGTTGCCGGTGACGTGGAGCTGGCCGTCGCGGTCGAGCGCCAGGGTGACGTAGTTGTGCGAATCCCAGCCGACACGCGTGGGCAGCACGCGTTTGGTCCACTGACGGGAACCGAGCGATCGCGAGGCCACGGCCATGTCGCGGTTGGCGTCGTAGTAGGCGACATACTGGCGGTTGTTGGCTTCGTCGGTGAGCGACTGGAAGCCGACTGTAAGGCCGGAGAAAATACGATCCACCTCGACACGCTCCACAATGCGCGTGGTCCCGGCCGGAGCCGGCAACGTGAAGGCGGCGAGAAGGGCGATGCCTGTGGCAAGCAAGGGGAATCGGGATCGGAGGCAGATGGCTGTTTTCATACGTGACGGGGAAAAATGGCGAGTGGACGGCGGGGGAAACAAGGTCTGCTGAATCGCAGTGAGAAACTGGCGCCATGAAGCGCGGAGTGACGCGCCGGTAAAGTTCATGCAATAGATGCAACAAACCTCGATTTTCGCCCCAGAGGAGAAAAGGGAGGAGCCGTTTGACGAACGGAAAAACGGAGCCGCCGATTTTCGGTTGCCTGCGCCTCTCCGCCTAGACCCGCACCGGGGCAGGCACGCCGTAGCCGTAACCGATATCCGGCAGGTGGTGGGCAAAGGATTTTCGCGGCAGCAGCGGCACCTGCATCTGGCGGAACCGGCGCAACTCCTCCGCCCGCCGGGCGAGTTCCTCCGGCGTCGCATCGGTCAACGGGCGGATCGTGGGGCCTTCCATCCAGGGGTTTTCGACAAAGGTATGTTGTATCCGCTCCAGAGGACCGAATTCACGTTGCTGGATCATGCCGGCAAGCTGGTTGATCGCGCAGATGCCCAGCGTCTGCGCGTTCTCGTAAATGCCGCCGCACACCGCCGTGGGGTGGGCGATATCGGTCAACACCACGTTCACATCGTCCGGCACGGCATGCCCCTGCCTGAGGATGACGTGAATGATGCGCCATTCGTTGGTGAGGATGCTGTCGGGGCGATGCTCCAGATACCACTCGCGGAAAGTTTCGACGCAGCTTTTCCAACGCTCCCGCCGGATCAGGACTGGAGGCCATGCGATCTCCGGGTGCACATCGCGCATGTAGCCGAACGCGGAATGGATGAGGTGATCGGTATGCACATCGGTGTCGTCAAACAACGCCAGCCCGATCCGCCGCCCGAAACGGCGACGCAATTCGTCGAGCGCCCGCACCGCCCCGCGAAAATAATGCGGCACAATCGTCGGAAAACCCGGTTGTTCCCCGGTCGGGTAGCCGACAGACACCGCCGCCATCCGCGAAAAATCAAACCCCGTGCAAACCGGAGAACGGCGCACCGAGCACAGCACCGCCCCCTCGATGCCGCGCGCGGCGATGATGCGTTGCACGGCCGGCACGGCCGACTCGTCGGGCAAGGCCATCTCGACCAGCCTGTAACCGAGCGCCTCCGCCCGCTGCCGTGCGCCGGCAAACATCGACAGCAGACGGTGGCGCGGCACGGGAGCCTTGCGCAGTCCTCCCTTGTACGGATGCAACCAGGCAAGTTCGGCGCGCACCGAAGCGCGCTTCTTGCGGGTTCGATATGCGATCAATGCCCGCAGCATCGGATCGGGCCGATAACCCAACGCGCGCGCCGAGTCCTCGACACGTTCGCGTGTCGCCGCCGAAAATCGCGTGTCGCCACGCAAGCAACGCGAGGCCGTGCTCACGCTCACCTTCGCATGGGCCGCCACTTGCTGGAGATTGACCTGAACGGAGGGGGGCATGCCCGTTCGTATCCGGGTGAACCGGCGCAGCAGTCAAGCGCGTTTGCTCCCGGACGGCCTGCACGGATGCCTGCCGGGAGGGATGCATGAGGCGCGCAGGCGTCCGGCCCGCGTCGCTTCGGACGCCTTGCGCTCCACCCCGTTCGCCCGTTTGCTTGTGTGACATGATCCATGCAATCACGCTCAAGGTTTGCGGCATCACTCGCGCGGAAGACGCCGTCGTGGCGGCGGAGCTGGGGGCGGATTTTCTCGGCTTCATCTTCTATCCCAAATCCCCGCGACGCGTGAGCATGACCGGATATGAGGCGTTGCGCCCCGGTCTGCCCGCCGCCACCGGCGCGCCCGGTGCGCCCCGGCGCGTGGCCGTGATGGTCGAGCCCGGGCTGGCCGATCTCACCGCAGCCCTGCGGGCGGGTTTCGATTTTTTCCAGATCCATTTCAACCCGACCGTGCCGCGTTCGCTCGTCATGGAATGGAGCGAACTCGTCGGCCGCAAACGTCTCTGGCTCGCGCCACGGCTGCCGGCCGGCGCGGAGGTCTCTCCGTTGCTCCTGCCGCTCGCGGACACATTTTTGTTGGATACATTTGATGCCGAAAGCTTCGGCGGATCGGGCCGGACGGGTGACTGGCAGAAATTTGCGCGCCATCGCGAGGCGTTTCCCGAAAAAACCTGGATCCTCGCCGGCGGCCTCGATCCGCAAAACATCGCCGACGCGATTACCCGCAGCGGTGCGCAGTTCGTGGATGTGAACAGCGGCGTCGAGGATTCACCCGGCGTGAAGGACCACGCCCGGCTGCGTGCCCTCGCGGCTGCGCTGGGCGGGAAGAAAATGTAAAGGAGCGGCGGCATTCCTGCCGCTGCGTCCAGACCGAAGGCCGCCAAAAAACGCATCGTTGCAGATTAGGGGTTGGTTTCAGCGCTTCCGCCGTGTTTCCTGGGCAGTGTGCTGAAAATCCTGTTCATCGGAGACATTGTGGGCCGTCCTGGCCGGGAAATTCTGGTGGAGCGGCTCGGCCGGCTCCGCCGCGAGTCGGGAGCCGATATCGTCATCGCCAACGGCGAAAATGCCGCCGCCGGCTCCGGTATCACCGAAAGCATCGCCAGGAGCCTCCTCGCCAACGGCATCGATGCCATCACCCTCGGCGATCACGTCTGGGACCAGCGCGGCTGGGAGAGCGACATCGGCGGCTTCGAACGCGTCTGCCGGCCCGCCAACCTTCCCGTCAGCAACCCCGGCCGCGATCATCTGATCGTCAACGTCAACGGGTTCCGGCTCGGCATTTTCACGCTGCTCGGGCGCCACTTCATGAAGATCAACACCGACTGTCCCTTCCACATGGCCGACGCCATGCTGGCGCGGCTCGCCGGTCAGGTGGACGGCATTTTTGTCGAGATGCATGCCGAGGCCACCAGCGAAAAACAGGCGATGGGCTGGCATCTCGACGGACGCGCCATTGCCGTGCTCGGCACACACACCCACGTGCCGACGGCCGACGCCACGGTCTTGCCCGGCGGCACGGCCTTCATGTGCGATGTGGGCATGACCGGCCCCTATGCCTCGATCCTCGGGCGCACGGTCCGGCCGGTGCTCGACAAGTTTCTCGACGGCATGCCGCGCCGTTTCGAGGTCGCCGAAGGCGACGTGCGCATCTCGGCCGCGCTCGTGGACTACGACGAAACGCTGAAGCGAGCCGCGCGCGTGGAGCTCATCACCATCCGCCGCAACAACACCGAGCTCCTCGCCGCCCGGTTGTAATTCGCGTCCGATAACCGGACGAAACGAAGTGGCGCGGGCGTCCCGCCCGCTTCCGACGTGGCACGGGCATCCTTGCCCGTGAGCGTTGCCTCTCCGCGTGACGCGTCGTGCCGGGAAAGGCTGCTGCGCCGGGGAGGCGTTGTGCCTCCGGCTTCCGCGTGCGTTGCGTTCTCAGCGCACGGTTACGGGAATGGTGACTTCGCCGGAACCGAAGCCCTTCAGGTAGAGGCTGCCGGCGCCCGGCTCTCCGCCCTCGACCTTCACGGTCGTGCTCGTGCTGCCGGCCGGGATTGTCACCTCGGGCATGATCACGCTCTTCGGAACGTCCGTCAGCACGTCGAGCGTCAGGCCGGCGGCCGGAGCAGGCGAGGAGAGGATGAACGTAAGATTCTGCGACTGCCCCCTGGCAAGCTGGAGCGAGGTCGGCGACACCTGGACGGTGGTGCCGGCAGGCGCGGAGCGGGAAACATCCCCGTCAACCCGGAACGTGCCGACCGGCGAAGTGCCATTGGCGCCCGCAATCGTCACGTCGTAGTTACGACCCGCCGGGACATCCGGCACATAAAAAGCGATCGAGTTGGCCGATTCGTAGGCGGTCTGCACCGGCGTGCCGTCGAAGGATACGGCGTCCTGCGGAGTAAAACCGCGTCCCACGATGCTCACGCGGGCGCCGGCCGGGCCGCGGCTGGTCTCGAGCGAAAGCACGTAGCGGCCCACGATGCGCGACCGGACGATGTCGGTGTAGGCCTCGCGCGAGTGGGACTTGCCGCCGGCATCCTGCACCTCGTAGTTAACGATGTAATAGTAGGCCACCTCGTCGCGCCCGGCGGGGAGCTGGTAGTCGAACTCGTACACGTATTTGCCCAGCTCGCTCGGTTTCATCGCGAAGCTCTGGCCGTCCACGACCATGCGCACCTTGATGCTGCTCGGGACGATCGTGCCCCCTCCGGGATTGACGCGGGCCGAGAACGTGAAGATCCGCGACGGATTGTCGGGAATGGCCTCGGGCGTGAGATTGGTGACTTGAAGATTGCAGCCCGCCAGCATGAGGCAGAGCGCAACCGGAAGGATGGCGATGAGTCGTTTCACTTGGGCAGAACGGAAGGTTAACATTCTTTTGAGAAAACCAGGTTGACGGAACGCAACAGAAAGCCCCCCCCTTGGCAATGAGCGAAATGAAAACAGATGCCGCCCCTCCCCTCCCCCCCCCGCTCGGCCTCTACGTGCATGTGCCGTTCTGCGCCCGCACATGCGATTTTTGCGCTTTCTACCAGGAGACTCCCACGGCCCAGGGCATCCGCGCGTACCTGCAAACCCTCCGCAATGAAGCCGCACTCGTCACCTGGGGCCAGCCGGTGACGACGGTCTTTTTCGGCGGCGGCACGCCCGGGCTTCTGGCACCCCGCGACCTCGCCGCGCTTTGCGCCCATGTCAGCGAACTTTGCGCCGCGGCTGGCGGCAGCGGCGGCAACGGCTCAGCCGGCCGTGGTGTGGCCGCGCTTGCGGAGTGGACCGTCGAGATGGCTCCGGCGTCCGTCACCGACGAACGGCTCGCCGTGCTGCGCGACGCGGGCGTCACCCGCATTTCGATGGGCGCGCAGTCGTTCCAGCCCGCGCTGCTCGATGCGCTCGGGCGGCAGCATACGCGCGAGCAGGTGTTCCGCGCCTGGGACCGCGTGCGCTCCGCCGGCTTTGCCAGCGTCAACCTCGACCTGATGTTTGCCCTCCCCGGCCAGGACGAAGCCGCCTGGCTCGCCGATCTGGAACAGGCCATCGCCCTCGCGCCCGACCACCTCTCGACCTATTGCCTCACCTTCGAGGAAGACACGAAACTCTGGGTGAAACTCTCGCAGGGCAAGGTGAAGCTCGATCCCGAACACGAGGCCCGCCTCTACAAAACCACCTGGGCCCGGCTGGCCGCCGCCGGTTATGCCCAGTACGAAATCTCCAACTTCGCCCGCCCCGGCCACGCCAGTATTCACAATCTGAACACCTGGCGGATGCATTCCTGGATCGGCCTCGGCCCCTCCGCCGCCTCGCAGCACGCCGGCTGGCGCGGCGCCAACATCGCCGATCTCGGCGAGTGGCAACAGCTCGTGGAAAACGGCCAACGCGCGACGGAAGACCGCACGCCGCTCACACCCGCGTTGCTCATGGAAGACGCCGCGATCTTCGGCCTGCGCATGAACGAGGGCGTCGATTTCCGGGTGCTGGCCCGGCGTTTCGGCGCGGAAGCCGCCGCCCCGCTCGCCGCCCTGGAAGCCGCTGCGGAACGCCTCGTCGCCGATGGCGTCGCCGAATGGGCCAGCAGCGGAACCGTCGGCTGCCCTGCGGACGGCTCCCGCGCGTCCTCCCGCCGCCTGCGCCTCACCCCGCGCGGCCGGCTTGTCGCCGATGCCGTCGGCGCCGAGCTGGTTGGCACGCTGACCGGCACGGCGGCATGAGCGAGGGAGTGGCGCGGGCCTCCCGCCCGCCGACGGCGCGAAGCGCCGCCTCCATGCCTCCACACCCGGAGCGGGCGAGACGCCCCCAATCCAATCGTTCTCTTATACCAAAGCCCCAAAGCCTTCAGATTTTTACACAAAGGCCGCAAAGAGCGCAAAGGATTGCCAGTTACCTTCTTCGCGTCCTTTGCGGCCTTTGTGTAAAATCAAAAACATTCGGGACGCTGGTATTACTCGTTCTCTTGCTCCGGATCGTTTTTCTTACTCCTTCTCGTTCTCCTTCTCTTCCGTCTTCCGGATTCTCCTCGCACCAGCCCGCGCTTTCTCCTCTGCCGTCCGGACTCCGGACAGGACGGACAGGAGAAAGATCAAGAGAAGGAGAAGGAGGACCGAACCGGAGGGATGAGAATGAGAAACGAGAAAGAGAACGATTCCAGACCTCCTGATGCGGGCAAGATGCCCGTGCCACGACTTTACTTGCTGCATGTCCATTTTTTGAAATGCCCCCCCGACCCACAAAACCCGCAAACGGAGATTGCCGCGCTCCGTTCCGCCCTCAGGCTGGCCTGCCCGTCACGTCATCACCATCGCCCGTTCCCGTTCCTGTATGAAACATCCCCGTCTCCTCCTCAGCCTCGCCCTCTCCGCCGTCATGGCGCTCGTTTTCACGGCCGGCTGCGAGTCCAGCAGAGCCAAAAACTACCCTGTCACCATTGCCCGCTTCCTCATCGAAGCCCGTCCCACCGAAGCCGGCGCTCCGGTCACGCTTCCGCAAAGCGGACTCTCGCTCACCGTCCTCAACCGCCCCCAGTTCACCGAGTACGACATCACCCAGGTGCAAATCGCCAAGTCCGATCTCGGCTCATTCCTCGTGTTCAGCCTCACGCCGCAGGCCTCCCGCGACCTCTACCGCTTTACCGTCAGCAACCGGGGCCTCCGCCTCCTGCTCACCCTCAACGGCATCCCGGCCGGCGCCCGGCTGATCGACCGCGTTTTCACCGACGGCAACATCATGATCTTCGCCGAAATCCCCGATGACGAACTTCCCGACCTCGTCCAGAATCTCAACAAGACTTCTGTCGACATCCAGAAGGAGATGGAAAAGAAAAACCGCTAGTTCCCTTCCCCGATGGCCCGGCTTCGTCTGCTACCACCTGCAAGCCTGCTCGCGCTTCTCGTCCTTCTTCTCGCAGCCGTGGCTGCAGCCGTCCCGCAGCCCGTCGATCTCGTCTGGCCCACGCCCAATCCTGCCTGGCAGGAAGGGCAGCCGATCACCGCATTCATCCAGCCCACAGCCTCCGGCAAACCCGAATCCGGCCTCTTCGGCGGCGTCCGCAGCGAGGGTCGCCAGTTTCACGAGGGCATCGACCTGCTGCCCCTCACCCGCGACCGCCGTCGCGAACCGGCTGATGAAATCCATGCCGCCATGCCCGGCATCGTCCGCCACGTCAGCACCATCGCCGGCAACAGCGGTTACGGCCGCTACATCGTCATCGAGCACGACACGGTCACTCCCGCTGTCTACACGCTCTACGCCCACCTGAGCGACACGGCTCCCGGCATCGTTGCCGACGCCCGCGTGCAGGCCGGCCAGGTGATCGGCACGATGGGCCGCAGCGCCGGCGGCTACACCATCCCGCGCGAACGGGCCCACCTGCACTTCGAGATCGGGCTCATGATCACCCGCGATTTCCAGACGTGGTACGACTCGAAAAAATTCGGCAATCGCAACCAGCACGGCATCTGGAACGGCCTCAACCTCATGGGCATCGATCCGCTGGCGGTCTACACCGCCTTCCGCGATGGTCAGGCCGGCAGCTTCGACGAGTACTTTTCCCGCATGCAGCCCGTCGCCCGCGTGCGCATCGCCACCCCGCGCATCCCGGATTTTGCGGAGCGTTACCCCACCCTGCTGCGCCGGCCCGTCCCCGCATCCGGCGTCGCCGGCTGGGACGTGCTCGTGGACTGGACCGGGCTGCCCTTCGCCCTCACGCCGCTGACCGCCGCCGATGTCCTCGGCTGGCTGCCCGACGAAGTACGGCTCCTCGATGTCGACGCCGGCATCGTCGCCCGCGAGCGCAGCAAACAGACCGTCGTGAAACAGCATGGCAACTGGCGCCCCGGCCGCGCTCTCGAAACCACCCTCCAGCAACTCTTCGGCCTGCGCTCGATCACTTCCGGCTCCGGCACCGAAAAGGAAGGCGCGTACAGCAAGGAAGCCGACACCTGATCCTGACGCGCGGACGCCCGCCGCGCTCCCGGCAAGGGCCTGGAATAAAGGGCTTTGACCCGGGCAGGCGGCATCCTCAATCTGTTCGTACGCTCATGCAGGGAAGTCCCTGTCCCCGCCCGAAACCCGCCGGATACCTGACCCCGACAAACGATCACCATGAAAAAATCGCTCCTGCCTGCCTCCCGCAAATCGGTCACCATCGACCTCGGCAACGACAAGGACATCAAGGTCAAGCTGAAGCACGTCATCGTGCCGCCCGGCAAAAAGATCCGCCTTGGCAAAGACTACGATCCGCGCTTCACCGGCGGCTTCCGGGACAAGGAGGCCGCGATCGAGCGCGTGCAGGAAAACACCACCCTGCTCAGCGAACTCCAGGACAAGCTCTATGCGCAAAACACCTGGGCCGTGCTGATCCTCTTCCAGGGGCTCGACGCGGCCGGCAAGGACGGTGTCATCAAACACGTCATGTCCGGCGTCAACCCGCAGGGCTGCAACGTCACCGGCTTCAAGGTTCCCTCGTCCGGGGAACTGGCGCACGACTACCTCTGGCGCTGCGTCCTCGAGCTGCCGCGTCGCGGCATGATCGGCATTTTCAACCGTTCCTGGTACGAGGAGGTGCTGGTCGCGCGCGTGCACCCCGGGGTTCTGGACCGCCAGAACATCCCCGAGCACTTCAAGGGCAAGGGCATCTGGAAACGCCGGTTCGAACAGATCAACAACTTCGAAAAATACCTGACGGAAAACGGTGTCGTTGTCCTCAAGTTTTTCCTGAACGTCTCCAAAAAGGAGCAGGGCCGGCGCTTTGCGGAGCGCATCGCGCGCCCGGAGAAAAACTGGAAGTTCTCTTCGTCCGATTACGCCGAGCGCCAGCACTGGGACGATTACCAGGCCGCCTACGAGGACTGCCTCAACCACACGAGCACGCCTTGGGCGCCGTGGTTCGTGGTGCCGGCGGACAACAAGTGGTTCACGCGTTTCTCCGTATCGGAAACGATCGTCCGCGTTCTCAAACGCCTGTCGCTGCGCTACCCCGACGTATCCGAAGAACAGCGACAGAAACTCGCCGCCATCGGCAAACAACTGGAGAAGGAGTTGCCGAAGGCGAAAGCGAAGACAAAGCCGAAATCGAAGGTCGGAACGAAAGCGAAACCCCGCGCGAAAGGCTGAGGCCGAGGAGGCGGTGGCATCCTGCCGCGTATCTGTTTAGCCAGCACGCGCCCTGCAGCTGCGAACGTAAGTTCGCAGGCTCCAGGGGGGGGAAGTATTCCCTACGCACTTACATTCGCAGTTACGCTGGAGTATTTTAAATAAAGCTATAATCGTAGCGGCATGCCTCCGTGCATGCCGTATCCGGCGCGGCAATTCATTATATGGCTGCAGCCGCTGCGCAGGCTTCAAACGAATCCGCCGCCAGCACCCAGCCCGCCTCCGCCGCGCCTGGGCGCACCCAGCGACCGCCAGGCACCTCGAAATCTGCGATCGCCGCGCCGGCATCAGCGGCGACACCAACCCACGCGTTTTCGCCAACAAGGGAATGATTACCCCCTTACGATAGCGCGAGGTGCACAGCTCTTTCCAATCGGCAATGCCGCAAAAAGGCTTGATGGAGGAGAAGGTGAAACGAAACTTTGTGATTTTCGCCTCCATGCCTGCCCGACCTGTTGTCACCCGTAAAAACCGCCGCCCCTGCATCCTGGTCGCTCTCGCTTGGTATTCTCCCGCAATCCACCTCGGGATAGCTCGTTATGCCCGGGAGGCTGGTTGGATTCTCGACCCGAGCATGACCCATGGCGGATTTACGATGGACGATTGGCGCGGCGATGGCGCGATCACGCTATTACCCTGGAATGAAAAAGGCTGTGATCATGTCCGGACCTCAACCCGTCCCATTGTCAATATTGGCGATGTTGAAATAGCAGGAGTTCCGGTTGTGCGTTATGATGATACGCTCATCGGCCAGATGGCGGCAGATCACTTTCTGGAGCGGGGCTTTCGCAACACCGCTTTTTTCAAGCATGGCGATGCGCCTTTGATCTCCAGGCGCTACGACGCCTTTCGGTTACGCATTGAGGAAAACAGAGGCCGGACCTGGCTCATTGAATACAATAATCAGGGCGGTCATAGGCAGGGTGAAAATGCGCGCATCAACTGGCTCAAGCGCCAGTTGGCCAGCCTGCCCAAGCCATTGGCGGTGTTTTCTGCAGGAGATGAATCGGCATGCGAAATCCTTCATGCTTGCCTCGACATGAATATTTCCGTGCCGGACCAGATCATTGTGCTGGGGGTGGATGATGACAAGCTGCGCTGCGAATTTGCCCCGGTTCCCCTTTCCAGCGTGGATATCAATCTGGAAATGGGCGGATACCGGGCGGCGGCCCTGCTGGACATGATGCTGCAGGGGAAACCCGTTCCTCCGGAGGTGCTTTTGATTCCGCCGGTCGGAATTACTACCCGACTGAGCACCGATATTCTTGCCGTAAAGCATCCTCATGTCGCATCGGCATTGCTGCATATCTGGCAGCATTACACCGAGCAGATTAATGCAAAAACGGTCGCGTCAACCGTGCCCCTGTCTTATCCGACTCTGCATCATGCCTTCATCAAGCATGTCGGGAGAACCATCGCGGATGAGATCACCTTTAAAAGGATGGAGAAAGCCAGGTTTCTTCTGGTCAACACCGGCCTGCGCACCCGTGACATCGCCGAGCAATGCGGATTCCCCAATGACGATCGTCTGGGGCGTGTTTTTCGCCGGAAGTTGGGCATGACTCCGAATGATTACCGAAAGCGGAATCAAAAATCCGGATTATAGCTGCTACGATAGAAATTGAGCTTTTGGTCGGGTGACGGTGGAAAGCGTCACTACAGCCATAAAGCTGGAAAGGGAGGCGTCTGGCGACAGCCTTATTTTTTGACGATGCGATTTAATTAAATCGTACTTCTGCGCCTGCCGCCGGGCATGTCTGATCCGGCATTATTTGCACACCCATCCCTTTTGGGTTGAAAAGTATATTTGTTATGCACGGAAGCTCCGCGCCGTCGCGCCTTCCGTCCCCTTCCGACTCATGCTTAAAACCGGCCTTGTCACTGCTTGGGAAAATCCCGAGGTCACGTCCCTCAACAAACTCCCGCCCCGCGCCACATTTCACGGCTATCCGACCGCCCGGCAGTCCCTCGCGGGAAAGCGCGAAAACTCCTCCCGTTTCCTGCGCCTTGATGGCGAGTGGCAACTCCACATGGCATCCTCTCCGGACGAAGCCCGGCAATGGATCGCCACGCATGCCGCCACTCCATGCAATGACTGGAGCAGCGTGCGTGTGCCGGGGAGCCTGGAAACCCAGGGCCACGGCTCCCCTCATTACACCAATATCAAAATGCCTTTCGATGACGAACCGCCCTGCGTGCCGGCGGCCAATCCGACGGCCGTTTACCGGAGGGTGTTTGACATTCCCCCGGATTGGCGCGGGCGACGCATCGTCATTCATTTTGGCGGAGCGGACAGCGTCCTCGCCGTTTATGTCAACGGCATCGCAGTCGGGCTGAGCAAGGATTCCAAGCTCCCGGCCGAGTTCGACATCACCGCCGCCGTGCGTGCGCATGGCGAGGTCAACGAGCTTCTGGCTGTCGTCATCAAGTGGTCCGACGCCTCCTTTGTGGAGGATCAGGACATGTGGTGGTTTTCCGGCCTGCATCGGGAGGTTTTTCTTTTTGCGACGCCGCAAACTTACCTGGCCGATATTCACGCTGTCCCGCTGCTCCACGAGGGCAACCGCACCGCCACGCTCAGGCTCACCGCGCAACTTGGCTTCAACGACGGCCTGCATGGCGACGCCACGGTTGCCTTGCGGCTTTTCGATCCGTCCGGCCGCGAGGTATTCAAAAAACCGCTGCTCAGGCGCGTCGATTGTCTCGGCCTCGAATGGAAAAACGTCCACCGTGGCGAGGCGTTTTTCGAGGAGACGATTCCGGCCTCGCGCCTCCGCCTCTGGTCCCACGAAAGCCCCGCGCTCTACACGGCGCTCGTCACGCTCAAGTCTCCCCACGGCGAAGAGCACGCGGCGATCCGTGTCGGCTTCCGGCGGGTCGAGATCGCCGGCCGCAACCTGCTCGTCAACGGACGCCGCGTGCTGATCAAGGGCGTAAACCGCCACGACCATCATCCCGATCTGGGCAGAACAGTCCCCAGGGAAACGCTGCTTCAGGACATCACGCTGATGAAGCGGTTCAACTTCAACGCGGTGCGCACCTCGCATTATCCCAACGATCCGCGCTGGCTCGATCTCTGCGACGAATACGGACTTTACGTCATCGACGAAGCCAACATCGAGTCGCACGGCTTTTACAACCAGCTCTGCGCCAGCCCGCGCTATGCCACCGCCTGGCTCGACCGCGCCATGCGCATGGTCGTGCGCGACAAAAACCACCCGTCCATCATCGCGTGGTCCCTTGGCAACGAATCCGGCCACGGCCCCAACCACGATGCCGCCGCCGGCTGGATTCGCGGCTACGATCCGACCCGGCTTCTCCATCATCAGGGTGCCATTTCAGGCCTCTCGCGCTGGCAGCACGGGTCGGCCTCCACCGATCTCATTTGTCCGATGTATTCCCGCATCGAGGAGCTTGAGGCGTGGAGCGATTTCGTAACCCGGCATCACGAACCCTCGCGTTTCCTGTCCCCCGCCGCCGCCACCGCGCTGGAGCGCCACTACCCGCCTTATCCTCCGGGCGGGCGCAAGGCCGTCCCGCCCGCTCCGCTCCACCCCTTCGACCGGCCTCTCATCCTCTGCGAGTATTCACATGCGATGGGCAACTCCAACGGTTCGCTCTCCGACTACTTCCGCGTCTTCAAGACCAAGCCCGGCGTCCAGGGCGGATTCATCTGGGAGTGGATTGACCACGGCATCCGCCGGAAAACAGCCGACGGCCGCGAATGGTTTGCCTACGGCGGCGATTTTGGCGACGTGCCCAACGACGCCAATTTCGTGTGCGACGGGCTCCTCTCCGCCGACCGCGTGCCGCATCCCGCCCTGTGGGAATTCAAGCACCTCGCACAACCCGTCGCCGTCGAACTCGTGACGCCCGGCGGCAAGTCCGGCAAAACAGGCGGAAAGGTCGCCATCCGCATTCGCAACGAACAGGATTTCACCTCGCTTGGCTGGCTGCGCGGCTCCTGGGAACTGTTGCTCGACGGGCGACCGGCCCAAAAGCCGCTGGCGCTGCCCCGGCTCGACCTCGCTCCCGGCGAAGCGAAGGAAGTCGTCCTGCCTGTCGGACCGGTTCCCGCCGGAGTCGAGGCGCATCTCAACATCCGCTTTGTCACCGCCAGAGCGACCGCCTACGCCAAGCCCGGCCACGAAGTCGCGTGGAGTCAGCTTGCCCTGACTCCGACGCTTCCGGCCAGTCTCCCGTCGTCCGCGAAAACTCCGCGCAAAAACATCTCCGCCTCCACCGTCTGCGCGGAAAAAACGGACGTCGGCCTGCGCGTCCGGGCGGGCAACCTTGAAGCATATTTTGAAAACACCACCGCCACGCTCGCCTCGCTGCGCGTGCGCGGCATCGAGCTCCTCGCCCGTGCGCCACTCGTCGAACTCAACCGCGGCGCGACGGACAACGACGGCCTCAAGCTCTGGACCGGCCAGGACTGGAAGGCCCTTGGCCGCTGGCGCAAACTCGGCCTCGTCGAAAACCCGCTCCGGCACCGCCCCGTTGGCAAAAAAGCCCTCACTTATGCCGCCGCGCCCAATGCAGCCGGGGCCCTCGCTGTCACCCTCCGGCACGAAGCCAGCGGGCGCGAACGCTGGACGGACTGCGTGCACACCCACCGTTACACCTTTCATCCGGACGGCACGCTGGAGGTTGCCAACGACATCGTGTTTTCCGGAGCCGACATGACCGATCTCCCCCGCGTCGGCGTGCGCTTCGATCTGGTCCCCGGCTACGAATGTCTCTCGTGGTTTGGGGCCGGCCCCAAGGAGACCTACAACGACCGCCGTGCCTCCTCCCTAGTGGGCGTTTATCGGAACACCGTAAGTCGCGAATACGTGGATTATGTGATGCCGCAGGAGCACGGGCACCATGTTGACGTTCGCTGGCTGGAGCTATCCGGCGACTGGAACCGCCGCACCTCCGCCGGGCGGCTTCCCGTCGTGCGCATCGAAGCGGCGCCGCTTTTCGAGTTCAACGCCACGCACTACACCGCCGAAGATCTTTACGCCGCAAAACACACCATCGACCTCACTCCGCGCGCCGAAACGATCCTGTATCTCGATGCGGCTCATCGCGGAACAGGAACAGGTAGCTGCGGTCCCGATACACTCGAATGCCACCGCCTGCGGAAAAAGAGTTACTGCCTGAACTACACGTTGCACATTGCTGGTTGATGCCATCCGCCCGATTGAAACTGGAGTTTTCTCGACGCAAGTCCGTCGCCAAGCCGCAAAGACAGGGCAGTATCCTGGTCCTAAGCCCTTTCTTTGTGTCTATCTGCGACTTTGCGTCATTGCCCGTTTTTCAGGAACGATTGCTATAAATCGTCGCCGGGCACGTTGTACCCAACGGGCAACAATACCCCCATTGCATCCCGAACAAACACCGCAAGCTACGGCTTCATGATATTCTCTTTCATGTCGGCAACTCGCAAGGTTTTCACGTGCCAGTCTCCGAACAGCACATTGGCCCGGTGGTTACTCTGCCGGTAGTCGATGCCGCAATCTTCCGGTTTGCTCGCGTTATATGTGAACGTCGATGCGCATCCACGCCAAGTGTCGTTCCAGACTCCATCGGCAAGGACCACGAATCCTGCTAAATTCGATACACGGGCAGGGTCCCACTGCCGCGCGTTGGCACTGACCAACCAGGTCAGCGTATTCATCGAATAACACGAGAAATACTCCTTGTTCTCGTAATCGTAGCTTGCTCCCGAAGGCAGGTTGGGATCGGACATGAGCGCGAGCCGGGTCGGCTTGTCCGTATAACTTTGAATGGGCTGGAGCCATGTAAAATCACCCGTGCCGGGGGGATTGGCGGCAACCCACCCTCTCGGTGCCAGCCCCTTGTTGTCGTTTGCGTAGAGTATGAAATGAAAGCCCCATTGCCGAAGATTGCTTGCTGCCTTGGCCGTGTATGCGTTTTTCCTGACGACGCCGACAACAGGGATCATAATGGCGGCAAGTATCCCGATAATGACAATGACGGTCAGCAATTCGATCAGTGTGAAACCATCACGCGTGTTTTTTCCAAGACGGACAAGTGTTGTATTCATGGGCAAAATAAGCAAAGCGAGGAGAGCGGAACGACCTTATATCAATCACGGTATATCAGTTCATAGGCGGCGACGATGTGCCCATCGGCGGTGTTCGTGGCGGTGAACACGGATTTGCTTCCCTGTGATTTTATCTCGACGGGAAACAACCGCTCCCCGGCAAGATCGAGTGCATACAGGACAAATCCCTCCAGGTTTCGATTGAATCGGAACTTCACTTGGCCCCGACGCACCAACAATGGAGACTGCCCCCAGTCTTCAATAAACGTCATCTCCTTGTCCCGGAAACGCATGCCAGTGCCTTTGGTGTCGGTCAGGTGGAGAATGAGATAACGGCTGCTTGTAGCAAGCGGTTGACCGTCCATCGCCGCCACAAAAACAGTTGCAAACGACCTGAGACTTTGGACCGAAACAAAGGAACCTTCGCTCTGTTGCCCCTCCGCCAGGACAAAACCCTCGCTACGCGGATTGACTGCGGCGAAAGTGTTTTTTTCCACATTCATCGTGATCTCGCCCGTGTCGTTTGAGAACACCTTGCGCTCCAGATTGAGCGCACCGGAAAAGGTTTGTTCGGCATAGACGGGCACTCCTTGCGGAGTCTTTACCGCGCCAAGCGTGATGGCTGCCTTGGTGGCAGGCGGCAGGATTGCGGTCTTGTCCGGATCGACAATCAAGACCCCTGTTTTGCCAAGCAACCCGAGGCGATCCGCCAATCTGGGCGTTTCATCCTGGCCACCCACATCGAGATGATTGCGAGGCAATAACAACGGGTAGTTAACCACGGAGGCACCGAGGTCTCCCCGCAGGAAAAGGAGGACGCCTGCTCTTTCCGACAGCCCTGTCTGCGGGTCTTGCCCGGGGCTGAAAGAACCAAGTTTGCTGTTTTCATAATCACCGATTGCATACGACTTATAGTAGCAAAACCGCATCAGGCCGCTCCAGTCCTGCGCCGCCGCAAATGCACCCACAAGCAGGGAGCCTTCCGTGTTAAAGGAACTGGGCGCGACAAAATCCCACTCGCTGACCGTGAACGGCCTGCCATAGACCCGGGCGGATGCGCATCTCAATAGCGTTCCGCCATACTCGGTAATCGCGCTTGTGCTTTCTATCCGTGCAGGCAGCCCGTATGGATTCGAACCCAATCCAACCGGGTGCTTCCAATAAAAATGGACGTCGGCATAGTCGTATTCTTCACGCTGCAAGGTTGTCGCCAGATTCAACCAGAAGTTCTGGTCTGTAATGGGAACGCGAATTCCGATGTCCTTGCACATTTCCCTGAGCCGGATGAAGGCTGACGCATATGTGTCGTGAAGGAACCGTCTCTCGTGGGAGATTCTGTTTTCCTTGGTCAGTAAAATATCATGGCGCGACACGTAATCGCTGAATCTTTTCTCAAACAGCCCCTTGATGAAGGGCGTGCATTGATACAGTGCGTAAATCGTATTTTCATTGAGGAGACTGACAAAGCTGATGGCTGGATCGTCTTTCCACGCCAAGCCCGTGTAGGGATTTACATGATCGAGGAGGCGCTTCGAGAATTCCCTGAAGTTGGCCATCACCCCGTCATCCATCAAGGTCAGCATCTTGTATTCACCGGGATTGATATCCCTGTCGGCATACCCGGGGAGTTCCCCTCTTGCGGGACGCCGCATGGTATATAAATCAAGAGTGATGTATATCCCCCTCTTTTTACAGCCGGCGATGAAGTAGTCCAGCTTGTCGAGATTCGTCGCGTTGAAATTGAGGGATGAACTTGTTTTTGCGTCCGCCAGATAGCCGTCAAAATGATGAAGGCGTATCAGATTATAGCCCATTGCGGCGAAGGCATCCAGATTGGCATCCGTCGTCTCGTGATTTCCGGGGAGTCCGACAAAATTGCCGCCCCAGAAACGGACGGGAAGTCCGGGCCGCTTCTCGAATTCGAAATGTTCGCCCACACTCCGCAGGAAGCCATGCTTCCCCGCCGGCGCATCCAGCAGCCCGCTCAAATCGAGAATACTCCCTTTCTTGACCTGGCGAGGGCCGGAGACGGGCGCGTAGTCCTCCCCGGCCTCGAGCACAATCGTCTCATCGGGCGGGGCTTCGCCAGCCAGCTTGTCCGACAAGGTCAGTCCCGCGACCATCCAGACACTGCCGCCTGCGCTCTCCAGCGTGATTTCTGAAACAGGTTTCCCCGACAATTCGATACGTGTAAGGTAAATTCCAACGATGGCGTTTGGGTTGCGTCCCGTCCAGGCAACCACGCCATGGGGGATTTTCCTTGGGTTCCAAAAATTTGCCACGTCTCTGCCCGCTACGATGTCATAGGAAAGGATTTCCTTGTCCACGTAGTCGGCTTCAGATGCGGATTGGACCGAAAGCGTGCCCGCTTTTTTCCCAACCTCCTCCCATGCCACTGCGTGCAACAGGTAAAGGTATTTACCCGCGACGGGACGATCGAGGGTGATAACCTTTTGCTTTGGAAAATAGCTACGGGATTTCCCCTGGAGCACGACACATGCTTTGCCATCGTTTCTATCGGGATTCGTAATCTCGAAGGGAATCCCGCCTAAGACGTGCCTCCCTGCCGGGAACATGCGCAGATCGTTATCCGGGCCTTGATCCGTCCATCCGCCTGCTCCGTCATCGGCCTTCTCATCCGCAAATCCCATGTTTGCCACTTGGGCGATGGAAACCGGGTGATGGCGATAAGCCGTGTAGGAAAAACGCAAGTCGAGGCTGGCATCCCGCACGACAGAACTCCGGGAGCCTTTGAGCCAGAAACGCAGTTCCCAGTTGTTCCGGTTATAGCCACGATTGTCCTGAAACTGATATACTATGTCTCCCGTGACGGTCAGCTCTCCGTTATCGAGTGGAATGATGATTTTTCGGGCCGGGCCGGACCACGATTTCTGATCGGGATTATATTTCCCGTAAAAACTGCGCGGCGTCCCGTCCACAATCAGAGAGCGTCCATAAAACCTCTCTATCGGCAGCATGGCGACAAGGGAGACGCCCGCGCCCGCCACTCCATTCCCGGAAGCCAGATTCAGCGAGTAGTCGATAGCGCTCTGGCCATCCGTCCTGATTCTTTCAACAAACGCGAAAGAGGCATCCTCCCGAATCATCCATGTCCCGTCATAAACCGCTTCCGTGGAGTTTTGGTGGCTCCCATCGGACGAGAGTCGCAACGTTTTGAACGAAGGCGTGCTTCGATTCCATTTGGGATTGAAATAAACAACCTCGAAACGCACCCCGTCACGCTCGATTCTCCCGACGTCGGAAATCTGAAACCCTGCCATTTCCGCTCCGGCAAGCCGTGGCTGCAGATCGGCATTAACTATGCCCAGGAGCACAAGGGCGCAGCGAAATACACGCGAAAGCGGAGCGGAAGACATGTCGTGATTTTAAAACGAATCGGGAGGGGATTGTGTTTGCAGATGGTTGTAGTGCCTTGTCATGACCTGACTGCTTTTCTCCGGCAGCCGAAAGCAAGAAGCAAAGCGCACGCCCCCGCCGCAGCAGCCACGGCGGAGGGTTCCGGCACCAAACTCCCCGGGGCACTCAGCGAAGAGAGGGTAACCGCCGCGTTTGTGCCACCGGCACCATCGCTCGTCGCGGAGAGATACAGATTGGAGATGCCCTCATAGCCAGTGAACACGGCGTTCGTGGCTTGATACAGGGTGTTTGTTGCCGTGACCGTGGCGCCTGCCGTGGGTGTATAAAATATTGTCGCACTAATCCATCCCGATGCCTGATGCGTCAGGGTGAAGCCATAGGTTCCGGTCGGGATTGTGCCACCCTCCCCTATTTGAAGTTTATTCGCATAGGTTGTTGCGGCAGCAGTTCCAGCGGTCCCCAATAACGACAATTCGCCACTGGCGATATTGTAGTTTATCCAGACATTGGCTCCACCTGCTCCGGCTGCCGCGGCGGGATTATCCGTGGTGTCCAGATTGCTTCTTGTTGTAAGTCCCAGTTGAAAACTGTAGAGATTACCGCTGGTTTGACCGGTGAAATCGGCAGAGAACGTCAATGACGAACCGACTTCAGCCAAACTATAGGATGAACTCGCGGCCGAGATGAATTGCCTGCTCCAACCTCCGGAGTATGTTTGAAGGGTCATTCCATCGTCCGAGAATGATACACTGGAGCCCTTTCCTGTATTAGAATTACTTGCGGACCAACCAGCAGGCAGCGATTTTGCCTTGGTCAGATCAACGGAATAAGCCCTGCACACGCTGGCGCTCGATATGAGCAAAACCACCTGAGTGATGAGGAGATATGTAATAGATTTCATGGAATGCCTGATTCGGGTTTATGTATTCAATAACTAATTACAAAACAGAAAAGACCGGATGAGATGATTTGGGGCATAGTCACAATTATTAATAATTCCATTGATTTTTCGGGGATAAACACAGGAAGGAGGGTGGGCTGCTGCGGATCATGCGAATAATGAGGAAGCGCACATGGGAATCCGCTTAAATATTAAAAATCTAAAAAAAGACCGTCAAAAAATAAAGGGGCCAGCTTGGGATCGACACATTACGAAAGGTCCACAAGGCATTGGTCGGTCGACTGGAGGCTTGGTCCGGGGAGCACGGGAAGGGGTGCGGCCATCCGGTCAAGTTGATCGACGGCACCCGTTTTTCGATGCCCGACTCCGGACCCAACCATGACGTTCATCCCTATGCCGGAGGCAACACGAAGGTTGCGGCTTTCTCCGCGGTGGGTGACGCTTGCTTCACTGATGTTACGCGGAGCGTCGTGGCGCGGGCGTCTCGCCCGCTGACGGCGCGCAGCGCCGCCCCTGAAACAAGGGTGAGAGGCAACTCCCGCAGAACACGGGCTGGAAGCCCGTGCCACGCGGAGAGGCAACGCTCATGGGCTGGAAGCCCATGCCACGCGATCCGGCGGCTTCGCCGTCTGCGGGCGGGACGCCCGCGCCACTGCCCAAGCATGCCCGCCGTGCTCCGGCGAGGCGGCGCTTACTTCAGGATCATGTCCTTCACCGTGCGGCCCGCCGGGATCATGGGGAGCACGTGCTCGGTGTAAGGCACGATCACGTCGAGCAGGTACGGGCCGTCGTGGTCGAGCATCTCCTGGATGGCCTCGCGCAACTCTTCCTTGCGAATGACGCGGCGGCCTTTCACGCCGAAACCTTCCGCAATCTTCACGAAATCCGGATACAGGCCGCCGGGGTTGTCGGGGCCGCCGATGTTGTCGTGATGGCCGAGAATGGTGTTGCCGCGGATGCTTCCATAGAAGCGGTCTTCCCATTGCACCACCATGCCGAGGTGCTGGTTGTTCAGGATCATCGCCTTGGCGGCAATCTTCTCCACCGCGGCGGTGGCGAGCTCCTGCACGTTCATGAGGAAAGAGCCGTCGCCGTCGATGTCGATGACCTGTTTTTCCGGATACGCCACCTTGGCGCCGAGCGCCGCCGGGTAGCCGTAACCCATCGCGCCGAGACCGAGCGAACTGATGTAGCGGCGGGGCTCGTCAAAACGGTAAAACTGCGCAGCCCACATCTGGTGCTGGCCCACGCCGGTCGTGATGATGGCGTCGCCCTTCGTGAGTTCGTAAAGCGCCTCGATCGCTTCCTGCGGGATGATGTGACGGCTTTCCTCGTAAGCGAAGGGATAGTCGCGCTTCCAGGCGTTGACCTGGGTGTGCCAGGATTTGGTGTCGGGCGGCGTGAACTTCGCGGTGGCGGCGAGCTCGTTGAGACGCGAAAGCGCGTGTTTCAGGTCGCTGACGATCGGGTGGTGGACGCGCTTGTTCTTGTTGTGCTCGGAGGGGTCGATGTCGATGTGGACGATGCGCGCGTGCGGGGCGAACTTGCTCGTGTCGCCGGTGATGCGGTCATCGAAGCGCGCGCCAAAGCAGAGCAGCAGGTCGCTCTGGTCCACGGCCCAGTTGCCGTACGCGCTGCCGTGCATGCCGAACCATTGCATGGAAAGGGGGTGCGTTTCCGGAAACGCGCCGACGCCCGTCAGCGTGGTGGCGACCGGGATGTTGGTGCGCTCCGCAAAGGTCTTCAGGTCGGTGTGCGCCTCGGCCGAAATGACGCCGCCGCCCACATAGAGCACGGGACGCTCGGCCTTCGCAATAAGGTCGAGGACGAGCTTCAGGTCCTCGTCGGAGGCTTTCGGGAGCGCATTGAGCGTGGGGTTGGCAAACTCGACTTTTTCGGGGAAAACGGGCGTGAGGCGCGCCTGCTGCACGTCTTTCGGGATATCGATGACGACGGGGCCGGGACGGCCGGTGCGGGCGAGATAAAACGCCTCCTTGATGACGCGCGGCAGATCGTGCGCGTTGAGCACGAGGTAGGAGTGCTTCACGATGGGCAGCGTCATGCCGAAAAAATCGGTCTCCTGAAACGCGCTCTTGCCGATGAACCGGGAAAACACCTGGCCGGTGATCGCGACGAGCGGGGTGGAGTCCATGAACGCGTCGGCGATGGCGGAAACGAGGTTGGTGGCGCCGGGACCGCTGGTGGCCATGCACACGCCGACCCGGCCGGTGGCGCGGGCGTAACCCTCGGCGGCGAAGGAGCCGCCCTGCTCGTGACGGGGGAGAATGACCCGCACCTTGTCCGACCGGGCAAACGCCTGGTGAAGCTCCTGGGAGGCGCCGCCGGGGTAGGCGAAAATCACGTCAACCCCTTCGCGGGCGAGCGCTTCGACGACGACATCGGCGCCATTCATTTCACGGCCGGTGGCGGGCTGGGTGGACGGAGAGGACGAGGTGGTCGTTTTCATGGTGGCGGTTGTTGTGTGCGGAAGGGGAAGAGCAAAATCTGCGTGGCCGGGCTGATGCAAGCCTCAAGGCAGGAGCCGCCCGGAGCGGGGGGGGGAGCCAGCCCGGAGGCTCGTTCTCGTACTCGTTCTCCTTCTCCTTCTCCTCCTCCGGTTCGTGCTCTTTCTCATTCTCGTAATCGTACTCTTCCTTCTTGAGAGAGAAAAACGGGGAGCAAGAGCAGGAGCAGGAGAACGAATCAGACCGGAGAAAGAGAATGAGTACGAGAATGAGAAAGAGCGGGAAGCTTGTATTGTCACCCCGGATGGCTTTTCCCTCCCGTTTCGCCAAACTCGCCCTCCGCCCGCCATGTCTCCCTCCACACTCAAAGCCGCGCTCTACCTGGAAGTCGTTCCCGGGGTGCTGACGCTGCTCTCCGGCCATGACGAGGCGCTTGCCGCCGCCTTGGCCGGGCCGGCTTTCGGAATCGTCTTCGCGGGGCCGCACGGGTTGCGCGCCCGCCTCGCCATCGCCGACGGTGCGATCCGGAGCGAGGATGCCGGCCGCCCCGGCGACTTGCGGCTGCGGTTCATGAGCGCCGGAGCGCTCGTGCGGGCCTTCGAAAACCGGCCGGCCTTCGCACTCCCGCTCGGCGGGTGGCGACACCTGCGGGACGGCGTGCGGCGTTTCGGCCGCGCCGGCGAACGGCTCCGCGTGATCCTCGATGACCGCGAAGCCGCCCGGCGCGACCCTGCGCTGCTCGCGCTCCACGCCTGGGGCAGCCTCGCCGCCGGACTCGCCGCCGCCACCGCCTGGCTGCGCCATCACCCGGACGGCGCGGCGGAGCGGGCGCAGCTCGGCGAGGGCGCCTTCGTTTTCGACTGCGACGCCCTGCCCTCTCCGCTCTGGATCCACCCGGCCTCGTTGCGCCGCGGCGCCGGCGAACCGCCCGGAGCGCCGGTCGCGCGGGTGGAGTTTGCGCACGTCCCGGTGCTGTTCGCCGAACTCGGGCACCGCCTCGACGCCCTCGCCGCGCTCGGCACCGGCGAACTCCGCATCACCGGACGGCTGCCGCTCGTCGACCGGCTCTCCGCCGTCATCAACCGGGCGAGCGCGCTGCTGCGTCCCCTGCCGGAAAGGCCCATTCGATGAAACTCGTCCACTCCCAGGCCCTTTTCCGCCGCGCCGCGCGGGTGATTCCCGGCGGCATCTACGGGCACACCGCGCCCGCCGTCACCGTGCCAGGGGCGATGCCGTACTTCGCGGCGGAAGCGGCGGGCGGATGCCGTTACCGCGACGTCGACGGCAACGAGTTCATCGACTTCATGTGCGGCTATGGTCCGCTCGTCCTCGGGTATCACCATCCGGAAGTCGAGGCCGCCGCCGAGGCGGCGCGGCGGCGCGGCGCGTGTTTCAACCACCCCACCCCGCTGCTCGTCGACCTCGCGGAAAAGCTCGTGGAGCGGATCGACTTCGCCGACTGGGCGGTTTTTGGCAAAAACGGCTCCGACCTCACCACCTGGGCCGTGATGGTGGCGCGCGAGGCCACGGGACGCCCCGGCATCGTCAGGATCCGCGGCGCCTACCACGGCTCGCATGCCTGGTGCACGCCAGGCCTCGGCGGCCTCGTCGCGGAAGACCGCGCGCATCTCCATGACTGCGGATGGAACGACACCGCGGCGCTCGAAGCCGTTTTCGAAAAACACCGCGGGCAACTCGCCGCGCTCGTCCTCACGCCGTTCCACCATCCGGCCTATGGCGACAGCGAACTGCCCGCGCCGGAGTTCGTGGCCGCGGCCAACCGGCTCTGCCGCGAGCACCGCGTGCTGCTCGTCCTCGACGATGTGCGCGCCGCCTTCCGGCTCTCCGCAGGTGGCTCGCACCCGGTTTTCGGATACGAGCCCGACCTGGCGATCTACTGCAAGGCGCTGGGCAACGGCCACCCGATCTCGGCCTGTGTCGGGCGCAAGGCAACCCAGGTCGCGGCGAGCCGCGTGTACCTGACCGGCAGTTACTGGAACGACCCGGCGCCGATGGCCGCCGCGCTGGCCGTGCTGGAGATCGTCGCGCGCGATCGTCTCCCGCAAAAGCTGGAGCGCGCCGGCCGCCGTCTGGTGGACGGCCTGCTCGCGCTCGGCGAACGGCACGGTGTAGCGTTGCTCGCGAGCGGCCCGCCCGCGCTGCCGTATGTGCGCGTCAAGGACGACCCTTCGCTGATGCGCACGCAGGCGCTCTGCGCGGCCGTGGCGGCGCAGGGCGTGTTCCTGCATCCGCACCACAACTGGTTTATCGGCGCCGCCCACACCGACGCCGAGATCGACGAGGCGCTGGCCCGGATCGGGCGCGCCCTGGCCACGATGCGGGTGTGATGGAAATGCGCAGCGTCCCGGCGGGAGCAACCCGCGTCAGAAGCCCGCGCGCAGGCCGAAGACCACGCTGCGGCCGGGGAGCGGCGAGATGTCTTTCAGGAACGACGTGTGCAGGCGCGCATCCTCGTCCGTGAGATTGGAGCCCCGGACAAAGAGGTCCCAGACGACACGGTTCCAGGCAAAACGGTAGCCCGCGTACACGCCGAGCAACTGGTAGCCGGCGGTGTCGGTTTCGTTTTCGGCATTGCGGCTCTGCTTCGCCACGAGTTGCACGTCGGCGCCGGCGGACCACGGACCGCTCGCCCAGGCGAGCCCGATCAGGCCCTTGAGCGGCGGGATGCGCGGGAGCGGGTTCCCGTGGCTGTCCTCGGCCACAGTGTAGTCGGCATTGAGCTTGAGATCGAGGGTCTGGCTCTCCGAGGCATGGAGGTGCCAGGTCGTCTCGATCTCGGCGCCGTAGAAGATCGCATCGCGCTGGATGAACCGGTACTCGGGCAGAAACTCGTCGGGATCGCCGGACCCCTCGAAATCCACGAGGGCGCCGGTGGCGTTTTCGTAGATGAAGCCGTTGAAGGCGTTGACGAACAGGCCCGCCGAACCGGTGACGAAACCGGTGCGTTTGCGCAGGCTCAGTTCGGCGCCGAACGAGCGCTCGAGATCGAGACCGGGATCGCCGACCTCGTAGGCATCGGTGCCGATATGGGGACCGTCGGCATAGAGTTCCTGCGCATTGGGCGCGCGTTCGGTCGCGGTGAGCGACAGCGCGAGCGCCCAGGTCGGGTTAAACGCATAGATCACGCCGGCCGAGCCGCTGAACACATCGCGCCGGTCGGTGCGGGAGCCGTACGTGCGGGAAGGGTCCACGCCGTTGAGGAAGAGCACGCTGTCGAAAGGATCGGCGTCGATGTTCTGATGCTCGTACCGGGCGCCGAATTGCCAGGTGAAGTCGCCGCGCTTCGCTTCCTCGAAGAGGAAGAGGGCGATGTTGTTGGTCAGCGTGGTCGGGAGAAACGCCTCCTCGCCGATGGCGCTGAAATCGCTGCGGTTGAACTCGACGCCCCAGGAGCCGTCGAAGCCGCCGAGATCCTGGTGGAGGAGTTCGAAGCGGGAGTTGATGCCCTTGTTGGTGAATGTCGTGCCGACTTCGCCGTCCTCGATCTCACGGTGCCGGTAGTCGGCCTCGCCAAACTTGAAGCGGGCGCCGCTGAAGATGCCGAAGTCGCGGTCGAGGCCGGCGGTGAAGTCCACGCGCCGCTGCTTCATGTCGATCTCGACGTCGGTCTCGTTGGGCACGCCGTAAGTCGTGTTGAAACCGTTGTAGTTGATGCCCGCGTTGAAATCGCCGCTGACCCAGGAGAGCCCCACCGAACCTCCGTCGGAATCGATGGCGGTGTTGGTGATGCGGCCCTTGTTCACGGGATCGGAGGGATCGGCGTAGCCGGGAATCCGCACGTCGTCGGAACTGCGTTTGAACCCGTCGAGGTGCAGGACGAGGGCGCGGTCTTCGGTGCGCCAGAGCGCGACGTCGAGGATGCCTCCGTAAACGAACTCGTCGGCATTGGTGCCGTAATGCGCGTCCAGTTCGCCCGAGACGGTGGCGGCGGGCAGCTCGGTCTCGACACGGTGATCGATGACGTTGACCACGCCGCCGACCGCGGAGCTGCCGTAGAGGAGCGAGGCGGGTCCGCGCACGACCTCGATGCGTTTGACGAGAAACGGTTCGAGGCTGACGGCGTGGTCGGGGCTGGTCGTGGAGGCGTCGATCGTATCGACGCCGTTGGCAAGCATGCGGACGCGGTTGCCGCCGAGGCCGCGGATGATGGGCCGGCTGGCGCCGGGTCCGAAGTACGTGGAACTCATGCCGGGCTGGGCCGAGAGGGTCTCGCCCAGCGTGGCCTGCTGCCGGAGGAGCAGGTCCTGGCCGGAGAGGACATTGGTGGACGAGATCAGGTCAGCCTGGCTGCGTTCGAAAGGCGTGGCGCTGACCACGACGGTGTCGAGCGTCACCGGCGGCTCGGCACCGGTGGCGGACGCGGGAGGAGGGAGCGTCCGGGCGTGGGCGCAGGAAGCGGCGGCCACGCTCAGGAGCGAGAGACGAAACGGGAAATTCATAAAAACAAAAATGGAAGCAAAAGGGAAGCGGGCGCGCAGAACGCAGGCCCGACGGCAGGACGAATACGGACGCGAAAAAAGGCGAAAGAAACGGCACGCGCCTCCGCGCAGGGAAGCCGGCCGTGAAGAAAGGGATCGTGACGTTATCCGCGCAGGGGCGGGCCACGCTCCGGCCGGTGCAGGTAACGGGGTGAGGAAAGCCGGAGTTCTTCGCGCGGTTTCCCTGCCATGACCGTGACCGGCAAAGGCAAGGCAGGCGCGCACACGTCGCCGAGCGGCACGGTCAGGCCGCCGGCAAAGGCCAGCACGACGCAACCGCCGTCATCGTCCTGACCGGAAACCGGGCAGGCCTTGGCCTGCTGTTTGCCGCCTTCGTGCAGCCAGGCGTGAACGGAAGGGGAGACGCAAACCAGCCCCAGGACAAAAACCAGCAAGGCCAGCGCACCGGCCAGCAGGCGCTCCGGCAAAGGCCGGGCCCGGGCAGACAAGGTGGTAGCAGATCGCTGGCGGTGCATTGCAGGACGTGAACTCCTTCTTGATAGCAAACGTGTCAAGCGGCAGCAGACGAAAAGTCCGGCCGGAGACGAAAAAAGCCGGAGCCCCGCGGCGGGGCTCCGGCCTTGTCATGCCTTTTGTAGCTGTGAACGTGAGTTCGCAGGGTCCGGATGCAGGCGATCTGCGAACTTGCGTTCGCAGCTACGTGCCGGATTTACTGCCAGCGAAGCAGGAACTTCGTGTAGTACGTCGTATCCATGCGTTCCTTGTTGGCGGCGGGCCTGCTGGTGTAGTCGTTGGTCACGCCGATGCGCAGGCGCCATTCGCTGCTGCCGATGGGAAACTCGAGGTTGGAATCGTGCAGGAAACGGTAATCGCCAAAATCATCGAACGCCGGCACGTAGCTGAGCGTATTGTTCATCACCGCATAGTTGTTGAAGCGGTAATAGTTGATGAGGCCGACATCGAGACCGGCCGACTTCACATCGTCCATGGCCGGATCGCCGTAGGTCTCGTAACGGTAAGAGAGACCGAGGCGGCCGGTGAGCTTCCAGTTGTCGCGCTTCGCGAAATCGTAACCGAAACCGGCGGCGGCGATGTTGTAGAAGTCGATGTCCTTCTCGTTGTCGTAGCCACCCTCGTCGCGGGCGTACCAGGAAACGCGTTCGCTGAAATTGCGCGAGTAGTCGATGCCGGCGAGGAAACGGTCGTCGGAGACGTCGCCATCGCTCTTCTCGTAAAAATACTTCGTGTAGAACTGGAGCGTGTCATCCGGGCCGGTGAGCTTGGCCAGAAAACCGGCGCCGACGCCGAACTTCTCGTTGTTGCCCGTCTTACCGCCGAGGTCGAACGTGGCCTCGTACGACCACTTGCGCTGCTGCGCGAGGATGGCCGGATCGGTCTCGCCGACGCCCCAGGTGGTGGCGAGCTTGTCCACGCCGGTCGTAATGGCGCCGTCATTACCGGAGAGGACGACCTTGCCGTCGCCCTCGCTGGCGAGGGTGCCGGCCATGGTGGTGCCGCCCTGGAGGCGCACGACGAGCGGTTTTTCGGTGTCGATGCGGACGATCTCGGCTTGCTTGACGGTGATATTGCCGGCGTAAGCGGTTGCGAGAGTGACGTTGCCGCCGTCGATTTTGACAACGGTGCCGACGAGTTTGGCACCATCTTTCGTTTCGATGGTGTCGGCGCTGACGGCCTGTGCGAAGGCCAGGAGACTGCCTGCCAGAAGCAGGACGAGTTTGGTAGTGGTTTGCATAAGCGGGGCGCAAGCTACGGGAGGAGCGGCACCTGTCAAAACCGGAGCGGCATTTGTCGCGTGAGACTTGCAGATTTCCGGCGCGCGCTCCGCTCGCCCCCCCGGCTCCGTCCGTTTTCAGCTTTCCGTTTTCGGCCTCCGGCCTTTCCCTCTGCTCCATGCCCGCCCGTATCGACATCCAACGCTCCACACTCGTCACCGCCGATGGCTGGCGCGACTACCGGCTGCTCGACTGCGGCGACGGCATGAAGATGGAGCGCTGGGGCGCCCACACGCTCGTGCGGCCCGATCCGCAAATCATCTGGCCGCGCGCCGGATCGGGATCGGGATCGACAGGATCGGCAGCAAAACCCTGGAACGACTGGGATGGTCTTTACCATCGCAGTGAAAAAGGTGGCGGTCGCTGGGAATTTCGCAAGCCGCTGCCCGAGCAGTGGACGATCCGCTACCAGCCGCTCGACCTCACGCTGCGCATCCACCCGACAAGCTTCAAGCACACCGGCCTCTTCCCCGAACAGGCCGTCAACTGGGAGTGGTTTTCAAAAAAAATCCGCGCCGCGAAAAACGCGGGCGGCAACGGCGACCGCGAGGTATCGGTGCTCAATCTTTTCGGCTACACCGGCGCCGCGACCTGCGCGGCGGCGAAGGCGGGGGCGAGCGTCTGCCATGTGGATGCCGCCGAAGGCATGGTCAAATGGTGCCGCGAAAACGCCGCGCTCTCCGGCCTCGGATCGGCGCCGGTCCGCTACATTGTGGATGACTGCCTGAAATTCGTGCGCCGCGAAATCAAGCGCGGCCGCCGTTACGACGCGGTCATCATGGACCCGCCGACCTATGGACGCGGCGCCGGCGGCGAGATGTGGAAGCTGGAGGACAACCTCTGGGAATTGCTCACCGAATGCCGCGCCTTGCTCACGGAGCGCCCGGTGTTTTTTCTCATCAATGCCTACACCGCCCGCCTCTCGCCGACGGTGGTGGTCAACCTTCTCGCCGAGCTCATGCGCGAGCGCGGCGGCACCATCACCGGCGGCGAAGTCGGCCTGCCGATCGAAGCCGATGGCAAGATCCTGCCATGCGGCATCTACGGACGCTGGGAAGCGGAGTGAACCGGCAGGAAGGACCAAGATGTCCTCAAAGCGTCGGCCAGCTGAAGCGAATGCCGATCTGGAAGACCTGTCCCTCGATATCTTTCACTTTCCTGCCCTTGAAGCTGGCATCGTCATGCCACAGATAGCGATAACCCGCATCGACAGAAAGGGTATCCGAGATGGCATACGAAACCAGCACGCCCAGACCCCACGTGAAGACCCAGTCGGAATCCGAACCCACACCGTCGATCTTGCCGCGCAGGTAGCTGAGCCCGACCGAAGGTCCGGCAGCGATGCTCCACTTGTCGGAAAGATTCCAGACATACCGCGCCGTAAGCAGCAACGGGATATCCTGAAGGTCGCCGCTGTCTCCGTCATAGTCTCCATCCATCTTTACCCACCCGGTTTCAAACTCCAACTGGAATGCGGACCGGTCGAAATCGAGTACCCATTCCCGTCCGACGGAAAACAGAACACCGACACTGCCATCGAGGTGATCTCCAATCTCTCCTCCTCCCGGATCGGCATAGATGCCACTAAGGCGAACGTAGTTCGCATCGTCCACGCGGGCGTGAATTGAAAGGGGAAGAGAAGCGGCAAGGAGCACGGCAAAAGCAGTCGCTGGTATTTTCATGGATAGTTATATGATGTTTCAGGTTAGAAGAATGCGGGCCGAGCCATCCTAGCACTGATGTTCGTGCAATGTGCTCCATAAACGGAGCACATTGGTGGCTGTTTTCGCGCACGATGGAGCTCCGATATTGGAGCACCGCCATACCAGTCGTCAGAACATCGTCGGCCGTCAGGTCGCCCGTATCCGGAGCAATCTCGCTCTCACCCAGGAGATGCTGGCGGCCCGGTGCGGCGTCGCCGGGTGGGACATCTCGCGAGGAACGCTGGCCAAGATCGAGGCGGGCGTCCGCTGCGTAACCGATCTGGAAGCCGCCATTCTGGCTCTCGCGCTCAGGGTGTCGCTCCACGATCTTTATCCCGCCGACATCGCCTCCCGGCTGAAAAAGCTGCCGCCGGCAGGCCGCTGATCACCGGCATTGCGCGCGCGCGGCTGGCCAGATCGCCCGCAAGATGGCATCTTCTTCCGCTGCCCGCCGGCCCCGGCCGGGGGGCAGGGAGCAAGCACACATGAGAAAGAAAACACCGGAAAATCCGTCCGCCGCAGCCTCCGAAAAATCCGTGCCGTCCGGCGGCATGAGCCGGGCCGGCTTTCTGCGGTTGCTCGGCGGCGGCACCCTGTGCGCGGCGATGATGCGGTCCGGTCTGGCCGGCGAACGCGTCGCCCGCCAGATGCCGACGCGCCCCATCCCTGCCAGCGGCGAGGCGCTGCCGATCGTCGGTTGCGGTACCTATGTGGCTTTCGACGTGGCCGACGACAGCGCGGAATACCGGCGACTGGCCGGCGTGCTGCAGGCGCTCTTCGACGCCGGCGGCTCCGTCATCGACAGTTCGCCGATGTACGGCCGGGCCGAAGCCGTGACGGGCAGGCTGCTGGGCGAGATGGCCGGCGGACACCGCGCCTTTCTCGCAACCAAGGTCTGGACGAGCGGCCGCGAGGCGGGCATCCGGCAGATGCAGCGTTCGCAGGAATTGCTGGGCGCCGGACCCATCGACCTGATGCAGATTCACAACCTGCTCGACTGGCGCACGCACCTCGCAACGCTGCGCGACCGGAAGGAACGCGGCCTCATCCGCTACCTCGGCGTGACGCACTACACTTCCTCCGCCTACCCGCAACTGGAGTCCGTGCTGCGTGCGGAAAAACCGGATTTCGTGCAACTGAACTACTCGCTCGGCGACCGCGCCGCGGAGGAGCGCCTGCTGCCGCTCGCCCGGGACCTCGGCGTGGCCGTGATCGTGAACACGCCCTTCGGCGGAGGCGGTCTGCTGCGCTCCCTGAGCAGCCGACCCCTGCCGTCATGGGCGGCGGAAACCGGCGCGGAAAGCTGGGCGCAGCTCCTGCTCAAGTTTGTCCTCGGCCACCCGGCGGTCACCTGCGCCATTCCCGGAACGGGCAACCCCGCGCACATGGCGAGCAACGCGGCTGCCGCCTTCGGCCCCCTTCCCGACGAGGCCATGCGTCGGCGGATCGTCGCCGCCTGGCGCGGATGAGGCGACAGACGAGCGCGCTTCGTTCTTTTCAGTCTCCGGCTTTTGGCGTCAACCTGCACGGCGTTTCCCGTAATTCCCGCCATGCCACTCCTCTCCGACACGTACTTTGCCACCGCCACCGCCCTGCTTGCGCAGGCCCGCGAGAAAAACGCCGCCACGATCGCCGCGCTCGCGCCGGTCATCGGCCGCTCCATCGCCGACGGCGGCGTGCTCCACACCTTCGGCAGCGGGCACAGCGAGATGATCGCCCGCGAAATCATCGGGCGCGCCGGCGGTCTCATGCCGGTCACGGGACTTTTCGATCCCGGTTACGGTTTTTCGGAAAACGTCGTCGGCTACGGCACGCGCCTCGCCGAACGGCACGACCGGCACTACGGACTGCGCGCGGGCGAGGTCATCATCGTGATCTCCAACTCCGGCAAAAACGCCTCGCCCATCGAGGTGGCGCTTTACGCGAAGAAAAAGGGCCTCACCGTCATCGGGCTTACCTCGCTCGCCATGAGCACGACGGCCAAAACCGTCCATCCCGGCGGGCAAAATCTCCACGCCGTCGCCGACTGGACGCTCGACAACCTTGGCGTCCCCGGCGATGCCATCGTCGAGGTCACGCCCGGCCAACACGCCGGCCCCACCTCCACGCTCATCGGCGCGACCCTGCTCAACCTCCTCATGCTCGACGT